>JBDSLU010000388.1:0-6451 GCA_039916225.1 Vicinamibacteraceae bacterium
ATTACGCCGCCATGGACCCGCTCGAGCTGCATCTCGCCTTCGATTCGCGCGAGCCCGACGCGGACCGCGACGCGCTGGTGCAGGCAGGCGCGACGCCGGTCTCGGACAGCCGCCTGCCGGATGGGTCGCGGCTGCTGATGCTCCGCGACCCGTGGGGCCTCGCACTCCAGCTCTGCGCCCGTGCGACGCCCTTGCTATAATCGCGGGTCGATCAGTCCGACAGGCTGCCGGCTGGGCGCGTGGCCAGGCGGCGTCGGCCTGGCGAGGGCAATGCGCTGAACCACGACCTCACCAGTTCTTCGGGCGGGGCCAACCCCGCGGGCGGCCAGAGTTTCGGGCCGTTTCCCGTCCTCCATCAGATCGGGATGGGCGCGCAAGGCCCCGTGTTCCGCGCCCAGGACACCGTCGCCGGCCAGATCGTCGCCATCAAGGCCTTCAAGCTGGACGTCTCGCCGGAGCTGGCGCCGTCGATCGCCGACGCGCTGCGGGCCCTGGTCGGCCACGCGCCGTCGGTCGAGGGCCTGGTGCCGCTGTTCGACGCCGGTCTCGAAGGCGACACGCCGTGGCTGGCGATGGAGCACTTGTCCTGCCAGACGCTGGATACGCGGCTCCGGGAAGGCGGTCTGCTGCCGCTCGAGGAGGCGATGGCGCTGGTCCGCGCGCTCGCCGACGCCGTCGATACCGCGCACGCCCATGGGCTCGACCACGGCAGCCTGCATCCGCGCGACGTGTTCCTGCCGGAAGACGGCGGCGTCATCGTCAGCGGCTTCGGCGTGGCCGCGGCGGTCGGCGTGGCCGGCTTGCGGCCGCCGCGCCGGCGCCCCTTCACCGCGCCCGAGACGCTGACCCAGAAGCCCCTCGACGCGCCGGCGGATCGCTATGCGCTGGGCGTGATGGCCTATGAAATCGTCAGCGGCCGCCGGCTCCTTGGCGCCGGTGACGATCTCGGGGCCGGCCTCTCGGCGCGAGCCGAGACCTCCGACATTCCCCGGGCCGCGACCGCGCTGGCGGCGATGCTGGCCGAACGCCCCGACCACCGGCCCTCGTCGGCGACCGCGTTCGCGCAGGCGCTCTGTGCGGCCCTCGAGTCGCCGCCGTCCGCCGCCGAGACCATCGCCATGACGGCCGTGATGCAGCCGGCCGCGGGCCGTCCATCACGCCCGGCCGGCGAGCCGCCGACGCCCGAGGCGCTGGCCGAGTTCGCCCGGCAGGGGACATTCTGGGAGCCGCCGCGTCGCGACGTCGAGGATCCCGATGCCGCGACCATGCTCGCCGGCGATGCTGGCGCGGGCCCGTTGAGCAGCTCGACGGCGCCGGCCGCGCCGCCGATGCACGCGTTCGACGACACCGTGGCCGACAGCGCGTCGATTCCGGTAGGCGCGGGCCTGATGGATCTGGAACCGGAGCCGGAGCTCGCGCCCGCCTCCACCGCGTCGCTGGCGCTCGATCCGCAGCTGCGCGTCGAGACCGCGGGGCGGGATGGCGACTCGCTGCTGTTCCGCACACTGGGCGATGCTGGCGACGGCCCCGGCGGGCCGGCCCCGACGCCCGAGGCCGGCGCCCACACGCCGCCCCTGGTGGTGCTGGCGCTGACCCTCGGCCTCGGTCTGGCCATCGGCGCGGCCGGCGGCTATCTGGTCGGCCACCGCAGCGGCGAGCGCGCCGCCCAGCGCGTGCTCGGCGGCGAGACCGGCACCACGTCGGCGCCGTTCGACGCCCAGGCGCCTCCGCCGGCCGCGGCCGACCCGGCGCCGCCACCCAGCGAGGCGCGCAGGGACACGCCGCGTCCGCCACCGTCCGAGCCGGCGCCGCGCGACCCGGCGTCCCGCGACCCGGCGTCTCCGGGCTCCGCCGCCGCGCGTCCCGCGCCGGCTGGTGCCGCCGCGGCGCCGACACGCGGGCGCCCGGCGCCCGTCGCCCCGGCGACCGGTCAGCTCGCGATCCGATCGACGCCGAACCGCGCCGGCGTCCTGATCGACGGCAGCTGGCGCGGCCGCACGCCGCTCACCGTGCCCGGCTTGAGCATCGGCACGCACGCCGTCCGCGTCGTCGAGGACGGCTATGTCGCGGAAACGCGCCGCGTCACGGTCGACGCGCGTTCGGCTGGGACGACGGTGTCGTTCCAGTTGGCCCGCGTCCGCGGCCCCGAGCGGCCGGCCGCAGCCGCGCGGCCTGGGGCGACGACCGGTGCGCTCCGGGTCGAATCGCGTCCTTCGGGCGCCGCCGTGTTCGTCGACGGCCGCGTCGTCGGGGCGACGCCGCTGCTGGTGTCGGATCTCGCGCCCGGCGCGCACCAGGTGCGCCTCGAACTGCTGGGACACCGCCCGTGGTCGACGACCGCGACGATCGTCGCCGGGCAGAGCGTGCGCGTCGCCGCCTCGCTCGAAGAAAGCAACTGAGCTCCGGGACTCACGCCACCACGGCTCCAGAAGACACGATGAAGACCGCAACACTCGCGCTCGAAAACGGCCAGACCTTCGAAGGCGTCTCGATCGGCGCCGACGGAGAGACGACCGGCGAGGTGGTGTTCAACACCAGCCTCACCGGCTACCAGGAGGTGCTGACCGATCCCTCCTACTCCGGCCAGATCGTCACGATGACCGCACCGCAGATCGGCAACTACGGCGTCACCGCCGAGGACTGCGAATCGCGCAAGACCTCGGTCGCCGGCTTCGTCGTCCGTGAAGCCTCGCCGATGTCGTCGAACTGGCGCGCCGAGGACAGCTTCACCAATTACCTGAAGAGCAACGGCATCGTCGCCATCTCCGAGATCGACACGCGGGCGCTGACGCGCGTCCTGCGCGGTGTCGGCGTGATGCGCGGCGTCATCGCCACCGGCGACGTCGATCCGCAGGCGCTCGTCGAGAAGGCCAAGGCGTCGGCCCAGATGGAGGGCGCCGACTGGGTCAAGGCGGTGACGTGCGACGCGCCGTTCCTGTGGAACGCATCGAGCGCGCCGGCGGACGCCGGGGATCCGGCCGGGCCAACCGACTTCATCGTGCCGCCGTCGCGCCTGTCGGGCGCGCCGCGCACCATCGCGGCCTACGACCTCGGCATGAAGTGGAACATCCTCCGCCGCTTCACCAATCACGGCCTCAACGTGCAGGTGTTCCCGGCGACGACGCCGGCGGAAGAGGTGCTCGCCACCAACCCGGCCGGCATCTTCTTCAGCAACGGCCCCGGCGATCCGGCGGCGCTCGACTACGTCGGCCGCAACGCCAAGGTCGCCGCCGAGTCCGGCGTCCCGGTGTTCGGCATCTGCCTCGGCCACCAGGTGCTGGCCCTCGGCCTGGGCGGATCGACGTTCAAGATGAAGTTCGGCCACCGCGGCACCAACCACCCGGTCAAGCACCTCGAGACCGGCAAGATCGAAATCACCTCGCAGAACCACGGCTTCGCGGTCGATGTCGCGTCGCTGCCGAAGGACCTCGAGGTCACGCACCTGAATCTCTACGACAACACGGTGGAAGGCCTGAAGCACCGCGAGCTGCCGGTGTTCTGCGTGCAATACCACCCGGAAGCGGCGCCCGGGCCGCACGACGCCGACTATCTGTTCGGGAGATTCCTCGATTCGATCGACGGGAAGAAATAAGTGCCCAAGCGTACCGACATCCGCCGCGTTCTCGTCATCGGCTCGGGGCCGATCGTCATCGGCCAGGCGTGCGAGTTCGATTACTCGGGGACGCAGGCCTGCAAGGCGCTGCGCGCCGAAGGCCTCGAGGTCGTGCTCGTCAACAGCAACCCGGCGACGATCATGACCGACCCGGAGCTGGCCGACCGCACCTACGTCGAGCCGCTCACCGTCGACGTCGTCGCCAAGATCATCGAGCGCGAGAGGCCTGACGCGGTGCTGCCGACCGTCGGCGGCCAGACGGCCCTGAACCTGGCCATCGAGCTCGAAGAGCATGGCGTGCTCGCCAAGTACGGCGTCAAGCTGATCGGCGCCTCGGTCGAGGCGATCAAGGTCGCGGAAGATCGACAGCTGTTCCGCAACGCGATGACCGAGATCGGCATCGACACGCCGGCGTCGGCGGTCGTCAAGTCGCTCGACGAAGCGATGGCGGCCGTCGCGCGAACCGGCTTTCCGGCCATCATCCGCCCGTCGTTCACGATGGGCGGCGTTGGCGGCGGCATCGCCTACAACGTGGAAGAGTTCCGCGAGATCGCCGGGCGCGGTCTCAGCCTGTCGCCGATCCACGAAGTCCTGATCGAGCGGTCGGTCATCGGCTGGAAGGAATTCGAGCTCGAGGTGATGCGCGACGTCGACGACAACTTCGTCGTCATCTGCTCGATCGAGAACATCGATCCGATGGGCGTCCACACCGGTGACAGCATCACCGTCGCGCCGGCGCTGACCCTGACCGACAAGGAATACCAGCGCATGCGCGACGCGGCGCGGCGCATCATCCGCCGGGTCGGCGTCGAGACCGGCGGATCGAACATCCAGTTCGCCATCAACCCCGAGGACGGCGCCCTGGTCGTCATCGAGATGAACCCGCGCGTCTCGCGCTCGTCGGCGCTGGCGTCGAAGGCGACCGGCTTCCCGATCGCCAAGATCGCCGCCAAGCTGGCGCTGGGCTATCGCCTCGACGAGATCCCGAACGACATCACCCGCGTGACGCCGGCGTCGTTCGAGCCGACCATCGACTACATCGTCGTCAAGATCCCGCGCTTCGCCTTCGAGAAATTCCCGCAGGCCGACGAGACGCTGACCACACAGATGAAGTCGGTCGGCGAGGCGATGGCCATCGGGCGCACCTTCAAGCAGGCCTTCCTCAAGGGCATCCGCTCGCTCGAGCTCGGCAGCCGCACGTCGCTGTTCGGCCAGCCCGTCGACGAGACCGACGAGCAGCTCACGGCCTTGCAGCGGCAGCTCGTCATTCCCAACGATCGGCGCATGTGGGCGCTCTTCCGGGCCCTCCACCACGGCTGGACGACGGAGCAGATCCACGAGCTGACCAAGATCGACCCGTGGTTCCTCGCCCAGTTCGCCGACATCGTGGCGATGAGCAAGGAGGTCACCGCGCAGGGTCTCGACGGCTTGACACCGGCGCGGCTGCGCTACCTGAAGCGCCACGGCTTCGCCGACAGCGATCTGGCCCGGCTGATCGGCGCCAGCGTCAAGGAGAGCGACATACGGGCGCGGCGCCTGGCGGCCAAGGTCACGCCCGCCTTCAAGCGCATCGACACCTGCGCCGCCGAGTTCGAATCGTTCACGCCGTATCTCTACAGCAGCTACGACCAGGAGTGCGAAGCCGCGCCGACGCCGAAGAAGAAGGTCGTCATCCTCGGCAGCGGTCCGAATCGCATCGGCCAGGGCATCGAGTTCGACTACTGCTGCTGTCACGCCGCGTTCGCGCTGCGCGACGCCGGCTTCGAGACGGTGATGGTCAACTGCAACCCGGAGACGGTCTCGACCGACTACGACACGGTCGATCGGCTGTTCTTCGAGCCGCTGACCTTCGAGGACGTCATGTCGATCCTCGACACCGAGCGCTCCAACGGCGCCGAGGTGTCGGTGGTGGTGCAGTTCGGCGGCCAGACGCCGCTCAAGCTGTCGCTGCCGCTGCAGGAGGCCGGTGTCACGATCATCGGGACCTCGCCCGACTCGATCGATCTCGCCGAGGATCGCGAGCGCTTCTCGTCGCTGCTGAACGGGCTGCAGATCCCGCAGCCGCAGAACGGCATGGCGGTGTCGAAGGACGAGGCCCTCGAAGTCGCCAGGGGCATCGGCTATCCGGTGATCGTGCGCCCGTCCTACGTGCTCGGTGGCCGGGCGATGGCCATCGTCTACGACCCGGCCGCGCTCGAGCGCTACATGGTCAACGCCGTCGACGCGTCGCCGGAGCGGCCGATTTTGATCGATCGCTTCCTCGAGGACGCCTTCGAGCTGGACGTCGACGCGCTCGCCGACGCCGCGGGCAACGTCGTCATCGGCGGCGTGATGGAGCACATCGAGGAGGCCGGTATCCACTCGGGCGACAGCTCGTGCGTCGTCCCGACCTACCTGGTGGCCGAGAAGCACCTGCAGACGATCCGCGACTACACCCGCCGCATCGCGCGGGCGCTGAAGGTGGTCGGCCTGATGAACGCGCAGTTCGCCATCAAGGACGACAAGGTCTACGTCATCGAGGTCAACCCGCGCGCGTCGCGGACGGTGCCGTATCTGTCGAAGGCGAGCGGCGTGCCGCTGGCCAAGGTGGCGGCGCGCCTGATGGCGGGGGAGACCCTGCCGCAGGTTGGCCTGACCGCCGACATCGAGGTCACCGGCGTGTTCGTCAAGGCGCCGGTGTTCCCGTTCGTGCGCTTCCCGGGCGTCGACACCATCCTCGGCCCGGAGATGAAGTCGACCGGCGAGGTGATGGGCGGCGCATCGTCGTTCGGCACCGCGTTCGCCAAGGCTCAGCTGGGGGCGGGGCAGCGGCTGCCGCTCTCCGGCGCGGCATTCATC
>JBDSLU010000389.1:0-12712 GCA_039916225.1 Vicinamibacteraceae bacterium
CGCCTGGGCGACATTCCACGCCATGGGTGCCTTAGAATATCTTCATGCCCGGTCCGATTTCGAAGTTCATTGATCACCACTACCGCCACTTCAACGCCGCCGCCCTGAAGGACGCGGCCGAGGGGTGGACGCGTCACCTCGACAACGGCGGCGTGATGTTCCTCACGCTCGCCGGGGCGATGAGCACGGCGGAACTCGGCGTGTCGCTGGCGGAGATGATCCGGCAGGGCAAGGTCCACGCCATCTGCTGCACCGGCGCCAACCTCGAGGAAGACGTCTTCAACCTCGTCGCGCATTCTCACTACGAGCGCCTGCCCAATTACCGTGACCTGACGCCCGCCGACGAGGAGAAGCTCCTCGCCCGGCACATGAACCGGGTCACCGATACCTGCATCCCCGAGCACGAGGCGATGCGGCGCATCGAGACGGCCGTGCTCGAGGAGTGGGTCGCCGCCGACAAGTCCGGCGAGCGCTATTTTCCGCACGAGTTCCTCTACCGGGTGCTGCGCAGCGGCAAGCTGACCGCGTCCTACGAGATCGATCCCAAGGACAGCTGGCTGATCGCGGCGATGGAACGCAACCTGCCGATGTTCGTGCCGGGCTGGGAGGACGCGACGCTCGGCAACATGTTCGCCGGCCACGTCATCTCCGGCGACGTCACGAACGTCCACACGGTGCGGACCGGGATCGAGTACATGGTGTCGCTGGCCGATTGGTACCAGAAGACCAGCCCGTCGCAGTCGATCGGCTTCTTCCAGATCGGCGGCGGCATCGCCGGCGACTTCCCCATCTGCGTGGTGCCGATGCTGCACCAGGATCTGGGCCGCGACGACGTGCCGCTGTGGGGCTACTTCTGCCAGATCAGCGACTCGACGACCAGCTACGGCTCGTACTCCGGCGCCGTGCCCAACGAGAAAATCACGTGGGGCAAGCTGGGCGTCGACACGCCCAAGTTCATCATCGAGTCGGACGCCACGATCGTGGCGCCCTTGGTGTTCGCGAAGGTCCTCGGCTGGTAGGTTCGGCCGGACCGACCGCCTGCGTGAGGCTGTCGGCCCGGTCGTAGCCGGGGACGCGTCAGGACATCGTCGCCGGGCTGCTCGTGGCGCGGGCCACGGCGGCGGCGAGACGTGGCGCCGTCTTCTCGGGGGCCATCAGCTCGGGCATCGGCGGCGAGACGAACAGCCGCCGCGTGTACTTCGCGATGACCCGGGCCCACTTCGCCGAGCGCGACACTCGCGCGCTGTCGGTCGCGATACCGGTGTTGGCGTACATCTGGCGGTAGAGCTTCGAGATCAGGACGAACGTCAGCCGCGACTTGTACGACTTGACGCAGGTCGAGCGCTCCCAGATCGAGCCCAGGCTGTAGAAACGGTCCCAGACGCCCTGCGTGCGTTCGCGGATCTCGTCGGCGCCCATGACCGGGTGCGGCGTGTAGACCTTCGGTCGCAGCGCCTGTGGGATCAGCCAGTGCCGGCTGACCGGGATGCCGCCGATCTTCTCCGGTTCCGGTCCGAGCGTCTCTTCCCACTTGTTGAAGTCGAGCGTGCCGGGGAAGGGCGTCAGCATGACGAACTGCGCGAAGGTGACGCCGGCGCGCTGGGCCAGGGCCGCGGTCGCCTCGAACGTCGAGGGCCGATCGCTCGGCAGCCCGAAGATGAACGAGCCCAGGACGTGGACGCCATGGGTGCGGAACGTCTGCAGCCGCTCGACGAGCTCTTCGCCGGCGACGTTGAAGCCCTTGTAGACGTCCTTGAGGCCTTCCGGCGTGACCGCCTCGACCCCGACCAGCGCGCCCTTGATGTTGGCGTTGCGCATGGCGTCGAGGAAGGCGGTGTCCTCGGCCGCTTCCATGGTGATCTGGGTGAAGAACACCATGTCGCGGGGGAGTTCGGCGAGGCGCTCCATCAGCTCGAACCGCTCGGCCCGGATGGCCTCGAGCTCGTGCAGGCGCGACTTGTCCTCCCGGCGCCGGGCCATCCGCAGGTCTTCCTGCGAAACCGGGTAGAAGTTGTCGTCGGCGAGGGCGATGAAGCGGTAGCCCTTGCGGCGCAGCTCGACGATTTCGTCGATGACCACGTCGGTGGTCCGCTGGCGGGGCTGCTGGCCGTCCGTGCGCCAGACCGAGCAGAAGGAGCAGTGCTTGGGGCAGCCGCGGATGGTCTGCACCGAGGCCCACATGTAGCTGCCGTCGGGCAGGAGGTCCCAGCGGGCCGCCTTGAAATCCGAGGCATCGACGCGGCCGCCTTCGTAGACCTGCTGCAGGCCGCCGGCGGAGAAGTCGTCGAGGGCCCGGCCCCAGGCGACGTCGCCGTCGCCCTTGACCACCGCGTGGGCACCGCCGAGCTCGGGTGGCTCCTCCGGATACAGGGTGGTGTGGATGCCCCCGAAAATCACCGTGGCGCCGCGTTCCCGCACCAGTCGGCCTACTTCGTAGCCGCGCAGGGCGTTGCCCGTGTGGATGCCGATGCCCACGACGTCGCCCGGTTGCACAGTCGTCGGGTCGAGGACCTCGAGGGTCTCGTCAACGATGTGCGGGGCGCCGAAACGGGCCGGTGTAGCGGCGGCGAGCACGAAGAGCCAGCGGGGCGTGATGACTCCAACGCCGAAGGAAACGTGGCTCGGGTTGACGAGATGAACTCGCATCGGGATAGGGGGCTCCAGTCACGGAAACGGGCGGAGTATACAATACCGCCTCCGATGCGTGCGCTGCGGCTCTTTCTGGTCTCCTTCCTCGTCCTCTTCCTGCAGGTTGCCCTGATTCGCTGGATGCCCGCCTACGTGCGGCTCCTGGCGTATTTCTCCAACTTCATCCTGCTAGCGGCATTTCTGGGCATTGGCGTCGGCTGCCTGATGACCCGGACCCGGTCCCTGTTCGTCTGGTACGCGCCCCTGCAGGCCCTGGTGATAGGGGTCGTCGCCTATTTCCGCCTGGAAGTGGCGGTGCCGACCTCGACCAGCATCTATTTCTCGAGCGGCACCACCGCGCCGGTGGTGGTGGTCGAGAGCACGATGCTGCTGCCGCTGATCTTCCTGGTGGTGGCGATCCTGTTCGCGACGCTGGCCCAGACCATGGGCAAGCTGCTCGAGGGGCTGCCGCCCCTGCGGGGCTACGCGGTCAACCTGGCCGGGAGCGTCACCGGCGTCGTCGCGTTCGGGCTGATGTCGTGGTTCGAGCTGCCGCCCACCGCGTGGTTCGCCGTCGCCTTTGCCGTGGCGGTGCTGCTGGTGGACGCCCCGATGGGGCTGGTCGGCCGGCTGGCGATGATCGTGCTGCTCGGCGGCTCGCTGGTGGTGGTGCACGGCCTGTCGCGCAACACGACCTGGTCGCCGTACTACAAGATCACCACCATCCAGGAAGGGCAGGAGACCGTCGTCGAGGTCAACAACATCTTCCACCAGTCGATGGCCCCGGTCGCCCGCAAGGAGTACTTCTACCAGTGGCCGTATACGGCGTTCGGGGACGGGTTCGAGGATGTCCTGATCCTGGGCGCCGGCTCCGGCACGGATGTGGCCGCCTCGCTGCTGCACGGCAGCAAGCACATCGACGCCGTGGAGATCGATCCGGTGATCGTGCGGCTCGGACGTGAGCACCATCCCGACCATCCCTATGACGATCCCCGCGTCAACGTCGTCACCGACGACGCGCGGCACTTCCTCCGCACCACCCCCAAGAAATACGACCTGGTGGTGTTCGCGCTGATCGACTCGCTGACCCTGCAATCGAGCTTCACCTCGGTGCGGCTCGAGAGCTACATGTTCACCGAGGAGTCGTTCCGCGCCGTCAAGGACCGCCTCAAGCCGGGCGGCGTCCTGGTCATCTACAACTATTTCCGCGAGCGCTGGCTCGTCGATCGGCTGGCCAACACGGCCGCGGTCGCGTTCGGGACCGAGCCCCGTGTCCACATCCACAAGGAGCACAGCTACCTCGGCGTGCTGATGGTGGGGCCGGGCCTGAACCGCATCAGTCCGACGCTGTCGCCGCCGGCGCGGGTCGAGGCCTACAACCATCCCGACGTCGTCAGTCCGGGCGTGCTCCTCACCCGCGACCCGACGGTGGCGCCGGCCACGGACGACTGGCCGTTCCTCTACATGCGCGACCGCCACCTGCCCTCGCACTACTTGTGGGCGCTGGTCCTGGTCCTGGTCGTGTCGGTGGTAGCCGTCCGGGGCGTGCTCTGGGGCACTGCCGTGGGCTTCTCGTGGCACTTCTTCTTCCTCGGCGCCGGCTTCATGCTGCTCGAGACGAAGTCGATCATCCAGTTCGCCCTGTTGTGGGGCTCGACCTGGGTGGTGGCGTCGATGGCCATCCTGTCGGTGCTGGTGATGGCGATGGCCGCCACCTGGGTCGTCAGCCGGATCGAGATCACCCGGCCGTGGCTGGTCGGGGGCATCCTGCTGGTCCTGCTGGGGGCCAGCTACGCGCTGCCGGTCGGCCGCCTGGCCTTCTCCAGCCTCGGCGTGGAATCGGTCGTCTACGCCGCGCTGATGTTCAGCCCGATCCTGTGCGCGGGGCTGCTGTTCGGGTCCAGCCTGAAGCGGACCCCGGATATTCCGGCGGCCTACGGCGCCAACCTGCTGGGCGCGATGGTCGGCGGTGTCGCCGAGTATCTCTCGCTGATCACCGGGTTCCAGATGCTCCTGATCGTGGTGGCCGGCTGCTACCTGGCGGCCCTGGCCGCCCGTCCACGGTCCTGATGTATCCTTGGCCCGCTAGCGCCAATTGAACCTCTCGTTCCTCCCGCCCGACCGGCGGCCGGGGCGGACTCCGCGCCCGTTGCCTGGACGATGACGTGCAGGACGAGTGACGGAACGAGAAGCCCCGCTGGGACACGGAGTCACCGACAAAGACCCCTATGACCAATCGACCTGTCAGCAACGAACCGATCGCGGCGAACGCTCAACGTCTCCTGTGGGCCGGCTTCCTCGCGATCCTGGCTTCCGGCATCGGGTTCGGTATCCGGGGCGGGATCCTGGCCACCTGGGCCGCGGATTTCGGGTTCACGGGCGCGCAGCTCGGCGCCATCGGCGGCGCCGGTTTCACCGGCTTCTGCTTCGGCATCATCATCGGCGGCGTCGTCGTCGACCGGGTCGGCTACGGCAAGCTGGTTGCGGCGGCGTTCCTGTTCCACGTGCTGTCCGCCTTCGTCACGTTCGCCGCGACGAAGGGACAAGCGCAGGACACGGCATACCTGTTCCTGTACCTGGGAACGTTCGTGTTCGCGCTGGCCAACGGCACCCTTGAAGCGGTGGCGAATCCGCTCGTCTCGACGCTGTTTCCCAACAACCGGACCCACTACCTGAACATCTTGCACGCCAGCTGGCCCGCGGGCCTGGTCCTTGGCGGCCTGGTCGGATGGATTCTCGGCGACGGGATGCAGGTCTCGTGGAAGGTGCAGCTCGGCCTCTTCCTGGTGCCGACGATTCTCTACGGCGTGGCCTTCTTCGGTCAGAGCTTTCCGAAGTCCGAGGCGTCGGCCAAGGGGCTCAGCGTCTGGACCATGCTGCAGGAGGTCGGGGTTCTCGGAGCGCTCGTCGCCTGCGTGCTGATCGGCTTGTTCTTCAAGGATCAGCTCGGGTCGATTCTGTCGTTCTTCACGGGTAATCCCTTCTTCACGTCCGGGGCCTGGAGCCTCATCGCCTGGGCGACGGCCGGCGTCCTGCTGCTGGTCGTGGCCGTCAAGACGAACTTCTCGGTCGGTTCCCTCCTATTGTTCGTGCTGTTCGTCACGCACGCACTCGTGGGGGCGGTCGAACTCGGCACGGACGGCTGGATCCAGAACATCACCGGCAACATCCTCACGCCCGCGCAGGGGAAGATCCTGTTCGTGTTCACCTCGCTGCTGATGTTCACGCTGCGCTTCTGCTTCGATTTCATCGAGAAGCGCCTGAACCTCTCGCCGATCGGCTTGTTGCTGATCTGCGCGGTGCTCGGCGCGATCGGCCTGTCCATGGTCAGCCGCATCGAGACGTTCGCCGGCGCGATGTTCGCCCTCGCCGTCTACGCGCTCGGCAAGACGTTCTTCTGGCCGACGATGCTGGCCGTCGTCGGCGATCGGTTCCCGCGCACCGGCGCGGTGGCGATGTCCATCATGGGCGGCATCGGCATGATGTCGGCCGGCCTGCTCGGCGGGCCGGGCCTGGGCTATGCCAAGGACCGCTTCACCGCCGAGCACCTCGTCGCCACCGCCCCGGCGGTCTACGAGCAGTACAAGGCGCCGACGCCGAGCAAGTTCCTGTTCCTCGACGAAGTCACCGGCCTCGACGGCACCAAGCTGTCGGCGGCGCAGACGGCCGTGGCCAAGACGCCCGAGCAGAGGATGGTGGCCGATGCCAGCATCCTCGGAGACCGCCAGACACTGATGGCGGATGCCTTCATTCCGGTAGTCATGGCGGTCGTCTACCTGCTGCTCCTGCTCTACTTCAGGACGGTGGGCGGGTACAAGCCGCTGACCATCGAAGCCGCAACCAAGCGGTAAGCCGCTTCGACCGATCGCGTGATTGGAATGGCGCCGCCACCGGCTGATGGCCGGCCGGTGGCGTCACCCCCGCGGTCCCTTCGAACGCGTGCCGCGTTCACGCTACACTGCGTCTGTGAAGAAGGGCACGGTTCGCTCCCGCACGACGCCCGGCCAGAGCGTCGTGGGTCTCGTCCAGATGACCTGCGACGTCAAGCCGGAGCGCAATCTCAAGAAGGCAATCGCGCGCATCGGGGAGGCCGCCAAGGGCGGCGCGACCATCGTCTGCCTGCAGGAGCTCTTCCGCTCGCAGTACTTCTGCCAGAAGGAAGACACCGCGCTCTTCGCCTTGGCCGAGCCGATCCCGGGACCGACGACGCAGGCGATCGCCGCTGCCGCGCGCAAGCACAAGGTCTCCGTCATCGCCTCGCTCTTCGAGCGGCGCGCCGCCGGCCTCTACCACAACACCGCTGTCGTCTTCGAGCGTGACGGTTCGATCGTCGGGACGTATCGCAAGATGCACATCCCAGACGACCCCCTCTACTACGAGAAGTTCTACTTCACGCCGGGCGACCTCGGCTTCAAGGTGCACGACACCAGCGCCGGCCGCATGGGTGTCCTGGTGTGCTGGGACCAGTGGTTCCCCGAAGGCGCCCGCCTGACGGCGCTGCAGGGCGCCGAAATCCTGTTCTATCCGACCGCCATCGGCTGGCTGCCGTCCGAGAGCCACGAGATGAACATGGCGCAGCACTCGGCGTGGGAGACGATTCAGCGCGCCCACGCCATCGCCAACGGCGTCTTCGTGGCGGCGGTGAACCGTGTCGGCCGCGAAGGCGAGCTGAACTTCTGGGGCCAGTCGTTCGTCGCCGATCCGTTCGGCCGGATCCTGGCCAAGGCGTCCTCCGACCAGGAAGAGATCCTGCTGGTGCCCATCGATCGCGCCAAGATCGAGGAGACCCGCCAGAACTGGCCGTTCCTCCGCGACCGGCGGGTCGATGCCTACGGCGGCCTCGGCTCGCGCCTGCTCGACGCGCCGGCGACGACGCCGCGATGAGCCGCCCGACGCCCGCCGCGCTCGGCTACGCGATGCCCGCGGAGTGGCATCCGCACGCCGCCACCTGGCTGTCGTGGCCCAAGGATCCGCTGACGTGGCCGGATCGCGTGCCGCAGGTCGAGACGATCTTCCTGCGGATGATCGAGGTGCTGGCCGAGCACGAGACGGTCAACGTGCTGGTCAACGACGAGGCGACGCGCGAACAGGTGCGGACGCGGATGCCGTGGCCGCAGGCGCGGAACGTCCAGCTGCACGTCATCCCGACGGTCGATTCGTGGATCCGCGACTACGGGCCGAACTTCCTGTTGGCCCGGCCGGAGCGCCGCCAGCCGGGCGGACCGCTCGCGCACAATGCGCTGGCCTACAACGCCTGGGGCTTCAATGCCTGGGGCGGTAAATACGAAGCGCTACTGCGCGACGCCTCGGTGCCGCGGGCCCTGGCGCCGTTGCTGCGCGTCCCGGTCTTCGAGCCCGGGCTGGTGCTCGAAGGCGGCTCGATCGACGTCAACGGCGAGGGTGTCGTGATGACCACGGAGCAGTGCCTGCTCCACCCCAACCGCAATGCCGGCAAGACGCGCCCCGAGCTCGAGCGTGCGCTGCGCGACTTCCTCGGCGTCAGCGACGTGCTGTGGCTGGGCGAGGGTGTCGCCGGCGACGACACCGACGGTCACATCGACGACATCGCGCGCTTCGTGTCGCCGCGGACCATCGTCTGCGCCGTCGAGGACGATCCGGCCGACGCCAACTACGCGCCGCTGCAGGACAACCTGCGCCGGCTCGAGCTGGCCGTCGATCCGGCCGGCCGCCGCTACCAGGTGGTCAAGCTGCCGATGCCCGGCCGCATGCTGGCCGAAGGCGAACCGCTGCCGGCCAGCTACGCCAACTTCTATATCGCCAACGAGGTCGTGCTGCTGCCGGTCTACGAGCACGTCAACGACGCCGCCGCGATCGAGACGCTGACGCGACTGTTCCCCGATCGACGCGTGGTGCCCATCGCGTGCGAGAACCTGGTCTGGGGCATGGGCGCGATCCACTGCGTGACGCAGCAGCAGCCCAAGGTCGTGGTGTGACGATACCTGACCTGACGTAGCCCGCCCGCCGAGCGCTTGCGCGAGGCGGCAACAAAAAGATAGACCTTGGGCAAGCGTCTCGCGTGGGCGCGACGCTGATAAAATCGCGCGTCATGCAAGTCATCAAATCGCCCAAGGTCTACGACGTCGCCATCATTGGCTCGGGGGCCGGCGGCGGCACCGCCGCCAAGGTGCTGACCGAGGCCGGCGCGGACGTCGTCCTGCTCGAGGGCGGTCCCATGTGGGATTCGGCTAAGGACGGCAAGATGTTCGCCTGGAACTACGACTCGATGAACCGCGGCTGGGGCGGCGACAAGAAGCCGTTCGGCGAGTTCGACGGCTGCGTCGGCGGCTGGGAGATCGAGGGCGAGCCGTACACGATCGGCAACGGCGCGTGGCGCTGGTTCCGCGGCCGCGCGCTCGGCGGTCGCACCAATCACTGGGGCCGCATCTCGCTGCGCTTCGGCCCCGACGACTTCCGCGGCAAGTCCAGGGATGGCTTCGGCGACGACTGGCCGATCACCTACGAGGACATCAAGCCGTACTACGACAAGCTCGATTCGTTCGTCGGCATCTTCGGCACCAATCACGCCAAGGACACGGGGCTGCACAACGAGCCGGACGGCATCTTCCTGCCGCCGCCCAAGCCGCGGCACCATGAGCTGCTGATCAAGCAGGCGTGCGACAAGCTGAAGATCCCGGTCGTTCCGTCGCGGCTCTCGATTCTCACCAAGCCGCACAACGGACGCGCCGCCTGTCACTACTGCGGCCAATGCGGGCGCGGCTGCGCCACCCACTCGAACTTCTCGAGCACGTCGGTGATGATTCCGCCGGCGCTCAAGACCGGCAAGCTCACCATCCTGGCCAACGCCATGGCTCGCGAGGTGGTGACCAACGACGAAGGGCTCGCCACCGGCGTGTCCTACGTCGACTCGGTGAAGCTGACAGAGCATCAGGTACGGGCCAAGGCGGTCGTCCTGGCGGCGTCCTGCTGCGAATCGGCGCGGCTGCTCCTGAACTCGAAGTCGACCCGCCACCCGGGCGGGCTGGCGAACTCGAGCGGCGTCGTCGGCAAGTACCTGACCGATTCGACCGGCCTCAACGTCAGCGGCTTCGTCCCCACGCTGATGGACGTGCCGCGCTACAACGCCGACGGCGTCGGCGGCATGCATCTCTACGTGCCGTGGTGGGGCGACAACAAGGCGCTCGGGTTCCCGCGCGGCTACCACATCGAGCTCGGCGGCGGCTTCGGGATGCCCGGCTATGGCTTTGGCGGCGGCATCCAGAACTATCCGCAGAGCCGCGGCGGTGGCTACGGCAAGGACCTGAAGGATGAATACCGCCGCTACTACGGGGCCTTCGTCAGCCTGTCGGGCCGCGGTGAGCAGGTCTCGAGCGAGAACTGCTCCTGCGAGATCGATCCCAACGTCGTCGACAAGTACGGCATCCCGGTGCTGCGCTTCAATCACACCTGGAGCGAGCAGGAGCGCCTGCAGGGCAAGCACATGCAGGAGACCTTCCGCAGCATCATCACCGAGATGGGCGGCACGCCGACGACGCCGATGCCGACCAAGGAGCAGGACTACGGACTCGCCGTCGGCGGCTTGATCATCCACGAGGCCGGCGCGACGCGGATGGGCAACGACGCCAAGACGTCGGCGCTGAACCGGAACTGCCAGGCCCATGACGCCAAGAACGTGTTCGTCTGCGACGGCGGTCCGTTCACCTCGCAGGCCGACAAGAACCTGACCTGGACGATCATGGCGCTCGCCTGGCGGACGTCAGAGCACATCGCCGCCGAGCGGAACAAGGGGAACATCTGATGCGCGACCTGAATCGACGCCGCGTCCTCCAGATCCTCGGCGCCACGCCGGCCGTGGCCGCGCTGGCCTTCACCGAAGCCGAGGCCGAGCAGGCCGCCACGCAGGCGCAGGCTGCGCGCCGCACCGCGGCCGCCACCGGCACGGCCTACAAGCCGAAGTTCTTCACCGCGAGCGAGTACGCGACCATCGTCCTGCTCGCCGACCTGATCATCCCGAAGGACGATCGCTCGGGCAGCGCCTCCGAGGCCGGGGCGCCGGAGTTCGTCGATCACATCGTCAACGTCCAGCAGGAGCGGCAAGTGGCCGCGCGCGGTGGACTGAAGTGGCTCGACACGGAATCGCTCCGCCGCTTCGACAAGACGTTCGTCCACGCCGCCGACGCCCAGCGCCGGCTGATCCTCGACGACATCGCCTACCCGGCCAAGGCCGACACGCGCTTCAGCCACGGCGTCCGCTTCTTCAGCGGACTGCGGGACCTGGTCGCGGCCGGCTTCTGGTCGAGCAAGGCTGGCGTCAAGGATCTCGGCTACCAGGGCAACGTTCCGAACGTCTGGGACGGCGCTCCCCAGGCGGTGCTCGACAAGCTCGGCGTCAAATACGAGGCGTAGAAGGCCCGGGAAGACGGCGGCATCGCGTAGACGCCCTGATGCGGCGCGGGCATTCCGTGCGCGCTCCGGTTCCGCAAGCCGGTAGACCGCGCTCCAGCTGCAGTCGGTCGCGTCGACGCGCCACAGGTCGGCGCCTGGCGCGACCGCGGCTGTCGTCGCCGGACCGAGTGCGGGTCGCGCCTTCGCGCGACCTGCCGGCAGCGAGCTTGCGCGCGGTCAACGCTGACGCAGGCGTCGGCTTGCTCCACAGTCGCGCTTCGGGAACGCCCGCGCCGCGTGCGTCGCGGCGTCCAGAGCAGACACGCTTGACACACGCGGGGCATCCATTTCGGAGCACCGGTTCGTCTCGGCGGCGCCGCATCGGCGCTCTAGATGCGGCACGGGCATTCCCTCATGCGCTCAAAGCCCGCCGGCCGGGTAAGCGCGCGCCAGCCGAAGTCCGTCGGGTTGAGCCGCCGCAGATCGGCGAGTGCCGCGATCGCAGCCGTCGGCGCCGGGCCCAGTGCGGGTCGAGCCTTCGCAGCGACGTGCCGCCCTTCCCGCGGTCTACACTGACGCCGGCGGCGGGCTTGGTTCGTTGTCGCGCTCCGTTAGTTTGCGCAGGTGCACGCGGCATCCGAGCGCATGCGCCACGCCAGCTGCGGCAGGCGACGCCAGGCAACCTCGTCGGCGTCGTGTGGGGCCGGCGCCGCGAGGAGACGTGGACTGATGACGAGCCTGGAGCTGTCGCAACTTCCTGGACACCGGTGGATGGAGAGCAGGATTCCGGCGCGTGCTGCGCTCACTATGTTCGTGGCTGCCGGTTCGGAGAAGGACCCGCTGGTCGCGGAAATGCAAAGCCGCCTGGGGGCGAGCCGCTGGTTTTCTGTTCAGGGAGGTCACCGCCTGCTGCTTCTGTTTGACGATGGTCCCTATGACGCGAGCCGATGCACGATCGAGGCTGGGGCCTGGGATCACGAACATTGCGACGCCTGCGCCGAACGGATACCGGCCATGGCGCTATGCCACGTGACCGTGCCAGGAGAGCCATACGTCCTACTCTGTGCCAAGTGCTACGCCCGTTACGTGGGTGCGTGATCGCCGTAGCGGGAGGACGGGCGGCCGACGCGACGAAGTGTGGCCATGAGGGTAGCAACCGGGCGAGCCAGGCCCGATACGGACCCGCAACTCAGGACGCCGCAGCGTACGCGGCGCGGGCGTTCCCGGAGCGCGACTGTGGAGCAAGCCAACGCCAGCGTCAGCGTAGACCGTGCGCAAGCCCGCGCGGGCAGGTCGCGCGAAGGCGCGACCGCTTCAGGTCCCGCACAGCAGCTGCGGCCGCACCACGCGCCTTTGGCGCGGCGGCCGACTTCAGCTGGAGTGCGGTCTACCGGCTTGCGGAACCGGAGCGAGTAGGGAATGCCCGTGCCGCATCAGCGCGTCTGCGCCCAAGGACGCGGGTGACCCTATCCGCGCGCCATGCCCGACAGCAGCCAGGAGCCCGGCCCGTCGAGCAGCTCATCGAAATGTGAGACGACGATGGCCGGCGGCGGATCGGTGGTCGCCAGGACGTCGACGGGGTAGCTCGTGGTGACGGCCACCACGGTCATGCCGGCGCGGGCCGCGGCCACGATCCCCATCGGGGCGTCCTCGAAGGCGACGCAGTCGATCGCCGGGACGCCGAGTTTCCGCGCCGCTTCGATGAAGACGTCGGGTTCGG
>JBDSLU010000390.1:0-5930 GCA_039916225.1 Vicinamibacteraceae bacterium
AGGAGGTGCTCGATCTGCTGTTCACGTCGTCCCATGCGAAAACCTTCCTCACGCCGACCCGCGATCCGCCGTGTCCCCTAATCGGACCGCGGCCGCCCAATCCGTATTGCGAGGCACGCATCACCACGCCGGGCGTGGTCGACACGTCGCAAACCGCGTGCCCATGAGGTTCCACGGCGGGGCGCGCGGAGTGTGCGATTTACCAAGGGTTTCGGTGACCCTCGTCCCAGCGCCGGTTACGAATCTGTAAGGATACGCCGCAATCCCGCTAATGGACAGTCCCGGCCCAGCCGAGCATTTTCTGCGGAGCTCAGGCATTTCTTGCACGGTTGTGCAAGCGGTGGATATAGTCCGCGCAGTCCCGACAATCCATGCCCTGGAGCCAAAACTACGACCCCCTCGGTGCGTGGCCGCTGTCGACCGCCGTCGCCGCCCTGCCCGTCGTCACCCTGCTTCTCTTGCTCGTCGCCCTGAGGGCGCGGGTCTGGGTGGCGGCCCTGGCGGGCATGTCGATGGCCATCGTCCTCGCGCTGGGCATCTTCCACATGCCGGCAACGCTGGTGGGCGGAGCCGTGCTGGCCGGCTGGGTGTTCGGCCTGCTCCGCGTCGCCTGGATCATCGTCGCGTCGATTTTTCTCTACCACGTCGCCGTCGAGACGGGGCAGTTCACGGTGATGAAGCGGTCGATCGCGCGGCTGTCGTCCGACCGGCGCATCCAGGCGGTGCTCATCGCCTTCTGCTTCGGCGCCTTTCTCGAAGGCACCGGCGGCGGCGGCGCGCCGGTGGCCATCGCCGGCGCCTTCCTGATCGGCCTCGGTTTCAAGCCGTTCGAGGCCGCCGTGCTGTGCCTCATCGCCAACACCGCACCGGTCGCGTGGGGCGGCGTCGGCAACCCGATCCGCACGCTGGTCGGCGTGACCGGGCTCGACGAATGGCAACTGTCGGCGATGGCCGGCCGCATCCTGCCGCCGTTCTCGCTGATCCTGCCGATCTGGCTGGTGCGGACCATGACCGGCTGGCGCGGCACCTTCCAGGTCCTGCCGGCGTTGCTGGTGGCCGGCGGATCGTTCGCCAGCATGCAGTTCTACTGGTCGAATTATCGCGACGCCGGCCTGGTCGACATCACCTCGGCGCTGTTCTCCCTGATCGTCACGGTGCTGTTCCTCAAGGTCTGGTCGCCGAGCGTCGTCGAACGCGTGGTGGCGCCCGAGGCCGGCTCGGCCGCGGCGGCGGAGGCGGAATCACTGCTCGGCGGGCCACCCCTCACCGCCCGCCAGATCCTCAAGGGCTGGTCGCCGTTCCTCGTCGCCTCGGTCTTCATCTTCGCCACCGGCCACCCGGCGATGAACAAGTACCTGCGCTTCGGCGCCCTCGCGGTTCCGCTGCCCGTCCTGCACAACCAGGTGCTGAAGGTCGCGCCGGTGTCGCCGGTGCCGACGCCCGAAGCGGCGGTGATGGACCTGAACGTGTTCGCGCTGCCGGGTACGGCGGTGGTGCTGGCCACGTTCCTGGTCGCGCCGTTCCTCGGGATGGGCTTCGGCCGCACCGTCGCGGTCTTCGGCAACACGGTGCGGCAGTTGGTCCCCTCGATGACCGCGATCTCCGGCATGGTCGGCCTGGCCTACGTGACGAAGTACGCCGGCATGGACGCCGTGCTCGGGCTCAGTCTGACTCGCACCGGCTGGATTTATCCGTTCTTCGGCACGCTCCTCGGCTGGCTCGGCGTCGCGCTCACCGGCACCGACGCCGGATCGAATGCCCTGTTCGGCAACCTGCAGAAGGTCACCGCCGAGCAGCTCGGCCTGAGTCCGATCCTGATGGCCTCGGCCAACACCACCGGCGGCGTCATGGGCAAGATGATCGACGCCCAGAGCATCGTCGTCGCCAGCGTCTCGACGCATCAGGAAGGCAACGAAGCCGCGATCTTCAAGGCGGTGTTCTGGCACAGCATCACGCTCGCCTCCCTCGTCGGTGTGCTGGTGATGCTCTACGCCTACGTCTGGCCCTGGGTCGTGCCGACCGGCCACCATCCCTGATCGATCGTCGACTGACAGAAGGAGCGGGTCGTGCAGATCACCTTGACGCACCGGCATCTCGTGTTCGCGGCCGCGTTGGCCATCCCCGTCGGCCTCTACGCGGCCCAGGCCGTGCCGCAGACGCCGCCGCGGCCCACCGGCCTCAAGCCGGCGGCGCCGGCGCGGGCCACGCCCGCTGACCCGATGCTGGCCCGCTTCGCCAAAGTCAGCCCGGCCAACATCTCGGACGCGATGGACCAGGTCGGCGGCGGGCGTGGCTTCCTCGACCACGACGTGCGGCCGTTCGTCAGCGGCGATTTCGTCGGCCGGGCCGCGACGGCCCTCGTCCGGGCCGTGCCCGCCGATCAGTCGACGCCGGCCAACGCCGCCAAGCACTCGGTCGAGATGATCGACGCCGCCAAGCCGGGTGACGTCGGCGTGATCGTCATGGAGGGATCGCTCGACGTCGCGGCGATGGGCGGCCTGATGGGCACCGCCGCCAAGGTCCGCGGCATGGCCGGCATGGTGCTGGACGGCGCGCTGCGCGACGTGCGCGAGGTCCGCGCCTTGGGCCTGCCCGTCTACGCGCGCTCGATCTCGCCGGCCAACGCGGTGTCGCGTTTCGCCAGCGTCGCCAACCAGATTCCGGTCAAGTGCGCCGGCGTCACCATCAACCCCGGCGACATCATCGTGGCCAGCGAGGAAGGCGTGGTCGCCATCCCCAAGGACAAGGCCGACGCCGTGCTGAAGCGGGCCGAAGAGATCGCGCTGCGTGAGCAGCGGATGCTGCCGCTGATCCGCAAGCACAAGTCGGTCGGCGAAGCGGTCAAGGCCTACAACTGGATTTAGCACGGTGACCGGCGCCGCGGGGATCAACTCCCAACTTCCAACTTCCAACGAACGCCCAACTTCCAACTTCCAAGGCTGCCGCGAGATGCTGATCGTTCACGTCCATGTGAAGGTCGTCCCGGACGGGATCGACGCGTTCCGTGTCGCCAGCTTGGCCAACGCCCGGGCCAGCGTCCAGGAGCCGGGCGTCGCCCGCTTCGACGTGATCCAGCAGGATGACGATCCGACGCGCTTCGAGCTGATCGAGATTTACCGGACGCCCGACGCGGCCGCCGCACACAAGGCGACAGCGCACTACGCCGCATGGCGCGATGCGGTCGCGCCGCTGATGGCCGAGCCGCGCTCCAGCACGAAATACCGCGCCGTCTTCCCCGAGCAGCTGTGACGCCGGCGGGCCCGTTCGAGCTTGCGACGGCGTCGCGCATCGTCTTCGGCGCCGGACGGATCCGCGAGCTGCCGGGCATCATCGCCGGCCGCCGGACGCTGCTCGTCACCGGCCGCCGTGGATCGCCGATCGCGATCGAGGCGGCGCACCACGTCCGCGTCGACGGCGAGCCGACGATCGACGACGCGCGGCGCGCCGCGGCGTTCGCCGACGTCGAGATCGTTGTGGCGATTGGCGGCGGATCCGCGCTGGACCTCGGCAAGGCGGCGGCCGCCCTGATCGCCAACGGCGGCGATGCGCTGCGCTATCTCGAGATCGTCGGCGAGGGCCAGCCGCTGGCACGGCCGTCGCTGCCGTTCATCGCCGTGCCGACCACCGCTGGCACCGGTTCCGAGGTCACCCGCAACGCGGTGCTCGGCTCGCCCGAGCATGGCGTCAAGGCCAGCCTGCGCAGCCCGCACATGCTGCCGGCGGTGGCGCTGGTCGATCCGGATCTGACCTGGGATCTGCCGCCGGCGCTGACGGCCTCCACCGGCCTCGATGCCCTGACGCAGCTGATCGAGCCGTTCGTCAGCGCCCGCGCCAACGCCTTCGTCGACGCCATCTGCCGCGACGCGATTCCGCGCGTCATCGCCGCCCTGCCGCGCGCCTACGCCGGGGCCCGCGCCGCCCGCGCCGATATGAGCTATGCCGGCCTGTGTAGCGGGCTCGCGCTGGCCAACGCCGGCCTCGGCGCGGTGCACGGCTTGGCCGGACCGATCGGCGGCCGCTTCCCTGCTCCGCACGGCGCCGTCTGCGCGGTGCTGCTGCCCCACGTCGCGGCGATGAACGCGGCCCGTACCGCCGATCCGAAGTTCGCCGAACTGGCGGCGATGACCGGCGACCTCGCCGGCTTCGTCGCCCAGTTCGATCTGCCGCCGCTGTCCGCCTACGGCCTGACGTTCGCGGACGTGCCGGCCGTCGTCGCGCAGGCCAGGCAGGCCAGTTCGATGAAAGCGAATCCGGTCGCTCTCTCGGACGCCGACCTCGCCGAGGTGCTCACTCGGGCGCTGTGAGCAGAATCAACTCCCAACTCACAACTCCCAACTTCCAATGACCGCTGCTCAGGCGAACCCAGCCAGGTTGGGAGTTGGAAGGTGGCAGTTGGGAGTTGATCGTCCGCCCTCCTCAACTCCACAGGCGGTCATTGCTTCTGAAGTTGTCCCACTCCGGCGTCGGCGCGAAGTAGCTCGTGTTCGGCGCCAGGTGCGCCTTGACGACGTCCTCGTTCAGCTCGACACCGAGGCCCGGCAGGTCGGGCACGATCGCGAAGCCCTTCTCGATGATCGGCTTCGGCGTGGTCACCATCTGCTCCCACCAGGGCACGTCGATCGAATGGTGCTCGAGGGCGATGAAGTTCTCGGTCGCCGCCGCGCAGTGGACGTTGGCCATGAACGAAATCGGCGTGCCGGCGAAGTGCATCGCCATCGGCACGCCGCGCTCCATCGCGTAGTCGCCGATCTTCTTGGTTTCCATCAGGCCGCCCGAGCTCGCCAGATCGGGATGGATCATGTCGACCGCTTCCATGTCGATCAGCTTGATGAACTCTTCCTTCAGGAAGATGTCCTCGCCGGTCAGGATGGGCGTCGTCGTGCTGTCCTTGATCTGCTTCATCAGGTGCCCGAGCTGCCACGGCACCATGTCCTCCATCCACGCCAGGTTGTGCTTCTCCATCGCCCGTGCCAGCTTGATACAGCTGTTGACGCCGATGTGGCCGTAGTGATCGGACGAGAGCGGGATCTCCGGACCGATCACTGAACGCAGCCCGCCGACGTATTCGTCGAGCCAGGCGATGCCCTTGTCGGTAATCTCGATGCCGGTGAACGGATGCATCGTCGACTGGCTCTGGCGGTAGGTATAGCCGACCGGCATGCTCAGCGTGCCTGGCTGGTTCTGCAGCAGGTTGATGCCGAAGTCCTGCTTCAGATACGTGATCCCGATATCCATGCGGGCCTTGAGCTTCGCGCCCTGATCCTTGGCGTTGGGGGCCTCGGTGGTGTCGGCGTAGAGCCGCACGCGATCGCGGAACTTGCCGCCCAGCATCTGCCAGCACGGCACGCCCCACGCCTTGCCGGCCAGGTCCATCAGCGCCATCTCGATCCCGCAGACGCCGCCGGCCTGCCGGGCGTGGCCGCCGAACTGCTTGATCTTGCGAAAGATCCTGTCGACGTTGCAGGGGTTCTCGCCGACCACGCGGGCCTTCAGCGAGAGTGCGTAGCGCTCGTTGGCCCCGTCGCGCACCTCGCCGTAACCGACCAGCCCCTGGTTGGTCTCGAGCCGGATCAGCGGGCAAATCATGGGCGCGCCGGTCACGACGGCGACGCGCAGGTCGGTGATCTTCAGGTCCGACGGCTTCGACGCGGTGCGCACGTTCTGCGTGAGCGCGTCGAGATCGTCGTGCGTGACCAGGCTGTTGGCGAAGACCGCGCCGGCCGCGCCGGCGGTGACAGTGCGGAAGAAATCACGGCGCTCCCGTGCTCGATCGGGCCAGGGGCGCCTCACGACTGGCTTCATGGCTGACGTCCTTTCGCAGGAGAACGGAGGTTGGGCGGACCTTACACCACTCGCCCGAGAAAGAAAAAGCCCGTGAGCGACATCGTGTCGCCCACGGGCCGATGGGAGTTGGAAGTTGGGAACTTGGA
>JBDSLU010000391.1:0-3034 GCA_039916225.1 Vicinamibacteraceae bacterium
ACTGCGAGCCGTCGGACGACGACGAGGCGACCGCAGAAACCGCGCCGGCCCCCGGCTTTTTCGCCCGCATGCGGCGCCGCTTCACCGAGATGCTGCGTGCGGCCGAGGCGGCTCGCGCCCGCCGCGCCCGTGGCGAATACGATCCCATCGACACCTGGTGGGAGCGCACGCGCGCCCGCGTCCTGGCCAAGGTGGCCGATGCGGTGGCCGAGCAGCGGCTGCTGTGGCACCTGCGCCATCACACCGCCGCCCACCTCCACCATCCGTCCGACATGACCGCCGACCGGGCGCTCGAGATCATGCGGGCCTCGATGATGCGCGACCGCGACCGCCACTTCCGCTGGCTGCTGATCGACGGATTCCTGCTGATCCTCTCGGCGGCGCTGGTCATCGTGCCCGGCCCGAACGTCCTCGGCTACTACTTCGCCTTCCGCGTCGTCGGCCACTACTTGTCCTGGAAGGGCGCCAAGCAGGGGCTCGAGGCCGTGACGTGGACGACCGCGCCGTGCGATCCGCTGATCGAGCTGCGAGATGCCCTGAAGCTGACGCCGCCGCAGCGCGAGGCGCGGATCGACGAGGTCGCCGAGCGGCTGTGCCTGCCGCGCCTCTCGATGTTCGTCACGCGCATCTGCTGGCCGGGCTCGGTCGCCGAGCCGCGGCCGGCCACCGGTGCGTGATCGCCGTCGCGTGATATACACAGCCCCGTGACGTCCGTCTCTGCCCCGATGACACTCGCCGCGCTGGCGGATCGTCTGGGGTGCCGCCTGGAGGGAGACGGCTCCGCGACGATCGTCGGCGTCGCCGATCTGGCCTCGGCGCGGGCCGACGAGGTCGCGCTGTTCGCGCATCCGCGCTACAAGGCCGACGCCGCCGCGACCCAGGCCGGCGCCGTCATCGTCGCCGAGGACACACCGTCGCTGGCGCGCCCGCTGCTGCGGGCGAAGAGCCCGTTCCTGGCCTTCGCGCGGGCGCTGGAACTGTTCCACACGCCGCCGCGGCCGGTGCCCGGCATCAGCCCGCAGGCGTCCATCGCCGCGGATGCCGTCGTCGATGCCACCGCCACCATCGGCCCGTTCGTGGCGATCGGCGCCGGTGCGCGGGTCGGGGCGGGCAGCATCCTCGAGAGCCACGTCGCGGTCGGTGCCGGCGCGGTGGTCGGCCGCGACTGCCACGTCCACGCGCACGTCTCGATCCGCGAGCGCGTCGTGGTCGGCGATCGCGTCGTGATCCAAAACGGCGCGGTCATCGGCAGCGACGGCTTCGGGTTCACGCGCGACGCCGACGGCCGCCACGTCAAGGTGCCGCAGGTCGGCACCGTGATCGTCGAGGACGACGTCGAGATCGGTGCCAACACCACCATCGATCGCGCCACGGTGGGCGAGACGCGGATCGGCGCCGGCAGCAAGATCGACAACCTCGTGCAGGTCGGCCACAACGTGCGTCTCGGGCGCGACGTGCTGCTCGCCGCCCAGGTCGGCATTTCGGGCAGCGCCACCCTCGAGGATCGCGTCACGCTTGGTGGTCAGGTCGGCGTCCAAGGCCACATCGTGATCGGGCGCGGGGCGATCGCGGCGGGGCAGTCGGGTGTCACCAACTCGGTCGAGCCCGGTCGCTTCGTCACCGGCTACCCGGCCATCGACAATCGCGCGTGGCGCAAGGCGTCCGTCGTCTTCGCGCAATTGCCCGCGCTGCGCGAGCGGCTGAAGGCGGTGGAACGCCGTCTCGGCATCGCCGCGGGCCGGGCCGTCACGGTGGCTGAGAACGTCGACGACGACGGTCCCGGGGACGCCGGGACGCCCGTGCCATAATCGATCGATGCCTGTCCGCTCGAACCGGATCTTGGCGGCCGGGCTGGCCGCGGCGCTGCTCCTGTCGCCGTCGACCCAACCCTTTGCGGCGGCCGGCGAGCGTCCCACCGAGCTGGTCTACACGTCGACGAAGCTCGAGAACGGCCTGTGGGTGGTCCTGCACGAGGATCACTCGACGCCGATCGTCCACGTCAGCGTCACCTATCACGTCGGCTCGAAGAACGAGAAAGCTGGCCGCACCGGCTTCGCGCACCTCTTCGAGCACCTGATGTTCCAGGGCAGCAAGAACGTGTCCCAGGACCAGCACCAGTCGTTCATCGCCTCGATCGGCGGCGAGAGCAACGCCTCGACGACCGACGATTCGACCAACTACTGGGAAACAGTGCCTGCGCACTACCTGCCGCTGGCCTTGTGGCTGGAGGCCGATCGGATGGCGTCGCTCAAGGTCGAGCAGTCGGCTTTCACGCGCGAGCGCAGCGTCGTCAAGGAGGAGCGTCGGCAGCGGGTCGACAGCCCGCCCTACGGCCGCCTCTCCGAGATCGTCTACGACGCCACCTTCACCACCCATCCGTACAAGCACCAGACCATCGGCAGCATGGCCGACCTCGAAGCGGCGCGTATCGAAGACGTGCGCGAATTCTTCGAGACCTACTACGTGCCGGAGAACGCCGTGCTGGTCATCGCCGGCGACTTCGATCCGACCGCGACGACGGAGATGGTCCAGCGCTACTTCGGCCGCGTCCCCAAGGCCAGGAAGCCGGTACCGCGGGACATCCCGGTCGAGCCGCTGCAGACCGCCGAGCGCCGGCTGACCGTCTACGAGGACGTGCCCCTGCCGGCCGTCGTCGTCGCGCACCACATCACCTACGACGGTCACCCCGACAGCTATCCGCTGCACATCGTCAACAAGGTGCTCTCGGACGGCAACAGCTCGCGCATCTACCGCTCGCTCGTCTACGAGAAGCGGCTGGCGCTGGCGGCCTTCGGCGGCGGCAACATCGTCGAGGATCCGAATTTGTTCTTCGCGACCGCCGTCGTCCAGCCGGGGCAGTCGACCGAGGCCACGATCAAGGCGCTCACCGCCGAACTCGATCGCCTGCGCGACGAGCCGATCTCCGAGCGCGAGCTGGAGCGCACCAAGAACCAATGGGCCCGCGACTACTTGCTGACCCGCCTGACCGTCCAGGACAAGGCCAGCATGTTGTCGCACGCGGCCGTCATCCACA
>JBDSLU010000392.1:0-8224 GCA_039916225.1 Vicinamibacteraceae bacterium
CCGTCGAAGATCGAGGACGGCAAGCGCCTCGGCGCCGACGAGGTCGTGATCTCCAAGAACCCCGACGACATGGCGAAGCACACGCGCAGCTTCGACCTGATCGTGAACACGGTGGCGGCGTCGCACGACCTGGATCCGTTCATCTCGCTGCTCAAGCGCGACGGCACGCTGGTGCTGGTCGGCGCCCCCGAGCATCCGCACCCGTCGCCGTCCGTCTTCAACCTGCTGTTCGGCCGCCGCTCGCTGGCCGGCTCCGGCATCGGCGGCGTCAAGGAAACGCAGGAGATGCTCGACTTCTGCGCCGAGAAGAACATCGTCTCGGACATCGAGCTGATCCCGGTGCAGCAGGTCAACACCGCTTACGAGCGGATGCTCAAGGGCGACGTGAAGTACCGCTTCGTCCTCGACATGAAGACGCTCTGACGCACGCCTCCTGCGCGTTGAGCCACCGCCGCCGCCGCGGTGGTTCAGCCCGGCTCGCGCTGGCGGGCACCGCGTCGCCACCGAATCTTCACACCTTCCGGCGCCCGCGACTCGTTACTGTTGTGCTCTGGAGGTTCCATGCAGAACGACGACGAGATGGTGGGCCGGATCCTGAGCCGGCGGGAAGTGGTGCAGTTGATCGGCGCGGGTGGCGCCGCGGCCATCTTCGGTGGTACGGCCGCGTGGCCCGTGCGCGCTGGCGGTCGGCAGAACGTCGCGCCCGTGCCTGGCTGCGTCGTCAAGCCGCAACAGACGGAAGGGCCGTATTTCGTCGACCAGCAGCTGGTGCGATCCGACATCCGTGTCGAGCCGACCACTGGTGCGGCCAAGGACGGCGTCCCACTCGTGCTGGCGCTCACGGTCTTCGATGTGTCGAACGGGCAGTGCCGGCCACTGCCGGGCGCGACAGTCGATATCTGGCAGTGCGACGCGCAGGGCGTCTATTCGGGTGTGACCGACCGCGGGTTCAACACGTCCGGCCAGAGATCCCTGCGCGGCGCGCAGACGACCGATGCGAAGGGCGGTGTGCAGTTCACGACCATCCACCCGGGCTGGTACCAGGGCCGCGCCATCCACATCCATTTCAAGATCCGCACGCAGGCCAACGGAAGTCCATGGGAGTTCACCTCGCAGTGGTACTTCGATGAGGCGCTCAACGACCGTATCCTGGCAGATCCCCGCTACGCGAAGCCGGGGCAGCGTACGACCAACGCGACCGACGGCATCTTCCGCAACGGGGGCAGTGACCTGCTGCTCGCGCCCGCGGCTGCCGGTGCCGGATACGCCGCGGCCTTCGGGATCGGACTGGATCTGACGGATGCGGCAACGGGTCGGTTGGACGGGGCCGGCGCGGGTGGCGGCCGGCGACGCGGCGGCGGCCGCCCCGGTTGAAGCCCACGGTCGTCAGCGATACAACAGGAACGGCTCGCGGAGACGCACGAACTCGGCGGCGTCCCGGTCCCACTCGTCGAGCAGCGCGGGCAGCGTGCCGGCGTCGATCGCGTGTCGCACCGTGTCGGAGCCGGTCAGCCGATCGATCGACGGTCCCCAGGCGAACTGGGCCGGCTGGCGACGCTTGATCATGTCGATCAGCAGGAGCGCGGTGCGCACCGGCCGGTAGCCCTGGCGATCGGTCACGACGACGTGGATGCCCGGGATCGTCTCGCCGGGGAACTTCGCCGCGGACCTGGCGACCGGCATGGTGATCGCCTCGAAGCGCACGCCGGGTAGCCGGAGCGCGTGCATCGCCTCGACGATCTCGGGCGCGCGGAGCCACGGGGCGCCGACCTGCTCGAACGGCCGATCGGTGCCACGGCCTTCGGTCAGGTTGGTCCCCTCGAAGTAGACCGTCCCCGGATAGCTCATGAGGGCCTCGAGCGACCGCAGGTTCGGCGACGGGTTGACCCACGGCAGGCCGGTGTCGTCGCGCCACTGCGATCGTCGCCAGTTCGCGGCGCGCACGACGATCAGGTCGGCGCCGATGCCGTGCTGCCGATTGAAGAGGGCGGCCAGCTCGCCCACCGTCAGGCCGTGACGCGCCGGGATCGGATACATCCCGACGAACGAGGCGAACGCCGGATCGAGCCGCGCGCCTTCGACGATGTCGCCGCCGATCGGGTTGGGACGGTCGAGCACGACGAACGGAATCCCGCGCTTCGCCGCCGCCTGCATCGACAGCGCCATCGTCGAGACGTAGGTCCAGGTGCGGCCGCCGACCTCCTGCAGGTCGTAGACGAGCACGTCGACGTCGCGAAGCATGTCCGGGGTCGGGCCGCGACCCTCGGCCTTGTAGAGCGAATGTACCGGCACGCCAGACTTGGCGTCTTTCTCGTCATCGATGGTGGCGCCGGCGTCGGCCACGCCGCGGATGCCGTGTTCCGGCGCGAGCAGGGCCACCAGCCGCAAGCCGTCGTGTTGCGCGATCCGGTCGATGTCCGACACGCCGGCCCGGTCAATCGCGCTGCTGTTGGTGATCAGCGCGACGCGCTTGCCGCGGAGGTCGGCCGGCAGGTGCTCGAGGAAGACGTCGATCCCGGGACGCACCGGACCGGCGGCATCGGGCGCCGCGATGGTGCGCACGACCGGGGCCTGTACCGGCCCCGCGGTCACGGGCACGACGCCAGCCGCAGCGCAGGCCAGGAGCGAGAGGGCCATCGACCCGCGCGACCGGATCGAAGTCCATGCCGGAAGACGCGACGGAGCGAGCATTGGGCAGGGCAAGGGATGGGCACGATACCGGCGCCCGTGCAGCGGCGCAAGCGGTCCGCGAAGGAGACGAAGCGCGTCAGCGCCGCGACCGGTCAGAAGACGTCGCTGCACCAGTAGAGGACGTCGTCGAGACCGAGCGGCACGCCGAAGCTGCCGCCACGCAGCTGCTTGAGCAGCAGCGTTCGGGAGGACGACGCGGCAGAGAGCGTGACCTGAGGCGGCGCGAAATGCGGTGGGAGCCAACCCCGAATGGTGGGCCGCCGTTCGACCGGCGCCCGCGCGATCAGCGCCTGCAGGATCGCGCCGACGCGTGCGCCCGTCTGGTCGCGATCGCCGCATTCCTCGAGCGTCCACGTGTCGCCGGCCACGCTGAGGACGACGTAGGCGGCGGCGGTGATGCCTTCCTCGGCGATGAAGAACTGGAGTTCGCGCGCGCCGGCCGGTCCCAACCCGGCGACCAGACGACGGCGGGTGATGCCGTGCTGGACCAGGTCGAGGTCGCGATCGAGATGGAAGCGACACGACGCGGCGCGGACCCGCCCCATCGCGACGATCGCCGCCAGGTCACGCTCCTCGCCGCCGCGAATCAGCGTCATCGGCGCGCCGTAGCGCGTCGATTCCACCACGGTCATGGTGACGTCGACGGTCGGGACCATCGAGAAGCCGTGCCGGGTCGCGTACGTCGCGTCCGCGTCCCCGAACATCAGCGCGAGGTCCGCGCCGTCGCGGGCGGCGTCGTCGAGCAGCCGCTCGACCAAGGCGGTGGCGTGGCCGTGCCCGCGGTGTTCGGGTTGCGTGAAGACGGAGCCGATGCCACACACCTGCAGCGGGCGGCCGTCCAGCACCGCATCGAACTGGTAGCGGACGGCGCTGGCCAGGAGACCAGCGCCATCGATCAGGGCGACGTGCCGCTGATGGCGGCGCGCCCACCCGGTCCGCATCCGGGCGGTGTGCAGCTGGCCAAAGGCGTGGGCGGTCAGCCCCTGGTGCCAGACGGGATGGGTCGCGCCGAGCACGCGATCCAGGATTTCGCCCGCGACGGGCACGAGGGCCAGCATCCTGGTGGTTGGTCGCGCGGCGGCTGCAGAAGGCCGCTAGCGGCGGGCCGGACTGATGGTCTGGGGCACGCTCAGGTCGTGGTGCGCCCGCATCCGGAACAGGATGTACGACGACCCGAGCGCCACGACGACCAGCGCCACCTGCCAGATGTCGAATGTCATCTCTCGACGGTATCCCAGAAACCGGTCCGTCGCCGGCCAAAGTGCCCGCCCCGCCCGCACGCCTGCCAGGTCAGCTACAGCGGTCCCTCCCCCCACGGCCCGGTGATCGCGAAGGTCACGCCCGGGGTCTGGATGTTGGCGAACAGCCAGCGGCCATCCGGGCTGTAGCAGGCGCCGGCCCACTCGCTCTGCCGGTAGTCGCCGGCCCGGACTGCGTCGTTGTAGTCGCTGGCCAGGTTGATGTTGTTCATCGCGAAGGTGAACGCCTGGCCGTGCAGCGTCAAGCCGACAAGGCGCTCGCCTTCGGTGAAGTTGTTGCCGGCGGCGTCCTCGCACAAGAGCAGGCCGCCGCGCGGCGTCACCGTCATGTTGTCCGGGTTGTCGACGCTCTCGGCGTTCGGCGCGTCGTAGATCACTTTCACCGTTTCGTCGCGCGGGTCGTACTCGAACACCTGGCCTTCGCCGGCGCTGCCGCCGTTGGTCGAAAGGAAGAACCCGCTGCGGTGGCCCCACCATGCGCCTTCGAGGCGGCTGAAGCGCGCGCCACCCAAGGCCGCGCCCTGCGCGAAGCACGACTGGGTTGTGGCCAGCGGATCGTCGACGCGGACCCAGGTCACGTCCCAGGTCGTGCCGATCGGCCAGAAGGTGCCGAGATCGGCGTTCGGCTGGCCCTTGATCGCCAGCATGTACAGCCGGCCGCCCTGATCGAGCTGCCCGGCGCGATACGGGACGAATTTGAAGAAGCCGGCGTTGCCGGAGTCCTCGGTCTGGTAGACCGCGCCCGAGCGCGGGTCGATCATCAACGCTTCGTGCGAGAAGCGGCCCATTTCGACGAGCGGCGTGATGTTGCCCTTGCGGTAGCCGACGTCGAAGACCCAGCCGTGGCCCGGCTCTGCCGTCTCCTCGCACGTCAGCCAGGATCCCCACGGCGTGACGCCGCCGGCACAGTTGCGGATGGTGCCGGCCAGGCTCGACCACGACGCTTCCCACTTGGCGCGACGGGTGTCGAAGACCAGGTTGGTGGTGCCGCCCGATCCCGTGGCTCCCCCGGTCGGCGCGTAGGTGATGTCTGGCCGTCCCGTGACGTAGTGGGCGCCGGCCCCGCCTTCGTGATTGCGCACGAGCACGACTTTGCCGGACCGTCGACGGGCATCGCCGTCGCGGTCGTCGTCCTTCACGCGGCCGGTCGCGTCCGCGGTCGGCCAGTCGTCGACGACGGCCATGCCGTCGTGCAGGCTCGGGCAGCGCACGCCGTCCGACAGCACATCGCCGGTCCAGCTGTACGACCAGTAGCGAAAGCCGTCCGGCAGCTTCAGCAGCTCGAGGCCAGTGGTCTCGTCCTTCTGCGGTCGGATGGGCCCATACGGGCTGGTGCCCGCGGTCACCACCGGCGCGCGATGGCCGGCGCGGGCGGCCAGCTCCTGCAGCGACAGCATCCAGACCGCCCCGGCGCCCATGGCGCCACGACGGAGGAACCGACGGCGATCATCATCGACAGCGACGTTCACGTTGCGTGCTCCCTCTCCCACTGGCATCCGGGCATCTCCCGGATAGGTGAGGTGGCGCACTCTATCGGCCGCGCGTGTCGGCGCGACGAACCGAACGCAACAAAGGCGTGACGGCGCTGGGACGCTGGATGAAACGGCGGTGGTACTATCTCGGCCGGTCGAGGCTGTCTCTCGCCGCAACCCAGAGGAGACACGATGCGCGTCCACACCACCGCGGTGTTCCTGGTCCTTGTTGCCGGCGCCACCGCGCTGGCCCAGATCGAGGCGCCGCGCCCGAAGCCGGTCACTCCCGCGCCGGTGTCCGCCGTGCCGCGGCCCGCCTTCTCCCGCGATCGCTATCGCATCGCCCACAAGGTGTTCACGCTCGACAACGGGCTCCGCCTGATCGTCCACGAGGATCATTCGGCGCCGGTGGTGGCGGTGAACCTGTGGTACCACGTCGGCTCCCGCAACGAGCAGCGCGGCAAAACCGGGTTCGCCCACCTGTTCGAGCACTTCTTCTTCAACGGCAGCGAGCACCACCCGAGCGGCTTCCGCGAGGCGATGGACGACCTCGGCGCCAACAACCGCAACGGCACGACCAGCAACGACCGCACCAACTTCTTCGAGAACGTGCCGGTGTCGGCGCTCGAGCGGACGCTGTTCCTCGAAGCCGACCGCATGGGTTTCCTCGCCTCGCGCATCACCAAGGAGAGCCTGGAGCGCGAGCGCGGGGTCGTCCAGAACGAGAAGCGCCAGGGCGAGAACCAGCCCTACGCGAAGGCCTTCGCCAAGATCGGCGAGACCATCTACCCGGCGTCGCATCCCTACAGCTGGTCGACGATCGGCAGCATGGCCGACCTCGAGGCGGCGTCACTCGACGACGTCAAGGAGTGGTATCGGACCTATTACGGGCCGGACAACTGCGTGCTGTCGCTGGCCGGCGACATCACCCCCGAGCGCGCCCTGGAACTGGTGCGGACGTACTTCAACGGCATCCCGCCGGGCCCGCCGCTGCGCCGCGCCGAGGCCTGGGTGCCGCGCTTCGAGCGCAACATCCGCGAGGAAGCGGCCGATCGCGTGCCGCAGCCGCTCGTCTACCGCACCTATCACGTGCCCGGCTGGCGCCACGCCGACGTCGACCTGCTCGCGCTCGCCGGCAGCGTGCTCAGCGGATCGAAGAGCGCCCGGCTCGATCGGCGCCTGATCTACGACAAGAACCTGGTCACGTCGATCAACGCGAGCGTCGACGACAGCGAGATCACCGGCACCTTCGACATCCAGGCGCTGCTCAAGCCCGGCGTCGATCCGGCCGCGGTCGAGAAGGAAATCGACACGGTGGTGAGGGCGTTCCTCGCCGAAGGCCCCACCGCCGCGGAGCTGCAGCGGGCGCAGAGCCGCACCCTCTCGAACTTCGTCCGCGGTATCGAGACGCTCGGCGGCTTCGGCGGGCGCGCCGACGTCCTGGCCGAGAGCCTCACCTACGGCGGCCACACCGAGGCCTACCTCGATCGGCTGGAGCGCTCGGCCACCGCCACGCCGGCGCAGGTGAAGGCGGCGGCGGTCCGCTGGCTCGACGCCCCGCACTACACGATGGTGGTGCGTCCCTTCCCGGCGCTGGCGCCCGGCCAGACGACGCTCGACCGCACGGTGGTGCCGCCCCTCGGCGACGCGCCGGCGGTGACCTTCCCCGCCGTCCAGCGCACGACGCTGAAGAACGGCCTGTCCGTCATCCTGCTCGAACGGCACGCCGCGCCGATCGTCAACGTCGCGCTTGCCGTGGACGCCGGCTACGCGGCCGACGAACCAGCCAAGGCCGGTTTGGCGGCGCTGGCGCTCAACCTGCTCGACGACGGCACGACGGCGCGCGACGCCTTCACGATCGTCGACGAGCTCGATGCGCTCGGCGCCCGCGTCTCGACGCGCAGCTCGCTCGATCTCTCCTTCGTCCGCCTCCAGGCCCTGCCGGCGAATCTGACGCCCTCGCTGCAGCTGATGGCCGACGTCGTCCTGAACCCGATCTATCCGGCCGATCTCGTGGCCCTCGAAAAGCGCCGGCAGGCGGCACAGATCGGCCAGGAGAAAGCGGATCCGCGGACGGTGGCACTGCGCATCCTGCCCCGCCTGCTCTACGGCGCGTCGCACGCCTACGCCAACCCGTTCACCGGCACCGGCGACGAATCGACGGTCGACGCGATCACGCGCGACGACCTCCTGCGCTGGCACCGCACCTGGTTCACCCCGAACGGCAGCACGCTGATCGTCACTGGCGACGTGACGATGGCCAAGCTCGAGCCGGCGCTGACTAAGGCCTTCGGCGGCTGGGCTCGCAAGGACGCGCCGAAGAAGTCGATCGGCACCGTGGCCAAGAGCGCCGGCGGCAAGGTCTACCTGCTCGACAAGCCGGATGCGCCGCAGTCGGTGATCGTCGCCGCCCACGTCAGCGAGCGCGGCGGGTTGCCGCAGGATCTGGCGATGGAGACGGTGATGCGCAACTTCGGCGGCATGTCGACCTCGCGCCTGAACCGCAACCTGCGCCTCGACAAGCACTGGAGCTACGGCACCCAGGCGGCGATGCCGGCCTCGCGCGGGCCACGGCCGTTCTACGTGGTGGCGCCGGTGCAGTCCGACAAGACCAAGGAGGCGATGGTCGAAGTGGCGAAGGAGCTGCGCGGCGTCGCCGGCGAGCGTCCCCTCACCGGCGAGGAGTTCCAGAGCATCATGCGGAACCAGACGCTCGGGCTGCCCGGCCGCTTCGACACGCTCGATGCGCTCGAGCGCGCGGCCATCGACATCGTCAGCCTCGGCTACCCCGACGACTACTAC
>JBDSLU010000393.1:0-12908 GCA_039916225.1 Vicinamibacteraceae bacterium
CGCGCCCCCGGCCCCGCCGCCATCGGTCGTCGGCTATACCGACACCCCGCGCCATCCGGATGGCAAATGGCGCGTGCACGACAGCACCCGGCCGCTGCCGCCCGTCGTCGCGCCCGGCACGGCCGGCACGCCCGAGCGGCCGGGCCAAACGCCGGCCGACGCGATCGTCCTCGTCGGCCCCGGCGGCGACCTCTCGAAGTGGCGCATGAAGAGCGGCGGCGCGCCGACCTGGAAGATGGAGAACGGGGTCCTCGAGTCGGGCAAGGAGTTCCTGCAGACGCGGGACGAGTTCTCCGATTTTCAGCTCCACGTCGAGTTCGCCACGCCGAAGGCGGTCAAGGGCGACGGACAAGGGCGCGGCAACAGCGGCGTCTTCCTGCTCGGCCGGTTCGAGGTGCAGGTGCTCGACAGCTTCCAGAACCGCACGTATGCCGACGGCCAGGCGGCCGCGATGTATGGCCAGTACCCGCCGCTCGTGAACGCCTCGCGGGGGCCGGGCGAGTGGCAGACCTACGACGTCGTGTTCACGGCGCCGCGCTTCACGGACGGGAAGCTCGCGAAGCCGGCCGTCGTGACCGTCTTTCACAACGGCGTGGTTGTCCACAATGCCACCGCGTACCTCGGGCCGACGGCGCACAAGCTCGTCGGCGAGTACACGCCCCAGAGCGCCAAAGGGCCGATCGAGCTGCAGGACCACGGCAACCCGGTCCACTTCCGCAACATCTGGATCCGGCCGTTGACCGGGTACGACCAGTAGCCGGTCCAAGGAGAACCTCGTCATGAGCGATCGAACGTCGTCCCTCTCCCTCGAGCGGCGTGAGTTCGGGCGGCTCGCCCTCGGGGCGCTCGGCGTCGCGGCGCTCGCCGGCCGTGACGCGTCCGCGCAGGTGCGGCCCGGGACGCCGGGCATCAAGCTGTGCGTCCAGTCGCCGGCCACCCCGTCCGACGAGCAGCTCCTGTTCCTCAAGCAGCTCGGCGCGCAATACGTGAGCGTCGGGTCGACGCCCGAGCTGCGCACGGCGGAGGGCTTCATGCAGATCACGAAGCGCTACGCCGACGCCGGCATCACGGTGTGGAACATCGGCAACGTGTCGGTCCACAACATGCCGGAGGTGACCCTCAACCTGCCGGGGCGCGATCAGAAGATCGAGGAGTACAAGCAGTACCTCCGCAACCTGCAGAAGGCCGGCATCCGCTACAGCACCTACGCCCACATGGGCAACGGCATCTGGACGAGCGGGCGCACCGACGTGCGCGGCGGCTCCGCGCGCGAGTTCGACCAGAACAGCCCCACCGCGCGCGGCAACTGGGACGGCAAGGTCTACACCGGCCCGCTCTCGCACGGCCGCGAGTACACCCCGGACGAGATCTGGGAGAACTACACCTACTTCATCAAGCAGGTGGTCCCGGTCGCCGAGGAGACCGGCGTGCGCATCGGCATCCATCCGGACGATCCCCCGGTGCCGGTGCTCGCCGGCGTGCCGCGCTGCATCTTCAGCAACTTCAAGGGCTACCAGCGCGCGCTGACGATCGCCAACAGCCCCAACGTCGGTATCTGCCTGTGTTGCGGCACCTGGCTCGAAGGCGGCAAGCAGTTGACCGGCAAGGATCCCGCGGAGATGATCCGGCACTTCGGCGCCAAGAAGATCTGGAAGATCCACTTCCGCAATGTCAGCGCGACGCTGCCGCACTTCGTCGAGACCTTCATGGACAACGGCTACTACGACATGTGGAAGATCATGAAGGCGCTGCGCGACGTCGAGTACGACGGCATCGTCATCCTCGACCACAGCCCGGCGATGGTCGGCGGCAACTACACGCAGACCGCCTACGGTTTCGCCTACATGAAGGCCCTGCTCGCCCGCGCCAACGCCGAAGCCTGACAAGGGCCACGCCGTCGATCGCCTCCGCGACGGCGCCATCCTCCGCTGGTGACTTGCGGCGGTGATCCAAGTAGAATCGCGCCGGTTCTCGACCTAAATCGATTAGTCGCGCCCGCCACTACCGTCCGGTGGCGGGGCGCCTTCAGATGCCTTCCTGCGGAGGACCTCATGGTCATCCAGTGTGTGCGGGTGCTGTTCGGTGTGATCCTCGTCCTCGCCGCCACCGCGGCCGCGTCGGCGCAGTCGGAGCGCGGGAGCATCACCGGCGTCGTCCAGGACTCGACGCGGGCCGTGCTGCCCGGCGTGGCGGTGAAAGTGGTCAACACCGACACCAACGCGACCACCACCGTGTTCTCCGCGGACTCCGGCTCCTACAACGTCGCCAGCCTGCCGCCCGGCGTCTACCGCATCGAGACCGCGATCGTGGGGTTCCAGTCGGCGCGGGTCGAGGGCATCCGCGTCGCGGCCGGCGCCACCGCCCGCATCGACCTGACGCTCAGTCCAGGCGCGCTCACCGAGTCGGTCAGCGTCGTCGCGGTCAACACGGCGGTCCAGACCGAGGACGCGAAGATCACCACCAACGTGTCCAACGAGCAGATCGACAAGCTGCCGCTGGTGGTGGGCGGGGCGATGCGCAGCGTGTTCGACCTCGTGCAGGTGATCGCCGAAGCCAAGGGCAGCGGCGGCAACGTCGTCCTCGGCGGCGGACAGGGCGGGGCGTTCGGCGCGACCCTCGACGGCATCTCGGTGAACACGAACCGAAACGCCGAAGTGGTCGAGACGGCCTTCCTGACGCCCTCGGTCGAGGCCATCACCGAGTTCTCGGTCGAGACCAACGGCTTCAAGCCGGAGTTCGGCCAGGCCGGCGGCGGCGCCATCACGTTCGCCTCGAAGTCGGGCACCAACCAGTTCCGCGGCTCGGTCTACGACTTCCTGCGTAACGACGCGCTCGACGAGAAAGGCTTCTTCGAGCAGCGGAAGGGCGTTTACCGCCAGCACAACTTCGGAGCGTCGCTCGGCGGGCCGGTCCGCCTGCCCGGCTACAACGGGACCAACCGGACGTTCTTCTTTGCCGCATACGAAGGCTTCAAGAACCGGCAAGCCTCGAACGCGCAGACGCTGAGTGTGCCGACGCCGGAGATGTACGACGGCGACTTCTCCAACTGGGTCGACGCCAACGGCCGGCGGGTCGTCATCTACGATCCGGCGACGACGCGGCCCAACCCGAACGGGACCGGCTTCATCCGCGATCCCTACCCCGGCAACATCATTCCCGCCAGCCGGTTCAGCACCGTCGCCCGGCAGTACCTCGCCCTCGCCCGGGGCCTGGTCGTGCCGAACCGCGAAGGCATCGCCCCCGGGACGCTGGGATACGTCAACAACAACTTCCTCTCGCCGGGCGGCACGACCGTCGAAGAGACCAACAAGTTCAGCGTCAAGCTCGATCACACGCTGAGCGACCGACACCGGCTGTCGTACCTGTTCAACCGCACGACGAACCGGGTGCAGCCCGGCGACACCGGACCGGCCGGTCTGCCCCTCCCGTTCAACACCTTCCAGACCACGAGCTTCAACGGTGATCTCCACCGGGCGAGCTGGGACTGGATTGGGCCGCGGATGGTGAACCACTTCTCGTTCGGCATCAACACGTTCGACAAGGACGCGTTCTCGCCGAACGTCGGCCAGGACTGGCAGGAACGGGTCTGCATCCCCAACGCGGTCGACTGCAACGACAACCTCGGCAACATCACCTTCACCGAGCTGTCGCAGTGGGGTGGCCCGTCGAACAACGGGACCGAGCAGCCGCGGCTCGCGGTGAAGAACGACTTCACCCTGAGCGCGCGCTCGCACCTCTTCAAGATGGGGTTCACCTTCGATCGCCAGCAGGCCAACGGCTTCGGCCAGCAGGACATCGGCGGACGCGCCGGGTTCTCCTTCCGGGGCACCTCGGTGCCGGCAGCGGCGACGCTGGCGGCCGGCGGCGGCAGTTCGTTCGCGTCGTTCCTGCTCGGCGTCGCCGACAGCGGCCGGACCGAGACGGTCCGCTACCTCCAGCAGGTCTACTCGTACTCCTCGTTCTACGTCCAGGACGATTGGCGGCTGGGCCCGAAGCTCGTGCTCAACTACGGCGTCCGCTACGAGTTCACCAAGCCACCCGTCGCCGGAGGCGATCAGTACTCCGATTTCTCGCCGACCGTGCCCAACCCCGCCGTCAACGGCTACCCGGGCGCACTCATCTTCGCCGGCGAGGGCCAGGGCCGTACCGGCGGCCGCACCCTGGTGCCTGGCTACTACGGCGCCTGGGGGCCCCGCATCAGCTTCGCCTACAGCGCCAACCCCGGGACGACGTTCCGCGGCGGCGTCGGTCGGTCCTTCGGGCGGGTCACGGTCACGCAGAGCAGCAGTCACTTCGCCGGCTTCATCGGCCAGTACGTCTTCTCGACAGCGGACTCGGGGATCACGCCGGCATTCCAGCTCGATCAGGGGCTGCCCGCGTATCCGCTCCCGCCCCGGCTCGATCCGGCCTTCTCGAACAACAACGACGTGGACTGGTTCGTCGGCCAGGAAGCCTCCCGCCCGCCGGTCTACGACAGCTGGACGCTGTCGATGCAGCGCGAGCTGCGACGGGGTCTCACGGTCGAAGTCGACTACAACGGGGTCTACGGCTCCCACCTGCAGGCCGGCCTGATCAATCCCAACCAAGTGCCCATGTCGGTCGTGAACGATCTGGTGGCTCGCTACGGTTCGATCGGCGCGCGTGATCTGCTGAACGCCAACATCACGTCGGCCGCGGCGGTGAGCGCCGGCATCGCGCCGCCGTACGCGAACTTCACCAACCCCGCCGTGCAGACCTCGCGCACGGTCGCGCAGGCGCTGCGGCCCTACCCGCAATACCAGTTCGTCAACGTGCAGAGCGGCGGCGGCGACAAGACCGGCACATCGCACTACCACGCCGGCATCGTCAAGGTGAACCAGCGCACCGGCAGCCTCCTGCTGCAGGGCAGCTATACGTACTCCAAGGTGATGACCGACGCCGACAGCTTCAGCGGCAGCGGCGGCGCGATGGACGCGGCACGCCCGGAGCTGGAATGGTCGATCGGGGCCTTCGACCAGACCCACAGCATCAAGCTGAACACGGTCTACGAGCTCCCCTTCGGCGAGGGACGGCGGTGGCTGCAGCGCGGGGTCGCCAGCCGGATCCTTGGCGGCTGGCGGGTGGCCCTCATCCAGTCCTACAGCAGCGGCTTCCCGCTCGGCGTGACGACCAACGCGCCGCTCAACATCTTCAACCGTACCAACCGCCCGAACCTCACCGGCGAGGACTGGCGCGCGCCGCTCGCCGGCGAGGAGTTCGACCCGCTCGTCGATCGGTACCTGAATCGCGCCGCGTTCGTGCAACCCGTCGGCGAGCTCGGGAACGCGCCGCGACGCAACGCCGACGTGCGCCGGCCCTGGAACCTCACCGAGAACATCAGCGTCGGCAAGTCGGTCGGCCTCACCGGCCAGATGCGGCTGGACGTCCGCGTCGAAGCCTTCAACCTGTTCAACCGGATCGTGTGGAACGCGCCGAACACCGACTTCAGCAGCACCAGCTTCGGCCTGGTCACGAGCCAGCTCAACCCGCCGCGGCAACTGCAGCTCGGCCTCAAGCTGTACTGGTAGTGGCCGCGTGACACGAGTCCGCAACGTGACGCGAAGTTCATCGGCTCGCTGCAGCGCGGGATGTTCATCTCCGCGGCTCGAAGCCTGCATCGAAAGAACCGTCGGGATCTCCCATGGCCGCAGGCGGTCGGCTGTGGCGGTCGCGCGCAGTCGGGGAGGACGGCCACCGGGCCCGTCGCTACAACAGTGCGCGCAAGCCGAGCACGATCCGCCGCGGCAGGAACACCTGGTTCTGGTTGACGTCGCCCCAGCTCTGCCGTCTCGTAGAGCGGGGAGGCAATGGCTTTGCGCACCGGCATAGAGGGCGGCAACGGCTCATCACGGGCGGCCCCATCCGGCCAGGGCTTCCCCGTACACACACAATTTGTCCGCTCGGTAAGACCGGAGTGGTAGCGTCGGTGTCCTACTCTTCGAGTGCCAACGACCGCCCGGACGCTGTGGATGCATGGGGGATCATATGCCTCGACTTTTGCTGCTTGCAGCTGTGCTGATTGCGTTGATGCCGGGGGCTCTTCACGCCGGTCCGCGGTCCCCGGCCCTCGCCGAGTCGCTCATCGCCGCCCTCGACGAGCGGAAGCTCGAGGCGATCTCAGCCCGCCTTCCAGGCGAAGGCGACCGCTACGTCGCTGCCATCCGGGTCGCAGACACGGGCCTGATGGTTATTGACGCCCACTACTCGGTACCGGCGCTCATCAACGAGCGAATCTGGCGTGGCGACCACCGGGACGTCTACCTGGCGCTGAACAGTGGGTCGCCACGCGAGGGCCGCCGCTTCATCCAGGATCTAGGCCCGGCCGGGCTGCACGCTTCGCGTGACGACGGGGTGGCGTTCGATCTGATTTACGACTCAGGGGCACTCTGGTTGAAGCTCGACGGAGACTGGGAGGGTCAGAAGATGTCCCGGCAGGAATACGCAAAGCGGGTCGCCTCTGCTGACGAGCGCTACGCGGCGTCCCTGAAGGTTCTGCTGGACGCGCTGGCAGCGGTACAAGCGCCGGCTGGGGCACGGTGATGGACACCGCACCCTTTGACGGAGTGGCGGAGGACGGGTTCGAACGCCGACCCGGCTCGCACAACGGAATGGGCGCGAGCGTGGGTGCGTTGCGGATCCGGCTGGCTCGCCCGCCGCCCTTCCGGGGCCCGAACGGGCGTCGTCGCCGCAGTGCGCGCGCTGTCGGACGAACTGATGCCCGACGGCGCATGCCGTGCACTGAGCGCCGTCGAACCCGTCTTCGGGGCCACGGCGGCGTGGATCATGCTGCTCGATGCCGACACGCGCACGCTTTGGACGACGCTGGTTCCGTGGCACGGGGAGCGACGTCTGTCGAGATGCCTGCATTTCGCTGGATCACGCCGCGATCTCCGCTCCGCCTCCGGTCGCTCTTCATGGTCCCGCTCCTGTCCGCGATTCGGGACATCGCACCGGATGCCGGACGTGCCTTGGGATTCGACGGCCTGCTCCGTTCGTCCAGCCATCGAGGTGAGGGCGGAATCGGCGAGCGTTCAGACCAGGCCCGAAGCGAGTGCACGTGCCCACGACGATGACAAGGTGCGACCGTGCTGCCAACCATACCGAGCCCGATGCGGCGCCCCATCCCTGCGGCGGCGGCGATCCGCCCCAATGCAGGCTCCTCGCTTGCAGCCCGGCGGTGGCTCCACAAGTGCCTCCGAGGCAGGAGCGAGGCGAGGCCCCGCCGGTGGCTGTGGGGGGTTGTCGCAGCGCTCATCTCGGTCTTCGGCTGTGGCGCGTGGATCGCGTGGCAACGGCACCTGGATGCGCCGTTGCCGGCTGTGTCAGCGATCGACCCGTATGAGGCCCTGGTAGACAGCACGCCCGTCAGTGTGACGATCACGGCCGCGCGTCACCGGGTACCGTGGACGGCCACGGTTGACCTCGTCCGGTCGGATGCAACGCTATGGCGACGGATGCACGTAGCGGACTGGAACGCGGTTCCGGCGCCCCTGCGGACCGAGGCTCTCGACCGCATGATGCGCCAATACGACGTCGTTCTGTTCAGCCCGAGCACGTGGGATGCGATGGGGCCCGATGAGTGGGATCGGATCCCGCAACCCATCCGCTCTGTCGCCTACCGCAGCATGACCGCTTACTGGGCCGGCTTCTACGACGTCGGTGGCCGCTGGAGTCTTTCACCGCAGCTGGTCGCGGACACGCTGGCGGCCATCGTCATGTCCGAGTCGTGGTTCGATCATCGGGCCGTCGGGGTGAACCGCAACGGCAGCCGCGACGTGGGGCTGGCCGGCGCCTCTGATTTCGCGCGGGACCGGCTGCGCCACCTTCATGCGCACGGTCTCGTCGATGTCGCCCCGGCCGACGACGAGTACTTCAATCCCTGGGTCGCGACGCGCTTCGTCGCCATCTGGATGTCGCTCCTGCTCGACGAGTCTGGCGGCGACCTCGTGACGGCGATCCGCGCCTACAACCGCGGTATCGAGGACGCCAGACGTGGCTTCGGCGACTCCTATGAGGCCATGGTGCAACGCCGACTCTCCCGATTCATTCGCAACGAATCGTCACCACCAGCGTGGGATCACATCTGGCGGCGCGGCCGGGAACTTGAATACCGGTATTGGCCGTGGATGCGCGGCCGCGGCAGCATCAGCCAGGCGCCGCGCGCCTCCGGCAGGCACTGTTTCACCTGCTCGCGCTTGACGCGCACGCTATCGGCGACCTCCGCCAATCGGACGCGTCCCCTTCCGGCACCGCGCGATGCTGACGATGAAAGCGGCGCGAGCGATCGAGCCGCTCGGCCTGCCCCTCGTTGACCTCCTTGGGTTGCCAGATCGCCTATTTCCCCTGACCGCTGCCCTGGAGAGAGCTCGCCCGGCGCACCCTCGCCGACACGGCTGGGAGGTGCGCTTCTTCCTCCTCTCGCGGGGCGGCCTGCGCGTCGGCGCGATGAAAGTCTCGACGGCTGTGGCCGCCGATCACCCTCTTGGATGAGCTGAACGAACCGGGCAACGCTTCCGCGAAGGTCGACGCGCATCTGTGCGCCATACTGGTTCCAGTCCCGTGCCTACGAGGATCGTCCATGAATCTGGAACTCGGCCCGGCGTTCGACCGGGCACAAACGGTCGTCGACGGGCTGGTCGCAGCCATTCCCAGCATGATCGTGGCGCTCGTCGTGTTCGGTGCCTTCCTCGTCCTGGCGGCCATCGTCAAGGGCACTGTGGCACGGCTGACGGATGCGCGGCTTCGCGCACATCGCAATGCGGGGGTGGCCGTCGGTCGACTCGCTCAGGGCCTGGTCATCTTTCTCGGCCTGCTCGTCGCGCTCTCCGTCGCCCTGCCGACGTTCAGGCCAGGCGATGTCGTGCAGTTGCTTGGCATCAGCAGTGTTGCGATCGGCTTCGCCTTCCGCGACATTCTCCAGAACTTCCTCGCCGGCATCCTGCTCCTGGTCACGCAGCCGTTTCGCATCGGCGATCAGATCGTCACCGGCACGCACGAAGGCACCGTCGAGGACATCCAGGCGCGAGCGACGTTCATCCGCACCTATGATGGCCGCCGCGTCGTCATTCCAAACGCCGCCCTGTTCACGAATACAGTCGTGGTGAATACGGCGTTCGAACATCGTCGGCTCGAATACGACATCGGCATCGGCTATGGCGACGACGTCGACCGCGCACGCGCTGTCATGCTGAGTACTGTGCAGAGCACGGAAGGAGTTCTGGCGGAGCCGGCCCCGGACGTCCTGCTGATGGATCTCGCCCCGTCGTCCGTCAACTTGCGTCTACGGTGGTGGATAGCACCGCCCCAGCGTGCCGATGCGCTCGATGCCCGGGACAAGGTGCTGACGGCCGTCAAGCATCAACTGACGGAGCATGGGATCGATCTCCCATTTCCGACCCGACAGATCCTCTTCCACGACCAGACGGAAGACAGCGACGGCGACCGGGGCCGACAGCGGGAGGGATGGCCTGCCGGCAAAGCAGCTGTGCCCAGGTCCCTGAAGGTCGCCGACGCCATCGCGCAGATCTCGCCCACGCCGCGGCGGGTGGACGGCGAATGACCCGCCTGCGCGCGTCGTGGGAGTACCTGCGCGGAACCTACTGGGCAGTGCCGTCTGCTATGTCTGGCGCGGCGGTCCTGCTTTCCATCGCCATGATTCAGCTGGACCAATCCGCAACGCAGAGTCTGCTGAACCGGCTGTCCTGGGTGTACACGGGAGGTCCAGAGGGCGCCCGCGCAGTGCTCTCCACGATCGCCGCGTCGATGATCACCGTCGCTGGCGTGACGTTTTCCATCACCATCGTCGCGTTGACGCTCGCGTCGCAGCAGTTCGGACCGCGGCTATTGCGGAACTTCTTGCGCGACGTCGGCAATCAGGTGGTCCTCGGCACGTTCGTGGCGACCTTCTTGTACTGCCTACTGGTCCTGCGCACGGTGCGAGGGAGTGACGACGCGGAGTTCGTTCCGCATCTCTCAGTCACCGCCGGTGTGATCCTCGCGATGCTGAGTCTGGGCGTTCTGATCTTTTTCATTCATCACGTCGCCACGTCGATACAAGCCTCTCGCATCATTGCGACTGTTGCGGACGACCTGGAGGGCGCCATTGACCGCTTGTTCCCGGAAGGGGTTGGCGAGGGCGCCGCGAATGGCGACCGGCTCCAGGCCGCGACGGGTGCGACGGGTGCGACGAGCACGCTACCTGGTGCGCGTCGGGTGCTCGCGAAGACCACCGGATATGTGCAGGCCATCGATGCCGAAGGGCTGATGAGCATCGCACGCGAGCACGACCTGGTGGTGCAGGTGCACGCCAAGCCGGGCTCCTTCGTGCGAAAGGGAGTCGCGCTGCTGACCGTTACGCCCCCGCCAGGCCGGCGCTACCCCGACGACACGTCGATCCTCGACGTGTTCATCATCGGAAGCGATCGGACCGGTACGCAGGATGTGACCTTCTTCATCGACCAACTGGTGGAGCTGGCCGTGCGGGCACTCTCGCCGGGCATCAATGACCCCGGAACGGCGCGCTTGTGCGTCGATCGGCTCGAGCACGCTCTCTGTCATCTCGGCGGCCGCCACATCCCGTCGGCCGAGCGATACGACGACGAGGGGCGCGTCCGGGTGCTGGCTTGTCCCGTGACCTTCCCGGAGGCCGTGGAGAGCGCCTTTCGCGAGATCGCGCGGCACGGGCGAACGAGCGTAGCGGTCACCTGCCGACTGCTCGAGGCCGTGGGCAACGTCGGATCGTGCGTGGCGCGCGACACCGACCGGCGCGCACTGCTGCGAGAAGCGACAATGGTCGCCACGGGAGTGCGCGACGTCTCGCACAGCGATACCGATCGCGAGTTGATGGCACAATGTCATCGCGCGGCCGTTGATCTATTGCAGGCGCAGCCTGGCGACCAGGCCACCGCATCGTGATCCCTGGCGTTCCGTTGACAGGACCGCCTGCGATTTCGCCGGCGCTACCGGCCGTCGGCTTCTGCTTCACTCGGATCGCGGCTGGACGTCCTCGGACGAGGACGACAGGCGATCGTGACCGCCCACGGCATCACCTGCGGCATGAGCCGGCGCGGCCCACAGCGAAGAGACTGGCGAACGGCGATTCCTGGCGTACACGCGAGAGGGTCGGCCGCCGGCGTTTCCCCTCGACGCGGTCAACTACGTCCGCAGCTACTGGAACGGGGGCGGGAAGCCGGGTACGCCGACGTGCCGCTGCTCGGGCGCGGGCCATTCGGCGAGGCGGTGCAGTGGCGATCGGAGGTCGACCCGAACTTCCGGCCGACGCTGCTGGTACGTCCCGAGACGCCGCACGGCACCGCCCTCGACGTCAAGGGGCCGGGCTCGCCCGTGTCGATGGCCGTCTGGATGATTCGGCGGGACGGGAACCATGCCATCGCCGGCATCTGGCACGAGGGCACCGATCTCGGCGACCGGAGCAAGCCGGCGGCCAACGTGCAGTCCGGCCGCCGCCAGTACGCGCTGTTCGCCGGGCTCGCGGCCAACAACGGTGCGGCGGCCGTCCACCTCTCGAGAACGCCCGCGATACCGTCACTGCCTACCTCGACGGCCTGGCCGAAGACCATTGGGTCGACAACCCCGCGGATCATCCTTCTTCCAATTGCCGGCACGAGGCTGGAAGCAGGCGCAGCTGAGACGGATGCCCGGCCTGCAGGCAGGCGAGGACCCGGACTTTCCGGCTGGCCAGTTCTATGCGCCCCCGGAAGGACGCGCGACACGGACGCGCCTGTCGAGCGATCCCGACCTGCGCGTGTGGGAGGAGACCTGCGCGTTCACGAAGGTCCGAATCACCGAACGTCGGAGTGCGAGCGGACGCTGGAAAGCCGTGTCACGCGATCTGGCGGCCCTACGTGCGAATCCGTTCTGGTTCGGTCACGACCTCCACCGTCCGCGGACGCCGGATGAGGGCGGGCCCTTCACCATCGGGCGGGTGATTCACAGTTCCCGTGGCAACGGCACCCAGCAGTTCATCGGCGGCGTGGCCGTCTACGACCGCGCCCTCAGCGCCACCCAGATGCGGCGCCTCGCACGCATCGGGCGAACGGGCGCCGATGGGAGCGGACCGTTCGCCTTGCTCCAGGCGAAGGATGCGAGCCTGAAGCTGGAGGCGCCGCGCGGCCGATGGCGATTTCAATGCGGCGGGCCCGGCGCGCCGGACTTCGCGCGCGGATTGCGCAGGTAATAGAGGCGGCCGTCTTCCGCGCCGCCGACGAAGTCGGGAATGCCGTCGCCGTTGAAGTCGACCACCGACGGACTGACGTCGTGGCCTTCGATGTTCTGCGGCACGAGCGTCCCTACGTCGCGGAACACCCACTGCCCGTCGCGCGCGGCCACCTGCACGAGCACGTTGGCGTTCGCCGAGTTCACGAGCAGGTCGAAGCGGCCGTCGCCGTTCCAGTCCGCGACCGCCAGCTTGCGCCGGCCGCTGGCGCCAGCCGTCCTCGCATTGAGTCGCAGCGGCGCGCCCGACTCGTCGACGAACCGGCGCTGAGGAGGGCGCAGCACGCGTCGTCCATCAATCGTCGCGCGCTCGAAGAGCGCGAGGTAGCCCTCGGTGTCGAGCATCGCGAGATCGGGCAGGCCGTCGCCGGTGACATCGTAAACCACCGGCGTGGTACGCCACTGCGTCAGCAGGGCGCGGCCGACAGGCCTCCGCCAGCCCCAGGCGAGCACGGGTGGCGGCCCTGTCCACGCCACCTCGACGGGCTGGGGCCCGGCGAGACGCGGCGACGTGCGCGTGCCGGTGTTACGCAGCCAGACGACGTCGCCGAGGATCGAGTTCAGGACGATGTCGAGCAGGCCGTCGCCATCCCAGTCGGCGACGCTGAAGGTCGTGTAGCCCCACTTGGCTTCGATCGGCCCCTGAATCGACCCGT
>JBDSLU010000394.1:0-3895 GCA_039916225.1 Vicinamibacteraceae bacterium
CGCGCGCCGCAGATCCGCGCTGCGGCCAAGGCCGGCGACTACGCGACGGCCTTCCGCACCGCGGCCGGCTTCCGCGCCACGGTCGATCGGTTCTTCACCGACGTCCTGGTGATGCACGATGACGCCGCGGTGCGCGATCGCCGGCTCGGCCTGATGGCGATCCTGCGCGACCTGGTGATGGAGCTCGCTGACATCTCGGAGGTCGGCGGCAACGGCTAGACGGACCACACCGACCGACACACCCGGGCGGCCATGGCGGCCGCTCCTACGTCACAGAGGCTGACGGAACACACGAGAACACACGCTCATGGCCAAGAAGAAGACAACGAAGAAGAAGGCATCCACCCCGGCGCGATCCGCGAAGAAGGCCGTCAAGACGGCCGCCAAGAAGTCGGTTCGCAAGGTGGGCCGCAAGGCCGCGCCGAAGCCGGCTGCGAAGAGTGGGGCGAAGGCGGGGAAGTTCGTCTACTTCTTCGGCTCGGGCAAGGCTGACGGCAACCGCACGATGAAGGACACGCTCGGTGGCAAGGGTGCCAACCTCGCCGAGATGACCAACGCCGGCCTGCCGGTGCCTCCGGGCTTCACCATCTCGACAGACGCGTGCCGCGCCTACTACGCCGAAGGGCGGAAGGTGCCCGCCGCGGTCGAGACGCAGATGCTCGAGAACGTCAAGAAGCTCGAGAAGGCCGTCGGCAACAAGCTCGGTGACGTCAAGAAGCCGCTGCTCGTGTCGGTGCGCTCGGGCGCCAAGTTCTCGATGCCCGGGATGATGGACACCATCCTCAACCTCGGCCTCAACGACCAGACGGTCGAGAGCCTCAAGGCGCGGACCGGCAACGGCCGCTTTGCCTTCGACAGCTACCGCCGCTTCATCCAGATGTTCGGCGCCGTCGTCCTCGAGATTTCGAAGGACACGTTCGAGCACGAATTCGAGGCGGTCAAGCACGAGCGCGGCGCCAAGGTCGACACCGACCTCGACGAGGCCGGCCTGCAGGAGACCGTCGCCCGCTACAAGAAGGTGATCAAGGAGAAGACCGGCAAGGCCTTCCCGCAGGATCCCGAGGCTCAGATGCGTGGCGCCCGTGACGCCGTGTTCCGCTCGTGGAACAACCCGCGCGCCCGCGAGTACCGCCGCATCTACGACATCCCGGACGAAATCGGCACCGCCGTCAACATCCAGGCGATGGTGTTCGGCAATACCGGCGATCGCTCGGCCACCGGCGTGGGCTTCACCCGCAACCCGGCGACCGGCGCCAACGAATTCTTCGGCGAGTTCCTGGTGAACGCGCAGGGCGAGGACGTCGTCGCCGGCGTGCGCACGCCGCTGCCGATCGCCGAGCTCGAGAAGGTGATGCCGGCGGCCTACAAGGAGCTGCGCAAGATCACCAGCCGCCTGGAGAAGACCTACAAGGACATCCAGGACTTCGAGTTCACCATCGAAGACGACAAGCTCTTCATGCTGCAGACCCGGAGCGGCAAGCGCACCGGCTACGCGGCGGTCCTCATCGCGACCGACTTCGTCGCCGAGAAGCTGCTGAAGCCGCGCGAGGCGCTGCTCCTCGTCGAGCCCGAAGCGCTGTCGCAGCTGCTGGCGCCGGTGTTCGATCCGGCCGAGTGGAAGAAGCTGCCGGTCATCACCAAGGGCCTGCCGGCATCGCCGGGCGCGGCCTCGGGCCAGGTGGTCTTCACCTCCGAGCAGGCCGTCGAGCTGACCAACGCCGGCAAGAAGGTTCTCCTGGTTCGCAAGGAGACCGCGCCGGACGACATCCACGGCATGTTCGTGTCGCAGGGCATCCTCACCGCCACCGGCGGCATGACGTCACACGCCGCCGTGGTCGGCCGCCAGATGGGCAAGCCGTCCATCGTCGGCGCCGGTGCGCTGTCCATCGACGAGCACGGTCGGACCTTCACCGTCGGCGGCCAGACCGTCAAGGCAGGCGACTGGGTGTCGTTCGACGGCCTCTCCGGCGAGGTCAAGATCGGCCAGGTCGCGACCAAGCCGAGCGAGATCCTGCAGGTCGTCTCCGGCGAGATGAAGCCGGAAACCTCGGACATCTACCGTCGCTTCCAGCAGATCCTGGCGTGGTCGGACAAGGAGCGGACCCTGGACATCCGCGCCAACGCCGATCAGCCGGACCAGGCCGAGCTCGCCTACGCCTTCGGCGCGCGGGGCATCGGCCTGTGCCGCACCGAGCACATGTTCTTCGGTGAAGGCCGCATTCCCATCGTCCAGGAGATGATCCTGGCCGACAACGAGGCGGATCGCCGCAAGGCGCTCGACAAGCTGCTGCCGCTGCAGCGCGACGACTTCTACGGTGTGTTCAAGGCGATGAAGGGTTGCCCGGTCACCATCCGGACGATCGACCCGCCGCTGCACGAGTTCCTGCCCAAGCGTGAAGACCTGATGGTCGAGATCGCCAAGATGGAAGCGGGCAACAAGGGGGGCAACGAGCTCAAGGAGAAGAAGGCGCTGCTGCAGCGCGTCGAACAGCTCCACGAGTTCAACCCGATGCTCGGCCATCGCGGCGTCCGTCTCGGGATCACCTACCCGGAGATCACCGAGATGCAGACCAAGGCGATCATCTCGGCGGCCTGCCAGCTGAAGAAGGAAGGCCACAAGGTCCTCCCGGAAATCATGATCCCGCTCGTCGGGCACGTGAAGGAGCTGCGCGACCAGAAGGCGGTCGTGGAGCGCGTCGCGGCCGAGACGATGAAGGAGTACGGCATCAAGGTCGACTACCTCGTGGGCACGATGATCGAAGTGCCGCGCGGGGCGCTGACGGCCGACGAAGTGGCGACCGAAGCGCAGTTCTTCTCCTTCGGCACCAACGACCTGACGCAGCTGACCTACGGGTTCTCGCGCGACGACATCGGCAAGTTCCTGGGCGCCTACCAGGAGAAGAAGATCCTGGAGCGCGATCCGTTCCAGTCGCTGGACACGACCGGCGTCGGCCAGCTGGTGCAGATGGCCTGCGAGAAGGGCCGGGCGACGCGCCCCAACCTGAAGCTGGGCGTCTGCGGCGAGCACGGCGGCGATCCGTCGTCGATCCACTTCTTCCAGAAGGTGGGGCTGAATTACGTCAGCATGTCGCCGTACCGCGTCCCGGTTGCCCGCCTCGCGGCGGCGCAGGCGGCGATGTCGGTCAAGGTCGGCGATTAGGCTGTTGGCGTCGGTCGCGGCCTGGCCGCGTTCGCCGCATGCGTGATCGCGAGCCGGGAGGTGGGGTAACCTGCCTCCCGGTTTTCTGTTTTCAGGGTCGCCCTTACCAATGCTCACGATCTACGTCTCGAACGGCCGCGAGACCCGGCACGCCGACGCCATCGAGCCCGAGTGGCTCCTCCCGAAGAGCGGCTACTTCGTCTGGGTCGATCTGCAGAGCCCGACGGAGGAAGAGGCGCGCATCCTCGCCGAACCGTTCGGCTTCCACGAGCTGGCCATCGAGGACGCCCTCAAGGAAATCCAGACACCGAAGGTCGAGAGCTACGCCGATCATCTCTACCTGATCCTGCACGGCATCGACTTCGAGGTCGCGCACCACAAGTTCGCCACCCACGAAGTGGACATCTTCCTGGGCGAGCAATTCCTGGTGACCGTCCACGATGAGTTCTCGCGCTCGGTGGCGCGGCTGCGCGAGGTGTGTCCGCGCAACGACTTCGTCCTCGCCGAAGGGCCGGCCGCACTGCTGCACCGCATCGTCGACTCGATGGTCGACAACTACCAGCCCGAGGTCGAGAAGCTCGAGGCGCGCCTCGACGAGATCGAGGACCACATCTTCAACCAGCCGACGCCGGGTGATATCCGCCAGATTCTCGGCCTGAAGCGCGACGTGGCGTCGCTGCGCCGTGTCGTCACACCGCAGCGGGACGTGGTCGGCCGGCTGGCCCGGCGCGAGTT
>JBDSLU010000395.1:0-4162 GCA_039916225.1 Vicinamibacteraceae bacterium
GTTCGAAGGTTATCGATGGCCCCCTCGCGACATCGTCGTACCACGTAATCGCCAAGGGCTCTCCCAGCCGCGCCCGGACAGTCTCTTCCGAGTCACCGGGGTGGCTCGTACGAAAGTCGGCGTGGGCAAAGGACGATGCGTAGCACGTCGACCAGTCAGGCGGCAGGAAGGGGAGCGCGTACCAGCCGTCCAACTGCATGACGGCCCAAGCTTCTCGAGGTCCACCGTGCCACAGGACGGTTGCCGCTGGGAGGGCCGCCGCCATCGCGGTACACAGGCCAAGAGCCCTCAGTGTCGACACGCGGCCACCTTACCATTTGGCGCCGGACTTGTCCCACAGCTGCGACCAGGTCTGGTCCTTCATCCCCTTCGCCACCCGGGTCCGCATGATGTCCCAATTCATACCGGCGCCGGCGGGCGCGGAGTCGGTTGACGCGACCAGCGCGATCACCAGCGCCCGGCGCAGCGATCCCCTGCAGGATTCAGTGTCTGTAGTCATGACGCAGGACTGATGTTCACCGGCGTTGCTCGGTCGGTGCTCGATCTCGACAGTGCTCGCAGCGAGCGCGGAAATCAATCGGTAATGTCCAACCGTACTTTCTCGGACCAGATACTCGGACTCTCCATCCACAAGGCAGGGAGGGCTCGCAGATTGGGGGGAACGAACTCCCGCGACAGCGACGACCGGTACTCCACCTGAATGGTGTACCTACCGGCTTTCCTGACCAGATTCCGTGCTTCCATCGCGCGGCGGGTGCCGAGGAACATGCCGGGCAACACTTTCGCAAAGAGGCTCAGATCCTCTTCCGGTGGCGGCGGCAGCATCGTGTCGTCTCGGAGCACCTTGTCGATTGCCTCACCGTGGTCGTCGCGAAGCCACAGCACGAGACCACCACCCATGCCCCAGGCCATGCGGTTGTGCACGTAGAGCGGCTGTTGACCATCGTTCCTCACGCCCACTTCGATGACGATCGTGTCACGAAGCGAATACTGCGAGCGATCCGTGCGCAGGAACAGAGCGGCGCCTCGGGTGTGTGGAGGCTGAGCATTGACTGGTACCGTCCAGCCGAATCCGAAGGTTGTTGCAATGCCCACGACCAGCGTCGCCAACCTCGCGTGACGCATATTGCTATCCTCTCGTCGCGATCGCTATCGCGCGGGCGATCACCGCCCCGGGAATTTGAGGCCGTTCGTCATGTGCTGCTGCATTTCTGTTGGACTCGACAGGCCCCGGTCTGATCGGGAACGTCAATGCCGGCGCAGGCGGTAGTAGGCGTAGACCGGCAGACCCGACGCGATCAGTACCAGGCCCGCAATGGACTGGACCGGGCGGTTGACGAGCGTGTTCACGACCAGCCAGACGGCCACCAGCACGAACGCCAGCGGCGCGATCGGGTAGCCCAGCGTCCGGTACGGGCGCGGCATCTCGGGCGCCGTGCGGCGCAGGACCAGGACGGCCGACGTCACCAGCGCGTAGAAGATCCAGGACGCGAAGATCACGTAGTCGGTCAGCTGGTCGTAGGTCCCGGAGATCGCCAGCACACTCGCCCAGCACCCCTGGATCAGCAGTGCGTAGACAGGAGCGCGCGTGCTGGCGCTGACGACGCCGGCGGTGGCGAAGAAGACTCCGTCGCGGGCCATCGCGAAGGGCACCCGCGCATTGCTCAGGGTCGAGCCGTTCAGCGCGCCGAGCGCAGACACGATGAACGCGATCGAGATCAGCCGGCCCCCGTACTCGCCGAACGCGGTCTGGGCGGCCTTCGTCGCCACCGGCAGCGCCTCCCGATGGATCGTCGAGCTCGACGTGAGGACGTCGGCGAAAGGCAGCGCGTAGAAGTAGGCCAGGTTCGCCAGGCAGTAGATCGCCATCACCGCGACCATCCCCCAGATCAGGGCCTTCGGCACGTTGCGGCCCGGATCCTTGACCTCGCCGGCGGCCATCGGCATGTTGTTCCAGCCGTCGTAGGCCCAGAGCGCCGCGAGCAACGCCAGTCCGAAAGCCGAGATCCCGCTCGTCGCCTGGCCAGCAGGTGCCGTCAAGTGGCTCCAGTCGGCGCTCTCCGAAGCCACGAAAATGCCGAGCACGAGCGCGGCGATGCCGCCCACCTTGAGGACGGTGAGCACTGACTGCACGCGTCCGCCGAACACAACGCTCAAGCAGTTCACTGCCGTGAACAGCATGATGGCCGCCACGGCGACGACCTGCGTGATCCCGAACTGCCAGTCGATCGGCTGGCCGAGGAGCGTGAACGTCGCCTGCGCCCACACCGTGCGCATGGGCAGCACGGCGCCGAGGAAGGTCGCGAAGCCGACGCCGAGGATGGCGATCGAGCCGGTGCCGCTGACGAAGACACGGGTCCAGCCGTAGAAGAAGGCGGCCGCCTCCCCGTAGGCCTGGCGCAGGTAGATGTACTCGCCGCCGGCTTCCGGCAGCATGGCGCCGAGCTCGGCGTAGGCGAGCGCGCCGGCGAGCGACAGCAGGCCGGCCACGACCCACGCGGCCAGGACCATGGCCGGACTGCCGGTGTCCTGCGCCATGATCGCGGTCTTCAGGAAGACGCCGGTCCCGATCACGGTACCGACCACCAGCGCGATCGTGTGGGTGAGCGTCAGGCTGCGAACGAGCTGGGTTGGTGCCGCCATGGTTCCAGACGAAATCCACCTCGGAGCTGGATCAGTGACGCCGGTCGGTCACTTCGACCGCGGCGGGAGCTGTAGGCGCGGCCTGCCGCCGGAGAGAGGCTCGGCGTTGAACGCCAGGCACGCCGCCCGCTGACGTTCGCCGGCGCCGCGGGCACACAGCGCATAGTCGCCGGGGACATCGGGGAACACGGGCATCTCGAAGGTGCCGGCGCTGTCGGTCCGCCACCCGTTGGTTCGCGCCCCGCCGACTCGCCACAGCCAGACGCTGGCATCGACCGCGGGCGTGCCGTCGGCGTTGACCACGAGGCCGCGCGGCCACGCGCCGACCGGCTCCCAATTGGCGAGCGAGCCGATGTCCAGGCTCACGTCGAGGAGGCCTCGCGAAGGGTACCGGAACGACTCGGCTGCGAAGCCTTTCAGAGCGAACTCGAGGACCTCGCATGCGCCGGTCGCGCCGGTCGTGGAGGCGAGCGCGTAGTCGCCCTTGTCGTCGGTCTTCGCGCGATGCACGACCCCGCCGTCCGTGGTGCACGTCACGTCGACTCCGGGAAGCGGCGCGCCGAATGGGGCGTCCATGACGCGGCCGCGGTACCGAGCCGTGGACGGGTCATCCGCCGTGCGTTGGGCGTCGACGCCGACGGTCGTGAGCGCCCAGAGCGCGATGGCTCCAGCGGCAACGATGCGACCGGGCTTGGACATGCCCCCGATTCTACGTATGTCCGCGCTCGACGCCTACTGCGCTGCGTGCCTCTCCGAAGGGCCGCGGCGCGGCCGTGCCAGCCACCGCCCGATCGATCAACGTGAAGTTCAGGCGGAATCCTACGGCGGTCAGTAGTCGGCCAACTGCAGTACGCGAAGGCCGGGAATACCCGGCAGGCGGCGATCGTTGGTGACGAACGCGGTGCACCCGGCACTCAAGGCGGTGGCGATGTGGATGGCGTCTGGGGTCCGCATGCCGGTTGCGCCGCGCAGTTGGGCCGCCGTCCTCATGTGATCGCGGGCGGGGTCGACGAGACGGACTCCGCGACTGTGCGTGAGCAGCTGCTCGTATTGCTCCGCGAGTCGATGGTTGCCTGCCCGGTACGGCAGCACGAGGACTTCGAGCAGGGCCAGCGTCGACGCGACGAGTTCGATCGTCCCGGCTTCGGCGCGTTCGAACAGCGGCTCGACGAGAGGGCCGAATCGCGGATCGTCCTGGATGAAGTAGATCAGCGGGGCGGTGTCGACCGCCACCGGCCCCTTCCCGACGTCGTCGATCAGTCCCACGAACCGCGCTCGCGCTCCACATGCTCGACGGCGTCACGACCCTGCCAAAGTTCCTTGCCGAGCCCCTTCAGCGCCAGGATCGACACCGGCTTCGGCGCCTCCAAGGCCTGGGAGAGGATCTGGGTGACCTCCTGGGCCACGGACCGCCGCTCCTTCCGGGCCCTCGCCTGCAGCTTCCGATAGAGAGCGTCGGGCAGGTTCTTGACGTTCAAGGTCGCCATCGCCGGTCCTCCAATTATCCTCCATTGTGGAG
>JBDSLU010000396.1:0-10825 GCA_039916225.1 Vicinamibacteraceae bacterium
TCGCAGCACAAGAACCGCGCCTCGGCGATGAAGGTGCTGAAGGCGCGGCTCTACGACCTCAAGCTGAAGGAAAACCTGGCGGCGATGGACAAGCTGGGCGGCGAGAAGAAGGAGATCGGCTTCGGCAGCCAGATCCGCAGCTACGTGATGCAGCCCTACCAGATGGTCAAGGATCTGCGGTCGCGGCACACCACCGGCGACGTCGAGGGCGTCCTCAATGGCGCGCTCGATCCGTTCATCAAGGCGTTCCTGATGGGCAAGGCGAGCGGGACGCTGGGTCAGGTCGTCGCGGACGACGAGGACGAGTAGCACGCGCGCGAGTGGCGCGGACGCCCGACGGCGGTGCGGGTGTCCTGTCTCGCGCTCGCACGTCAGCGCGAACGCAGGCCGTTCACACGCGTTCGCCCGCACGCGAACGGCCAAACGAGCGCGGACGGCACACCCGCACCGCCATCACCGCGCGTCCCTGACCGCGAAGCAGGCTGACGCGGATGGCCGGATCGCGCGTGTTGAGTGGCTCGCGGCATGCCGCGCTGGTAAGCCGCTTCAGAGAAGCGGCGGTGGGCAGTGCTCAGTCCCAGTCGTAGTAGGTGACCTCGATGGCAAAACGCACCTCACCAGCCAACGCGACGAATTCAGCCGGCATTGTTACTGACACAACCGCCATGTTTGAATTCCACGTCAAGCCGAAGTCGATTTCGACTCGCTCCACTCCTGGGTCTGATGCCAAACGCAGGAGTTCATCGCGATTCTTGCGCATGAAATCCGATGCGTCGCGCAGCAGAGACGTGAATTGGTCTCCATCTCCGACCTCGATCTGCAGACCTGACTTCTGATACTCCTTCGGCGAGTTAGGCTCGGCCAGTACCTTTGCCTCGCCAGCTCGCCACACGTCAGGCCATTCGATGCTCGATGAACCGACAAATGCATCTACATCGAACCGACTACCGTATGCGCGGATGTAACACGCCATCACACAACTCCCAAGAGCGAACACATTGTCTGCGGCACAAAGCAAAACGGGGCAGTGGCATGACCCCCGGCGGTGGCCATAGCCACGGTGGCGGAGGCGGCAATGGCGGTATTGTCAGCCACCATGCCGGTGGAGGCATGCGCCAACTGAATCGTCATCAGGCCGAGCGCTGCGCATCCGCGCAGCACGTGCGAGTGCCGCAGGAAGTCCTGCACCGCATCGCGGGCGTCCCGCCTGACGAGATCGCCCCTGCGCAGATCAAGGACTGCCGAAGCCGGCGCCGGGCTGCGTGCCGGCGATGAAGGCTTCCTTCAGCGCGCCCTGAGTGGCCGGATCGACGGGCGCCCCGGTGTGGCGATCGATCGGCAGGAAGACGACGTTGGCGGGCACCGTGAACTCGGGCGGCGTCTTCCGATCGCCGATCCACACCTTCATGACGTCCATCCAGATCGGCAGCGCGGCCTGGGCGCCGCTCTCGCCGTTGCCGAGCGACTTCTTCCTGTCGTAGCCGATCCACACCCCGATGGTGACGTCGGGGTCGAAGCCGATGAACCAGGCGTCGGTGAAGTCGTCGGTGGTGCCGGTCTTGCCGCCGAGCGGCCACTTGAGCGACGCCGCCTTGGCGGCGGTGCCGCGATCGACGACTCCGCGCAGCAGGTGGGTCATCACGAACGCGGTGTCGGCGCGCAGCGCTTCCTTCGACGCCGGCCGGTTCTCCTCGAGGACGTTGCCCTGGCGATCGGCGACGCGGACGATCTCGAACGGCGTCACGCGCACGCCCTGGTTCGGGAACACGGCGAAGGCGCTGACCACTTCCTGCAGCGTCGCCTCGGACGAGCCCAGCGCCGACGACAGATACGGCTGCACCTTGGACGTGAACCCGAGCTTGGCGGCATAGGCCGCGACCATGTTCGGGCTCAGCGACTCCATCAGCCGGACGGTCGGCACGTTGCGCGACTGTTCGAGGCCGTGCCGCAGCGTGATCGGGCCCTCGAACTTCTTGTCGTAGTTGAGCGGCTGGTAGAGCGGCTGCCCGGCCCCGGCCGACCACGACCCCGGGGTGTCCTGCAGGATGCTGACCGGCGTGAAGCCGCGATCGATCGCCGTCGCGTAGACGATCGGCTTGAACGCCGAGCCGAGCTGCCGCATGGCCTGCGTCGTGCGGTTGAAGCGGCTCAGCTCGAAGCTGCGGCCGCCGACCATCGCCAGCACGCGCCCGGTCCGGTTGTTCACCGCCAGCACGGCGCCCTGGAACTGCGGCTCCTGATCGAGCGAGCCGGCGATCGTCTTGGTCGGGGCGTCGGCGGCCGCGACGTGGATACGGACGATGTCGCCTGGGGCGAGAAAGGCGCCGGTGGTCTTGCCGGTCCAGGCGTAGTCGGGGCGTCCGAGCTCGCCCTGCAGCGCACCGGCGCGGACGCGGACCGTGGCGCCCTCGACGGCGGTGACGACGGCCACGACCGAGGCGCCCACTGCCGGTGTGCCGCCCTTGGCATTCCAGGGGAGCCAGCTCGGATCGGTGTAGGTCTCGATCTTCGCGGCCTCGATGCGCACCGGCTTGCGGAAGCCGTGGCGGTGATCGATGCGCCGCATGCCATCGGCGAGCGCGGCCTCGGCGGCGTGCTGCAGCTTCAGGTCGAGCGTCGTGTAGACGGCCAGCCCGTTCTCGTACAGCTGCTGGGCGCCGTAGCGATCCTCGAGCTGCTGCCGCACCTCCTCGACGAAGAAGGCGGCGTCGGTCTCGGCCGCCGGCCGGCCCACGGTGACGATCGGCGCCTTCCTCGCCTGTTCGGCGCGCTCGCGGGTGATGAAGCCGGAGTCGGCCATCTGGCCGAGCGTGTAGTTGCGCCGGCGCATGGCGTTGGTCAGGTTGACGTAGGGGCTGTGGCGGGCCGGCGCCTGGATGATGCCGGCGAGCAGGGCCGCCTCCTCGAGCGTCACGTCCTTGGCCGACTTGCCAAAGTAGAGCCGCGCCGCCGCCTCGACGCCGTAGGTGCCGTGCCCCCACGGGATCTGGTTGCAGTAGAGGGTGACGATCTCCGGCTTGGTGTAGCGCTTCTCGATCTGGATGGCGAGGACCGCCTCCTTGATCTTGCGCTCCCAGGTCTTGTCGTCGTTGAGGAACAGCTTGCGGGTGAGCTGCTGCGTCAGCGTGCTGGCGCCGGCGCGCTGGCCCTGGAACAGGTCGCGGGCCAGCGTCACGATGATGCGCGTGACGCTGAGGCCCATGTGCGAGTCGAACTCGGCGTCCTCGGCGGCCATGAGCGCCTGCCGCATGACCGGGGCGATCTGGTCGTAGGTGATGACGATGCGGCGCTGCGTGGCGAACTCGCCGACGACCTCGCCGCCAGCGGCGTAGACCCGGGTGATGGTGCTCGGCGCGTAGTCGTCGAGGGCCGAGATCTGCGGCAGGTCGCTGGTATAGATGACGAGGACGCCGGCGACCGTCCCGCTCGCCGCTGCGAGCACGAACAGCAGCGCGATCGCGAAGCGGCGGAGGAAACGACTGACGGCGCTCATCGACAGGCGTTACGGATGGCGGCGGACGGCGCCGCCGCCGCTGCTACGCGAGCCGCCGCTGTCGCCGCTGTGGCTGCCGCCGCGATCGGCACCGCTGCCGCTCCGGTCGCTGCCACCCCGATCGCCGCCACCCGACCGCGGCGATGCGCCGCGCTCCGGTGGGCTGTCGCGGGAGCCGCCGCGGTTGCCGCGACCGCCATCGTCGTCGTCACGCCGTGACGGCGGTTCGGCTCGCGGCGAAGCGTTGCGGGATCCCGGTTTCGGATCGCTCATGCCGGGGCTGCGATCGCGATCGGGATCGCCCGACCTGCCCGGCGTGTCGCGGACGCGGTAGCCCGGACCGGCGTAACCGGGGCCGGCGCGGCCGTCGCTGTCCCGATCCGTATCGGAGTCGCGGTCGCGGCGATCTCGCCATAGCCCGTTCGGCGAACGCGTCGGCGACTGGTCGGCCGGGGCGCGGCGATAGACGTTGCCTTCATCGCCGCTCGGCTGGTCGGGCCGCGCCATGTGGGGACGGGCGCGGTCGTAGGGCGACTCGACGGTCGTCGTGTTCTCTTCGGACGCGGTCCCGCGCGGCACGGCGGACCCGCCGCGGCTATCGCGGTCGGAGCCGTAGCGGCCGTAGCTCCTCGGGCTCGTGGTCGATACGCCGCCGCTGGCCGGCGTGCGATCGGTGCCGCCGGTGCGGCCGCCGTTCAGGCGGGCGTTGAACGGCGACGGGTAGGGGGAGCGCGGTGGCGCGATACCCGGACCGCGGTGCTGCAGGATGAAGGCCGGCCGGTCGCGCTCGAGGCGGCCGCGATCCGCGAACACCCGGGCCACGTCCGAGCGGCCGAACGAGGTGCGCGGGATCACCGTCCAGGCGCGATACGGGTCACGCGACCGCGACGGATAGTTGCGCTGGTAGTTGAACACGCTGAGGACGGGCCGTCCGTTCCAGCCGAGCGGGCACCAGCCGACGTAGTCCGAGGCGACCGCCCAGTAGACCCACGCCGCGCCCCAGCGACGCGACGGGATCCAGTGCCAGCCGCGCGAACCGAGGTTCCAGCGGCCGTAGTGGTGGGTGGGGTAGGCCCAGACGTCGCCGCCGGCGATCCAGGTCCAGCCGTAGTTCGAGGAGTAGTCCCAGCGGCCGTCGTAGTAGGGCCGCCAGTCGTCGGCCGTGCTGGTCGGATACCAGACGGCGCCGTAGGTCTCGTCGTTCTGCCAGGTGCCGTAGCGATCGAAGGTCGAGGCGTAGCCGGACAGCTCGGAGGGCAGGTACTGCCGCGATGCGTACTGGCCGCTCTGCCACAGCGCCTCACGATCGGCGGCCCACTTCTCGAGCGTGGTCTGGCCGGCGTTGTGCCACTCCGGCGTCGTCGGGGCGGCGCCGTCGCGGGCGATGGCGCGATGTCCCTGCGGCACCAGCACGTTGCCGCCCTCGCTCGAGAGGGCCGCCTGGCCGCGCAGCACGACCAGTTCGACTTCGACGGCGTCCGTGCCGCCGACGGCGACCCGGTACTCGCCGTCGTCCTGGAAGTCGACGCCCGCTCCCGGACCGTCGATGACCAGGCGTTCAGCGGCGTCGATGGTCGAATCGATGCGGACGTAGAGCCGGCCGCGCGCCAGCCGCAGCGCGAGCGGATCGGCGAGCTCGACCTCGGTGTAGCGGTCCAGATAGACCTGGCTGCCGTTGGGGAACGCGAGCTCGACGCGGCCGCCTTCGGTGCGAAGCCGATCGCCGGGAGCCAGGGGCACGCCGCGCTCGGCGGCCTCGCTCTGGCCGTCGCGATCGAGGCGGGCGACGCCGTCGACGGCCGCGATGTAGGCGGGAGCCCGTGCTTCGCCCTCGACTTGCTGTTGCGTGGGGGGCGCCTGCAGACCGGATGGAGGCTCGGCTGGCGTGTCCTGGCCGATCGCGGGGATCGGAAGGAACAGTGCGGCCGACAGGGTCAGGGCGCCAGCAGAGAGAAGACGGGACGTCTTCAGGGGAGCGATCACGGCTGGGCTCATGGAACCCTCACTCGAAGCCCCGGGAGCTGGCGCAGGGACTTCAACAGGCTGGCCCACGAAGTATAGCAGGAACCGCCATCGGCCTCGCCGCCGCCCAGGGGGCGGTTGGGTGCGGCGGTCGCCCCCTTTGAGGTCGAAAGCCGCTTTAAGCTATTGACTCTATCGTGCTCAGGTTTTATACTGCCGATGTTGTTAGCGAGACTCCGAGGCAGAGAGGCATCACTATGAGCAAAATCATTGGCATCGACCTGGGCACCACCAACTCCGTCGTCTCCGTGATGGAGGGCGGCGAGGCCATCGTCATCCCCAACGCCGAAGGAAGCCGCATCACGCCGTCGGTCGTCGGCTTCGCCAAGTCGGGTGACCGGCTGGTGGGCCAAGTCGCCAAGCGGCAGGCCGTCACCAATCCCGAGAACACCGTGTTCTCGATCAAGCGCTTCATGGGCCGCCGCTTCGACGAAGTGAGCGACGAGATGCGCATGGTCCCCTACAAGGTCGGCAAGGCCTCGAACGGCGACGTCCGCATCAACGCCGGTGAGAAGGAAGGCGGGTTCGCGCCGCCCGAGATCTCCGCGATGATCCTCACCAAGCTGAAGGAATCCGCCGAGGCCTACCTCGGCCAGCCGGTCACCAAGGCCGTCATCACGGTTCCGGCCTACTTCAACGACGCGCAGCGTCAGGCGACCAAGGAAGCCGGCAAGATCGCCGGCCTGGAAGTCTCGCGCATCGTCAACGAGCCGACCGCGGCGGCGCTCGCCTACGGCCTCGACAAGAAGAAGGACGAGACGATCGCCGTCTACGACCTCGGCGGCGGCACCTTCGACATCTCGATTCTCGAGGTGGGCGAGGGCGTGGTCGAAGTGAAGTCCACCAACGGCGACACGCACCTCGGGGGCGACAACTTCGATCAGCGGATCATCGAGTGGATCATCGCCGAGTTCAAGAAGAGCGACGGCATCGACCTGGGCAAGGACCGCATGGCGCTCCAGCGTCTGCGCGAGGCCGCCGAGAAGGCCAAGATGGAACTCTCCGGCGTGATGGAAACCGACATCAACCTGCCGTTCGTCACGGCGGACCAGTCGGGCCCCAAGCACCTGGTCATGAAGCTGACCCGGGCCAAGTTCGAAGGCCTGGTCGAGGATCTGCTGCAGCGGACGATGGGGCCGGTCAAGCAGGCACTGGCCGACGCCGGCATCGATCCGTCGAAGATCGACGAGGTCGTCCTGGTCGGCGGCTCGACGCGCATTCCGCGTGTCCAGGCGATCGTCAAGCAGTACTTCGGCAAGGATCCGCACAAGGGTGTCAACCCGGATGAAGTCGTCGCCATCGGCGCCGGTCTCCAGGCGGGCGTGCTCGCCGGCGAGGTCAAGGACCTCCTCCTGCTCGACGTGACGCCGCTGTCGCTCGGCATCGAGACCCTGGGCGGCGTGATGACCACGCTCATCACCCGCAACACGACGATCCCGACGCGGAAGAGCGAGACCTTCTCGACCGCGACCGACGGCCAGACCAGCGTCGAAGTGCACGTGCTGCAGGGCGAGCGCCAGATGGCGCGCGACAACCGCACGCTCGGCAAGTTCCACCTGGACGGCATTCCGCCGGCGCCGCGCGGCCTGCCGCAGGTCGAGGTGACGTTCGACCTCGACGCCAACGGCATCGTCAACGTGTCGGCCAAGGACAAGGCCACCGGCAAGGAACAGAAGATCACCATCACCGCGTCGTCCGGCCTCAGCAAGGACGAGGTCGAGAAGATGCGGAAGGACGCCGAACTGCACGCCGAAGAGGACAAGCAGCGCCGCGAGGAGGTCGAGACCCGCAACCAGGCGGATCAGGCGATCTACCAGGCGGAGCGGACGCTGACCGACGCCGGCGACAAGCTCACGGCGGACGACAAGGCACCGGTGGAAGCGGCGGTGCAGGCGCTCAAGACGTCGCTGGAGCAGAACGACCAGGCGGCGATCAAGAAGAGCGTCGAGGAGCTGACCAAGGCGCAGCACAAGGTCGCCGAGGTGCTCTATCGCTCGTCGCAGGCGGCCCCGGATGCCGGTGAGCCCGGGGCGGAGCAGGCGCGCGGCGCCGGCGCGTCGGGTGGCGGGAGCGCCGCCGACAGCGGCGATGTCATCGACGCCGAGGTGGTCGAGGACAAGAAGTAGTGTCATGGACCTCTACGTCGCCCTCGGCCTCGGTCGCGGTGCGTCGCTCGGTGACATCCGGCGGGCCTACCGGCGGCTCGCCCGCCGGTACCATCCGGAGGTCAATCCGGGCAACGACGACGCGGAGGCGCTCTTTCGCCGCATCGTCGAGGCCTACGAGACGCTGAGCCATCCCGACAAGCGGCGCGCCTACGACAGCGGCGCCTCTCCAGAGACGCCGCCGTCGGAGCCCCAGGAGGCGCCGGCGTTCGCCTTCGAAGGGTTCGATTTCACCGCTCACGCCCAGGGCGCGCAGGCGTCGACGTTCGGCGATCTCTTCGCCGACGTCGTCCGGGCGGCAGCGGCCGCGGTCACCGATCAGGGCCACGGCGCCGATCTCCATGCCGACATCAAAGTGCCGTTCACGATGGCCGTCGAAGGCGGCATCGTGCGGTTCGCGGTGACGCGGCGCGGCCGCTGTGGCGGCTGCCAGGGTGAAGGCCGGCTGCCGGCGCCTGGCGTGCCGTGCACCGCCTGCAGCGGCACCGGTACGGTCCGGACGGCACGCGGCCACATGGTGTTCCGCAAGACATGCACCCGCTGCGAGGGCACCGGAGCGGCCAACTCCGCCCCGTGTCCGGCCTGCGAAGGCGCGGGCGTCGCGATGCGATCGGATCCGATAGCCGTTGGCGTGCCTCCGGGCGTGGCCGACGGCGAGCGCATCCGGATCCCTGGTGAAGGCAACGCCGGTGGGCGCGGTGCCGCGCCGGGCGATCTCCACGTCACCGTCCACGTCGACATCGATCCGCGTTTCCGCCGCGTTGGCGACGATCTGCACATCGACGTGCCGCTGGCGATTCACGAAGCCGCCTTCGGAGTCCGCATCGACGTCCCGTCGCCGGGCGGCGAGTGCCGGCTACGCGTGCCCCAGGGCACGCAGTCGGGGCAGCAGTTCCGCGTCCGTGAGCGAGGCATGCCGTCGCCCCGCACCGGCCGCACCGGCGATCTCGTGGCGACGGTCCGGCTGGTGCTGCCGCCGCTCAACGACGAACACACGCGCACGTTGATCCGGTCGCTCGCCGGGGCCTATCCCGCCGACGTCCGCGCACGAGGGTGAGACCATGGCCAAGGGAACCGGCAAGGCCTATTACATGATCAGCGTGGTGGCGCAGCGCTACAACATCCACCCGCAGACTCTCCGCCTCTACGAGCGCGAAGGGCTCCTGAAACCGTCGCGCACCGACGGCAATACGCGCCTCTACTCGGACGACGACCTCGAGCGGCTCGAGACCATCCTGTCGCTCACCCGCGATCTCGGCGTCAACCTCGCCGGGGTCGAGATCATCCTGAACATGCGGGAGCGCATCGAGCAGATGCAGGGCGAGGTCAACGAGTTCATGCAGTACGTCAAGCGCGAGATGGTCAAAGGGCTCGGCGACTGGGAGCAGCGGCTGAACACCGCGATGGTCAAGTCGACGCCCGGCGGCCTCGTCCTGCACGAGCCGCGGCCGGCCGCATCGGGTGAGGCGGCGACGCCGACGCTGGTCGACGACGAGCCGCCGAGCGTGGTGCGCAAGGCCGCTCGCGATCGGTAGTCGAAGGACGAAACGACCGTCGTCAGCCGCGACGGCGGTCGCTTCGCCCGCGAACCTCTTCGCCAGGGACGGCGTCTACGGCTCCGACGGAACGGACCAGGTTTATCGGCGAACCGCCGTCAGCTGCAGCTGACCGCGGGATTCCACTGCTCGAACACGCCGGTCGGATTGTTGGCCCACACCCAGGCGTGCAGGTCCCAATGCCATGGCATTCCGGGGACGTGCCCGGGCATCGGCCCCTCGAAGGTCTGGCCGAAGAGCTGCGGCGTCGGCGTGACCACAACGTAATTGGCCGGCCACGGCGTGGCAGACATCCACGGCGCCACCACATTGGTCTCTGTATTGCGCAGCAGCACGAACTGGATGTACTCGACGCCGATCAGGCGGAACCCGCCCTCCGGCTTGGGCAGGTAGAGCAACACTTCGGGACGGGTGGGATCGAGCTCCTGGGTGGCCGTCAATGCGAAGTTCCCGCTATGGATGCCCATCGCTCCGATCGCGATCTGATCGCAGACACGTCCGGCTGGATTGAGGTAGCCGGCCGCCATCGCCACGTTCACGTCGTGGAACTTCGCAGTGGCCGCGCGCACCGCCGCCAGCTGCGGCCCGAGGCTCGGGTCGCCCTGCAGGGCGGCCGTGGCTGGGGCGGCGGTCGAGGTCGCCGAGGGCGCGACGGGGCTCTGACTGCTGGAACAGGCGGCGGCGGCCAGCGTCAGGGCGATGACGGAACTCATCGATACGGGTCTCATTCGCATAGGTCCTCGTTTTCTGCGATCGGCGTCTGCCGGGGGCGGCATGTCCGCTTGCACTTGCGACAGGCGGAATCCGCCTGTGAAAAGTGCAGCCGGGGATAGACTCGGCGGCGCATGCCGGATGCGGGTGACGTCACGGCGCTCCTCAAGGCGTGGAACGCCGGCGAGGCCGACGCCTTCGGCGAGCTCGCCGCGCTCGTCCAGCACGAGCTGCGGCGGATGGCCAGGCGGTTGCTGGCCGGCGAGCGCATGGGACAGGGGTGGCAGGCGACGGAGCTGATCAACGAGTCCTACCTGCGCCTGATCGGCTGGCGCGGCGTGGCCTGGCAGAACCGGGCGCACTTCTATGCGACCACCGCGCAGATGATGCGGCGCGTGCTCGTCGATGCGGCGCGGGCGCGACAGTCCGCCAAGCGGGGAGCGGGAGCGGAGATGGTGTCGATCGACACGCTGCAGCTAACCGCACCGGACGCGGACGTCGACATGGTCGCCCTCGAGGACGCGCTGCAGGAGCTGGCGGCGATCGATCCCCGCCCCAGCCGGGTCGTCGAGCTGCGATTCTTCGGCGGGTTCAGCGTCGCCGAGACGGCCGATGTCCTCGGCATATCGGTGCGGACCGTGATCAACGACTGGAACACCGCGCGCGCCTGGCTCCGCGGCCGGCTCGCGACTGCGGGCGACGCATGAACACCGATCAGTGGAACCGCCTGTCGGACTGGCACAACGAGTGGCTCGAGGCCGATCCCGGCGGGCGGGTGAAGCTGCGCGACCAGCTGGTGGCCACGCAGCCGGATCTGGTCGCGCACGCCGACGATCTGGTCGGCGACGGGTCGGCCCTGCGCGACTTCCTCGAAACGC
>JBDSLU010000397.1:0-13280 GCA_039916225.1 Vicinamibacteraceae bacterium
CGAGCGAAGCGATGGTTCCCTCGAAGGGCTTCCCCAACCGAGCGAAGCGACGGTGCGCTGCCCGACTGACAGCCCCAACCGAGCGAAGCGATGGTGCGCTGCCCGACTGATGGCCCGAACCGAGCGAAGCGATGATTCCCCCGAAGGGCTTCCCCAACCGAGCGAAGCGATGGTTGCCCCCGAGAGCGACAGCCGAACCGAGCGAAGCGATGGTTCGGGCCACGCGCCGCCCGGGAATTGGGCTCGCTTGCGGAGGCCGCAGGCATCCGCGGCGAGCGCGAAGATTCCCGGTCGGCCCGACCATCGTCGCGACGCGACGATGGTGGGCCGCCCGGGAATTGAACCCGGGACCAACCGCTTAAAAGGCGGATGCTCTACCACTGAGCTAGCGGCCCGTATTGGTCGCGACCGCCTTGGGGGCGATCCGGGGCAGCCGTGAAGCCTGGCTACCGCGTGGCCGGCCGCGTGGCCGGCGCCTTGGGGGCGTCGACGGCGCTGCACACGGCTGCGTGCGCGAAACGAAGTCTAACATTTCCAGCTCTTCATGCCCGGCCTCGGGCCGCCGATTACTCGCCCGTGAGGACTTCCCTGCTGGGAGTCTCTCCCTCGCCATGACCACACGCCCCATCGAGCTCGGCCTCACCCGCAACCCCGACGGCCAGTCGCCGTCGCCGTGGCAGATCCACATCGTCGCCACCATCGTGGCCGGCCTGGGCCTGTGGAGCGCCGATCCGGATTCGCCGCGCACGGCGGACTTCCAGACCCGCGTCGACCGGCTCCGCAAGACGCTCGTCGCCGGGATGAGCTCGCACGAACTGGCCGACACCGTCGACCGGGTCCTGCAGCTCTGCGACACCTATTTCGAGGACACGCGGACCATCCTGATCGAGCGCGAGAAAGAGCTGACCGCGGTCGTCCAGGTCCTGCGCCAGACGCTCGCCGACCTCGCCGGCCAGGCCAAGTCCTTCAACGTCGACCTGATCCGCTCGACCGACCGCATCGGTACACTCGCCAACGTCGACGACATCCGCGAGCTGAAGCGCCTCATCGCGACGGAAGCCAAGGAGCTGAAGCACGCGGTCGTCGAGAAGCAGCGACGCGACGACGTCCTGTTCACGCAGATGTCGAAGCGCGTCGACGCCCTGCAGACGCAGCTGGCCGAAGCGCAGAAGCAGGCCGAGCTCGACGCGCTCACCGAGATCGCCAACCGCCGCGGCTTCGACCGCGCCGTGAAGGAATGGACCCTGCTTGCCAGCAAGTCGAAGCAGCCCTTCTCGATGGCGATGGTCGACATCGACGACTTCAAGCGCATCAACGACACCTTCGGGCACCAGGTCGGCGATCGCGTGCTGATCTGCCTGGCGCAGCGCCTCGTCGAGGATGCCGGCGAGAATCAGTTCGTGGCCCGCGTCGGCGGCGAGGAGTTTGCCGTGCTCTTCCGGGCGACGACGATGGAATCGGCGGTCGAGCGGATGACGGCCACCCTCAAGCGGGTGGCGGCGCTCGACTATGTGTTCAAGATCGAAGGCGAGGAGCAGAACCTGCGCTTCACCTGCAGCGCCGGGGTGACCGAAGTCCACGCCGGCGAAGGCGTCGAGGACACCATCAAGCGCGCCGATCGGGCCCTCTACGAAGCCAAGCGCGGCGGCAAGAACCGCGCAATCGGACGGCGCAAGGGCCTGTTCGCCTTCCTGCCCTGGCCGGCCAAGCCCTCGGCCGCGGCGTCCTAGCCGAGCCCGACCACGCCCTCGAACGCTGGCGCCTCAGCGCCAGCGGAACAGCTTCACCGACAACCCGAAGGTCGCGACCGTGCAGATGGTCAGCGTCGCGATCTCGCGCCCAATGGCAGCCGCGCCGTAACCCTCGAGCATCACGCCGCGCAAGGCGTCGACCAGCGCGGTCAACGGCAGCAGGCGGATGATCGGCTGCGCCGCGTCCGGGAAGTTCGAGGACGCGAAGAACACCCCCGACAGCAGCCACATCGGCATCATCACGACGTTCATCCAGCCGGAGACGCCTTCGATCGTGGTGGCGCGCGTTGCGATGAGCAGGCCGAGACCGGAGAACGCCAGCGCGCCGAGCAGCACCAGCCCGGCGACCAGCGCGATCGAGCCGGCCGGACGGACGCCGAAGACCAGCCACGCGAACACCAGCAGCGCCGCCGCCTCGAGCACCAGGAAGACGAGGCGTGCGAGCAGATGCGAGGCCAGGTACTGCACCCGCGGCATCGGCGTGGCCATCAGCCGCTTGAGCAGCTTGCGCGACCGGGCGTGGACCACCGAGAAACCGATGCTCCACAGGCTGGTGCCCATGATGTTCATCCCCAGCAGTCCGGGGATCAGCCAGTCGATGTAGCGCGAGCCGGGGGCCAGCACCGTCTCGTCGCGGCTGGCGATCGGCTCGACGCGGCCGGCCTGACGCTGCAGCACGTCGTCGACGACGAGCCGCGCTGTCCGGCTCTCCGGCCGCGACGGATCGAAGCGGTAGACAAGCGGTGGCCCCGGCACCAGTACCACGGCGACCTGCCCGCGGCGCAGCGCCGCGTCGACCTCGCCGGGTTCGAGCGTGCGGACGCGGATCCCCTTGGCGTCCTTGAGCTGCTGGCCCAGTGTGCTGGCCTCGTGGCGCACGACGCCGACCACCACTTCCTGCGCCCGCTCCTGGCGGAAGGCGATGCCCAGCGCGAACGCCATCAGCAGCGGGAAGGCGAACACCCAGAAGACGGCCTCCGGCTCGCGCAGGAACTCGCGCAGCCGGGCCATCGTCAGCTCGACGATCGGAATCAGGCGCGGCTCAGGCATCGCGCAGGTGCCGCCCGGTGAGGTGCATGAAGACGTCTTCGAGCGTGGCGCTGTGCGTGGTCAGGAACGCCAGCTTGGTGCGGCGATCGCCCAGCAGATCGAGCAGCGCCGGAATGGCCAGGTGAATCTCGGAGGCGACCAGGCCGCAGGTCACACCCTGCACCCGCACGTCGCGGACACCCGGCAGTGGCCGGAGCAGCTCGGGATCGGGCAGCGGCTCGCCCTCGACCATCGCGAACTCGACGACGTGCTCGGCGCCGAGCGAGCGGATCAGCTCGCGCGGCGTGCCGAGCGCGATGACCTTGCCCTTGTCGACGACCGCGACGCGATCGCACAGCGACTCGGCCTCGTCCATGTAGTGCGTCGTCAGCAGGATGGTGCCACCACCGGCGCGGTAGCCCTCGAGCAGCGACCACAGCTGCCGACGCGACTGCGGATCGAGTCCCGTCGTCGGCTCGTCGAGAAAGAGCACGTCGGGCGAGCCGACCAGCGCGCAGGCGACGGCCAGGCGTTGTTTCTGCCCGCCGGAGAGCGCCACGTAGCGCGCGTCGCGCTTCGCCTCGAGGCCGACCAGCGACAGGATCTCGTCGATGCCGCGGCCGCGTGCGTAGAACGAGCGGAACAGCCGCGTGATCTCGCCGACTGTCAGCTTGTCGCTGAACTGCGTCTCCTGCAGCTGGATGCCGAGCCGCTCGCGCAGCTGGCGATCGTCGCGGCCCCAGCGCAGCCCCAGGACGTCGACCGTCCCAGCGTCGGCGGTAAGCAGCCCTTCGAGAATCTCGATGGTCGTGGTCTTGCCGGCGCCGTTCGGGCCGAGCAGGCCGAAGCACTCACCGCGGAGCACTTCGAGCTCGAGATGATCGACCGCGGTCAGGTCGCCGTAGCGCTTGACCAGGCCCTGGCAGCGCAGCGCGACGCCAGCGCCGGGCGCGGCGGCGGCCCCCGGCGCGACGGACGCCGGGGCCGAACCGCTCATCGCTTCAGCCACGCCGCGACGACGCCGTCGTCGCGCACGATCGTGTCCTCACGATCGGACCCGGTCGAGATCAGCGCCGCCGGCACGCCGGACGCCGCTTCGAGCACCTCGATGTAGCGCCGCGCGCCGGCCGGCAGGTCGGCATAGCGGCGGACGCCTTTGGTCGCCCCGTCCCACCCGGGTACCGTCTCGTAGATCGGCTCGCAGGCGGCGAGCTGGGCCAGGTCGCTGGGCAACTCGCGGATCGTCTTGCCGGCGCAGCGGTAAGCGGTGCACACCTCGATCGACTCGATGCCGTCGAGGACGTCCAGCTTGGTCAGCGCCAGCGCGTCGAGCCCATTGATGCGGACGGCATAGCGGACCGCGACCGCGTCGTACCAGCCGCAGCGGCGCGGACGACCGGTCGACGCGCCGTATTCCTGGCCGGTCTCGCGCAGGCGGTGGCCCATCTCGCCGTTCAACTCGGTCGGCAGCGGCCCCTCGCCGACGCGCGTCAGGTAGGCCTTGGCCACGCCGAGCACGCCGTCGATGGCCTTGGGCCCGATGCCGAGACCGGTCAGCGCGCCGCCGATCGTGCCGTTCGACGAGGTGACGTAGGGATAGGTGCCGTGGTCGATGTCGAGGAGGGTGCCCTGGGCGCCCTCGTAGAGGATGGCCTGCCCCGCCTTGCGGGTTTCGTCGAGGACCAGCGAGACGTCGCGGACCCACGGCTTCAGCCGCGTCCACGCCGTGCGCAGGTCGTCGAGGACCTTCTGCCAGTCCATCTCGCTGTTGCCGAACAGACGGTTGCGCGTCGCCACGTTCTCGCGGACGGCATCGGCCAGCGCCGTCGACCCGGCCGGCTCGGCGAGGTCGCCGACGCGGATGCCGCGGCGCCCGATCTTGTCCTCGTAGGCCGGACCGATGCCGCGCGACGTCGTGCCGATCTTGCGTTCACCGCGGCGCGCCTCGGAGAGGACGTCCATCTCGCGGTGGTACGGCAGGATGAGATGCGCCTTGTCGCTGACGAAGAGGCGGGTGCCGACGTCGATGCCGAGCCCGGCCAGCATGTCGACTTCGGCGAACAGCGCCGCCGGGTCGATGACCACACCGTTGCCGATGACGCAGGTGACGCCGTCGTGCAGGATGCCGGAGGGGATGAGGTGCAGCACGTACTTCTGCCCGCGCACGTAGACCGTGTGGCCGGCGTTGTGGCCACCCTGAAAGCGGGCCACGACGTCGAAGCGCGGCGTCATCAGATCGACGATCTTGCCCTTGCCTTCATCGCCCCACTGGGCGCCCAACACTGCGATGTTCATGAAGCGCCAATTCTAGCAGTCCGTGCCGGACGTGTCGCGTCGAAGCGCGGCGTCGCGTCACCTCCGCACCACGATCGCGACGCACGCGAAAGGCGCGACCGGCAGCGGAACGAAGTCAAGAAAAAAAGATTCCGCGCTGACGTTGACATCACCGCGACGGCTCTCTACCTTACTACCCTCCCCGGCGCGTACGTCGATCGTACATGTCGGGCCACGTGCTGCTTCGTTGTCCCGCTCGACACCCCGCGTCATGCCGCGAGCCATGCTTCTCGATCGTCAGTTGCTCGAGCGGACGCACGCCCGCGGCGAGCGCCCACCGGTGACCGTCGTCGTCGGCGGCTGCGGAGCCGGACGCACCGAGCGCCTGCGCCGTGTCGAGCGTGATCTCGGGGCCGACCGCGCGCAGTACATCGACATCGAGCGCGTCGCGACGACGCCCGAGCGCTGCTACGACGCCGTGCGCCGCGAGTCGCCGTTCACCAGCGGTCCGGTCGATCCGCCGACCGGCGCCCGCGAGGCCTTCGACGCGCTCCTCGCGTTCTTCATGACCGCCCGCGGCCGCGACGGCGGACCAGCGACGTTCCTCCTCGACGAGATCCTCGACGTCCGGACGTTCGAGAGCTTCCCGGGCCTGCGCGCCGCACAGGTGGAGCTCGCTCGCGCCGTCGCCCACAGCCCCAACACCTTCGTGCTGGCGACGCGTTTCGAAGCGCGGGCCCGCCGCTTCGTCGGCATCGAGCCCGCTCGCTTCGACGTGGTGCGGGTCGAGCCGCTCACCAGCGACGCCGTCCAGGAGACGTTCGGCATCGGCGGATCTGACGACGCGCAGGACCTCGCCGAGACAGTCGGCCTGCTCGTCGACGGACACGCCGGCTACGTCCGCGCCCTCGGTGGCCAGCTGGCGCAGCTGCGGTCGACCGGCGCCACCGACGCCATCAGCGCCTTCGCCGCGGCCATGGCCCCCGACGGCGAGCTCGCCGTCCGCTGCCGTTTCAGCTACGAGCTGCGGCTGCACCGGGCCCGCGGCTACGGCGCCCTCAAGGCGATCCTCGACGTGCTGGCGACCGACGAACCGCTGACGCTGACCGGGATCGCGCAGCGCCTCGATCGCACGCCGGGCTCGACCAAGGACTACCTGACCTGGCTGCAGGACGTCGACCTCGTCGCCTGCGATCGCAAGCGCTATCGCTTCGCCGATCCGCTGCTGCGGCTGTGGGTCCGCATCAACCGCGGGCCGCGCGTCCCCGACGAGGATCGGGTGATCGGCGAAGTCCAGGTCTACGCCCTCGCCCGCCTGCGCAACGCGCCGCCGCGCCCGGCCTACGCCCCGGCGCTCGCCACCGCCGGCAGCGGCGACGGCTACGAGCGGCCGCGCGCCGTCGACACCGGCATCATCGAGATCGATTAGGGCGCCAAGGGCCAGGGGCCAAGGGCCAACGGCCAAGGGCCAAAGACCAACGGCCAACGGCCAAGGGCCAAAGACCAACGGCCAAACCTCGTCGGCACGCAGCCGCCTCGCCCAACGTTGGCGGTTGGCGGTTGGCAGTTGGCGATTGGCCGTCGGCCGTTGGCCGTTGACGCGCGGTGAAGCGGCAGACGACCGCTACGCGTACGCTTGCAGCGCGCGCTGGGCCGCCTGCTGCTCGGCGTCCTTCTTCGATCGGCCCGTCGCCGTCGCGGCCACGTCGCCGTTGACCCGTACCTCGACCTCGAACTCCTTGTCGTGCTCGGGGCCGCGTTCGCTGGCGACGCGGTACTCGGGCAGGCCCAGCCCGCGGGCCTGCAGACGCTCCTGCAGCGCCGACTTGAAATCGAAGGCGCTCGCCGACACCGCCGCCGAGCCGCCGCCGGCAGCCTTGAACGGCTCCCACAACTCGCGACGGACGAACTGCGCCGACGCCTCGAGCCCGGCGTCGAGATGGATCGCCGCGACGATCGCCTCGGTGGCGTCGGCGAGCAGCGCGGTCTTGCGGCGGCCGCCGGTCTTCTCTTCGCCGCGACCGAGCAGCAGGTGGTCACCGAGCCCGAGCGCCTCGCCGAGACGGGCCAGGCGACCGGCTGACACCAGCGACGCGCGGATCTTCGACTTGGACCCTTCGTCGAGCTCGGGATGCTCGCGATAGAGCGCCTCGGCGATGACCAGGCCGACCACCGCGTCGCCGAGGAACTCGAGCGACTCGTTGTCGACGACGCCGCCGGTCACGTCCTCGTGCGCGCGCGAGCGGTGCGTCAGGGCATGCTCGAGCAGCGTCCGATCGACGAAGCGATGCCCGATGCGCGCCTCGAGAGCGGCAAACCCCTCGCCCTGGCTCGGCTCGTCGCCGCGCGTCTCCGGCAGTGCCTGGCGGCTCTCGACCAGCCGGCGGGCGGCGTCGGCGGTTGCCGCCGGCACTGCGATCGCGAACTCGTCGTTGCCGGCCGACTGCGGCACGATCGCCCACAGGCTGTCGGGCGAGACCAGCGCATCGTAACCATGCGCCTCCAGCAGGCCGCGCACGATCGAGGCCTCGACGGAGGAGCGGGTGCGGAAGATGACGACGGGCTCGGTCATGCCTGCGCCGCCAGTTCGGCGGCGTCGACCGCGACCACGATCAGCGTCATGTCGTCGTGCGGGTCGGCTCCGCCGACGTGCGCCTCGACGTCGCGCACGATGCGCTCGCGCAGCCCCTCGGCGCCGAGGCCACCATGCTCCTCGACCAGGACGCGCAGCCGCTCGTCGCCGTACAGGTCGCCGTCCGCGTTCATCGCCTCGCTCAGCCCGTCGGTGTAGAGCAGGAAGACGTCACCATGGACGAGCGGCACCGTCACTTCTTCGAGCAGTTCGGCGAAGCGGTGCTCGAGGCCATCGAGCTGCAGCCCGACGACCATGCCGCTCGGCGCGACGAGGCTCGCCTGCACCGGCGAGGCGGTGGTCCGATGCACCAGCGGCGTGTGCCCCGCCCGGGCGTAGATGAGCGTCCGACGCTCGAGATCGACCACGGCGTAGGTCATGGTGATGAAGCTGCGGCTGTCGAGGTTGGCGGCGATGATCCGGTTCACTTCGATCAGGAGGTTGCGCGGCGACTCGTGAATCTGGCTGAGCGACAGCATCAGCCCCTTCAACTCCGCCATGTAGAGCGCGGCCGAGGTGCCCTTGCCGGCGACGTCGGCCACCAGCAGCCCCAGACGTCGCGGGCCGAGCACGAAGAAATCGTAATAGTCGCCACCCACCTCACGTGCCGGCACACAGAGCGCGGCCAGGCCCAGGCCCGGCATCGGGGCGGCGTGCCGCGGCAACAGCGACATCTGGATCTCGCGCGCGATGCGCAGCTCTTCTTCGAGGCGCCGCTTCTCGGCCGCCTGCTCGAGCAGCGTCTCGATGTTGGCGGTCATCGCGTTGAACGACTCGGCCAGTTCGCCGAGCTGATCGCGGCTGCGGATCGGGATGCGGTGGCCGAGATCGCCCAGGCGCAGGCGCTCGGTGCCGTGGAACAGCGCGTGGACGCTGGCGGTGATCGATCGCGCCAGCGCCCAGCCCATGGCCAGCGCCGCGCCCTCGACCACCAGGAACAGGAACGCGATGACCGCCACGCCGCCCGCCATCAGCGTCGGCATGCTGATGCCGCGATAGACGCCCTGCGCGCTCGACAGGCGGCGGACGATGTCGCTGGGCGCGACGCGGATCTGGGCCGTCACGCCAGCCCCCTCCTTGAGCGTCGCCCACTCCTGGACGGGGATGAAGACCGGTGGCTCGACCACGAGCTTGATGTTGTTCTTCGCCGAGAGGAAGCGGAAGAGCGGCCGGCCCGTCATGCCGGTGCTCTGCGCCACGACGTCGGCCGTCGCGTTCGGCGACAGATCGACCATCGCCACGCCGGTCGTCTCCTCGATCGTCGACCAGACGGAATCGTCCAGCGGCACGTCGGCGACGACCCACCATTCCTGCGATCGGCTCGGGACGACCGCGCGCGCCACGAGCTCGAGCGGCTCGTCGCCGGTTCCGCCGTGTGCGAGCACCAGCGTGAACTCGTCGCGCGGCGCCGCGGGCGGGACGCGATCGGGGACCGGCATGTGCGACCAGGGCCCGGCACGCAGCATCGACGCCAGCCGGCCGGTCGCCGGGATCGCCAGGGAGGTCCGCACGTCCGGCTCGCGCGGCACCAGCGCCAGCGACAACCCGCGCGAGTGCGCCCGATCGGCCGCCACATAGCGGTTGAGCACGACCTGGACCGAGCCGAGACCCGCCGTGCGCTCGAGCTCGTCGGACGCGGCCCGCGCCACGGCGCGCGCCTCCGACTTGGCGCCCTCGACGCCAGTCATGAACAGATAGGCGCCGACGCTGATGAGCAGCAGTGCGGCCCCGAACAGGAAGAAGACCGCCGTCAGCAGCGCCGGGACCACGCCGATGAAGAGATAGGAGACGATCAAGCGCTCGCGGACCCGCCACAGCAGCCGGGCGCGGGCGCGCTGGAAGATCCACCAGCCGATGACGAGGCAGCCGACGATGATGCCGAGGCGGGCGCAGGTCCCAATCAGGCCGCTGACGACTGAAACCCCGAGCAGCCACTCGACGAGCAGAGCCAGGAGCTTGAGCGCGACGCCGCCGAGCAGCAGCCGGCCCGGCCACTGCTGCAACAGCAGCCGGCGCAGCGCCACGACACCCGGCTCGGGCGCGTCGGCGACTAGAGTCCGGAACAGTGGCGGCGGCGCGGGCAGCCGCGACGCCCGGCCCGTCGGCGGCGGTTCGCGTCGAGAAGACATGGCTGACCTGCGTCACGACGCGGTCGGGCTGCATGATATCAAGGCGCGGATACAATCGGCGCCGTGAAGCTGCCGCCCGACGCCCACTTCCCTACGCTCTGCATCCACGCCGGTCAGGAGCCCGATCCGGCGACGGGTGCGATCATTACGCCGATCTATCAGACCTCCACCTACGTCCAGGAGGGACTGGGGCGGCACAAGGGCTACGAGTACGCGCGGACGCAGAACCCGACCCGCGCCGCGCTCGAAGCCAACATCGCCGCGCTCGAGGGCGGCAAGGCCGGCTTCGGCTTTGCGTCCGGGATGGCCGCGATCGGCGCGGTGGCGTCGCTGCTCAAGACCGGCGACCACGCGGTGGTGGGTGACAACACCTACGGCGGCACGTTCCGTCTGTTCGACAAGGTCCTGACGCGGCAGGGCATCACGGCCAGCTACGTCGACACGGCCAACATCGACGCCATCGCCGCGGCCATCCAGCCGACGACCAGGTTGTTGCTGCTGGAGACGCCGACCAATCCGATGATGCGGCTGACCGACCTCGCCGCCGCGGCGGAGGTCGCCCATCGCCGCAACGTCGCCGTGGTCGTCGACAACACGTTCGCCAGCCCGGCGCTGCAGCGGCCGATCGCCTTCGGCGTCGACCTGGTGCTCCACAGCACGACCAAGTACCTGAACGGCCACAGCGACAGCATCGGCGGCGTGGTCGTGGCCACAAGCGACGAGCACATCGAGTGGCTGTCGTTCTACCAGAACGCCTACGGCGCGATCCTGAGCCCGATGGACAGTTGGCTGGTGCTGCGCGGGACCAAGACGCTGGCCATCCGGATGGCCCAGCACAGTGCCAACGGCATGGCTCTGGCGACGTTCCTGGCCGCGCACCCGAAAGTGTCGCGGGTCCTCTATCCAGGCCTGCCGGATCATCCGCAGCACGCGCTGGCCGCGTCGCAGATGTCGGGCTTCGGCGGGATGCTCGCCTTCGACATGGGCTCGCTCGACGCGGCCCGGCGCGTGGTCGAAGGGGTGCGGATCTTCGCGCTGGCCGAGAGCCTCGGCGGCGTCGAGTCGCTCATCGGCCATCCGGCGTCGATGACGCACGCCTCGGTACCGCCCGACCGGCGTGCCGCGCTCGGCCTGACCGACGGCCTCGTCCGCATCTCGGCCGGCATCGAGGACATCGACGACTTGACCGCCGACCTTGCGCAGGCGCTGGGCGGTTGAAGGGGATCAACTCTCAATGCCCAACCGCCAATCTCCAACTTCCAAGCTCCAAGTCGAGCAGGCGCCCCTGAGTCTCGGGCTCGTTTGGGAGTTGGAAGTTGGAAGTTGGGAGTTGGGAGTTGGAAGTTGGAAGTTGGAAGCTGGGAGTTGGGCCCTAGCTCGTCTCGGCGTTCAGCCAGGCGCCGTACGCGGCGCTCGCGGTGGCCTCCAGCGTGAGGATCTCCGGCACGTCGTAGGGGTGCAGGGCGCGCAGGCGATCGATCAGCGCCGGTGAGGCTGCGGTCGTGGTCTTGGCGACCAGCTGACATTCGGCGCTCTCGTCGATGCGTCCCTGCCAGCGATAGATCGACTGCAGACCGTCGACGAGCTGGACGCACGCTGCCAGTCGCTCGTCGATCAACGTGCGGCCGATCGTCCGCGCGGCATCGCGACTCGGCAGCGTGGTCAGCACGATGTGGCAGCGCGTTTCGACGGGCGGGATTGGCTTGTCCATGGCGACACTTGGTGTTCTACTACAAGCATGGTCCCCGCGGCCGATGTGCCGCCCCGTCCGCCGTCGTCTCGAGGCGCCTCGGCCCGCACGGCTGCGCCGGCGACACCGCGACGGCAACCCGCTCCAGCCAAAGTCAAAGCCGGCCGCGTCCGACGTCTCGTCCGGCCGGCCCTCGCCCTGGTGACGCTGGTGCTCGTCGCCGACGCGCTGGTGGGCGAGAACGGGTGGTTCGAGCGTCATCGCGAGCAGGATCGGCTGCAGCAGAAGACCGACGAACTGAGCCGGCTCCAGCACGAGAACGCCGACCTCACCGTGCGGGCTCGCCGCCTCGACATCGCCGACCCGGCCGTCATCGAAGATCTCGCGCGCCGCAAGCTCGAGATGCTGAAGCCGGGCGAGGTGCTGTTCATCGACGGGACGCCCGCTGTCCCGACCGCCGCATCGGCGCCCTCGACAATCACCGTCCCGCGCTGACGCCATCGGTGGCGAGCGCCACCTCCGCACGCATCCTCGTAGACACGAACGCGGCGACCCGGCGGCCTGAGCCACCGAACCGCCGCGCTGGGTCGTGCCGCGCGGGCTGACCCGAAAGGGGCCACCCCGCGCCTTTCCTCTATCGCGACTCGGCCGGGGCCAGAGCCACGTTCAGCGTCGTCGCCACGCCGGGGCGGATCCGCACCAGGCCGCTGTAGGTCTCGTGGCCACTCGTGCGGACTTCGAGCCGGTGCACGCCCGGGGCGAGCGCGACGATCAGCCGATCGCCATTCGAGCGCGCCCACGGCTCGCCGTCGATCAACACCTCGGCGTCATCGGGCTGCACCCGAATCGACAGCGTGCCCGATGCCCCACGCCTCTCGTCCGGCGGTCCGTCGCGCTCGATTCGCGGACGCGTTTCGCGCGGTTCATTCGGCTCGACTGGCGGACGAACCTCGCGCGGCTCGTTCGGCTCGATGACGTCGACGTCCGCGTCGCGCTCGCGAGGCGACGGGTCGCCCATCGCGGGATCGCCCCGACGTCCGGGCGCCGGCCGCGACCGGATGCCAGGCCGGCCGTAGCCCGCGCGCGCCGGCGTGGCTGGCTTGGCTGTCGGGACGGGGCGCTGCGGGGCCGACTCGCCCGCACCGAGCGCTTCCATCTCGTGCTGGACCTTGAACGTCTGGCCGACGGTGAACAGCATCCGCCGCGTGAGCGGGCGGTGTCCTTCGAGGAACAGCGTTACCTCGTGCTCCCCCGGCTCGAGCCGCAGGCGCTGGCTGAACCCGTCGAAGTCGTCGACGACACCAGCGAAGTAGCCGTCGACGAAGACCTCGGTCTCGCGGGGTGTCACCTGCAGTCGCGCGGCGCCGAGCGCGTCGCTGGGATCGTAGCGGCGGTAGTAGCCGCCCCCGTAGTAGGGATAGCCGTAGTAGTAGCTGCCCCAGTAGGACGAGTAGTACGGCGACCAGCCGTAGGCACCCCACCAGTAGGGGTAGCTGCGGTAGTAACCGTAGCTGCCGTAGGAATAGGGCTGGTAGCGGCGGTACGAGGACGACCGGTAATAGGGTCGCGAGGACGGTCGGGAGCGGTCGACCGGGCGGACGGCCGGTCGCGCGGCAACAGGTCGCGCCACCCGTGCGCCTCCCCCCCGGCTGCCCCCGCGCCGGCCCTGAGCCGACGCGTCCGCCGGCAGCAGGCTCGCCGCCATGGCGAGGGCCGCGGTCAACGCGACGAATCTAATTGGTGAGCGCACAAAGTTACCCTCCACAGGCAAGCAG
>JBDSLU010000398.1:0-4208 GCA_039916225.1 Vicinamibacteraceae bacterium
GGCCGCGCGAGCGCGCGGCCGCCGACCTGCGAACCCTACTTGCGGCGCGTCGCCTGATCCCAGATGGCGGCCACGCCGCCGCCAATCGCCGCGCCGAGCAGCGCACCCTTCTTGCCCTTCACCGCCCCGCCAACGCCGGCACCGACGCCGGCCGACGACCCGATGATGATGGCGCTCTTCTGCCACGAGCGGCCGCTCTGACGGCGGGCGGCGCGCGGGGCCGAGGCCGTGCGGTAGACCGGTCGCGGCGCGGGGCGATAGACGACCGGCTGCTCCATCTGCGGCCCGTCGTAGTAGGCCGCGGCCATCGGCACGGCCCCAGGTCCGGCGACGCCCGGATAGCCGACGGCCGCGGCGGTCGCCATGCCGGCGACGGGCACGCAGTCGACCTGCGAGATGGCCTGGCCGGCGACCAGGCTCGGACGAATCAGCGCCTGCTGGCCGGGGCCGCAGTTGACGGCGATCGGCGTGGCGCCCGGCGCGGCGGCGGCGATCGCCGTCGACGGTGCGGCGCCGACCGGCGTACCGGAGTTGCAGGCCGTGGCGGTAAGGGCGCCGAGGCCGAGCACGGCCATCGTCGAAAAGCGGGTCACGGCGGTCGCATGTCGGTTCTGCATAAGTGCCTTTCTGTGGCGGCCCCGCTCTCCGCGGGCCGCGGGCCGCCAGTTGCGGCTGAATCCTTGTCCAGACGCCTGAAGCATCAACATCGATGCCAACGCCACCTGCCGGCCAGAACCGCGCCGAAGCGCCTGAAATCAGACCGTACTCGCCGTCGAGGTTGTCGACTGTCCTCGCCAAGTGTCACTAAGCCGAGGCCCGGTTGCGCGGCGCCACGAAGCGGACTACAGTCCGCTGCGCCCCCATGTCCAATCGATCCTGGTGCGCCGTCTGGCGCGCGCTGACGATGGCGACCGCAACCCTGCTGCTGACCGCAGGTGTCGTAGCCGCCCAGCCGCGCCTCACGCTGCAGCCGCACGACCGCGTGATCCTGATCGGGAACACGCTGGCCGAGCGGCAGCTGCTGTTCAACCACTTCGAGGCGTCGCTGCTGGCGCGCTTCCCCGCCCTCGAGCTGACGGTGCGCAACCTGGGCTGGAGCGGCGACACGCCGTCGCTGCAGCCGCGGCCGCTCAACTTCGGCGACGCCGCCCAGCACCTGACGGCGCAGAAGGCGGACGTGATCCTCGGCTTCTTCGGCCTCAACGAATCGTTCGCCGGCGCCGAGGGTGTCGCCGCCTTCGAGCACGATCTCGAAGGCTGGGTGACGCGGCATCGCGCCGTCCGCTACAACGGCCGCACGGCGCCGCGGATCGCGCTGGTCTCGCCGATCGCCCAAGAACGGGTCGCCCGGCTCGTCCACGTCGACGCCGAGGCGCGCAACCAGGAGCTGGCCCGCTACACCGAGGCGATGCGGGCGCTGGCGGCCCGGCTCGACGTGCCGTTCGTCGACGTGTTCACGCCGATGCGGGCGGCGATGGCCGCGTCGCCGGAGCCGCTGACGATCAACGGCATCCACCTGAACGAGACCGGCGATCGCGTGTTCGCCGGGATCCTGATGACGGCGCTCGGCTTCGAGCCGGCCCCGTCAGACACGTCGGCGACGGTGGTCAAGGCGTTCGAGACGCTTCGCGAGCAGGTGCGGGCCAAGAACCAGCTCTGGTTCTATCGCATCCGCCCCTTGAACGCCGAGTACGTCGTCGGCCGGCGGGTGAACCCGTTCGGCTCGGTCAACTTCCCCGCCGAGATGAAGCGCCTCGACGAGCGGATTGCCGACCAGGACCAGAAGATCTGGCGGCAGGCGCGCGCCGTCGCCGGCGGAGGGTCGCGATGAGACACCTGATCGCCGCCGTCGCGTTGGCGGGGCTGGCGATGGCCAGCACGCTCGCGGCCCAGGCGCCGCCGCGCAAGGAGCCCAACCTAGGCGGCGACCTCGACCTCGCCTCGCAGGATCCGGTGGTGGCGCTGGCACGGCTCAAGCCGGCCGCCGGCTACGAGGTCGCGCTGTTCGCGACGGAGCGCGAGTTCCCCGAGCTGGCCAATCCGCTGGCGATGACCTTCGACACGCGCGGGCGCCTGTGGGTGCTGACGTCGCCCACCTATCCGCACGTCGGTCCCGACGAAACGCCGAACGACAAGCTGATCATCCTCGAGGACGGCAACGGCGATGGACGCGCCGACAAGGTCAAGGTCTTCGCCGATCGGCTCTACATCCCGACCGGCTTCGCGCTCGGCGACGGCGGCGTCTATGTCTCGCAGCAGCCGAACCTGATGTTCCTGCAGGACACCGACGGTGACGATCGCGCCGACGTCCGGCGCATCGTCCTGCACGGCTTCGGCACCGAAGACAGCCACCACGCCATCCATGCCTTCCAGTGGGGCCCGGACGGCGCGCTGTATTTCCAGGAAGGAACGTTCCTCCATTCGCAGGTCGAGACGCCGTACGGCCCGGTCCGGGTCGACTACGCCAGCGTCTTCCGCTACGAGCCGCGCACCGAGAAGCTGAGCGTCTTCGTCACCTACCCGTTCGCCAACCCGTGGGGCCACGTCATCGACGGCTGGGGCCAGAACTTCGTCAGCGACGCCTCGAACGGCTACAACTACTGGGGCACGGCGTTCTCCGGCCACGTCGATTACCCGAACAAGCAGAAGCCGATGCGCGAGTGGACGCTGACCCGCGTCCGGCCGACCAGCGGCAGCGAGTTCGTGCGCAGCCGCCACTTCCCCGAGTCGGCGCAGGGCAACTTCCTCTTCAACAACACCATCGGCTTCCAGGGCATCAAGCAGTACAAGACCGTCGAGGAAGGCTCGGGCTTCGTCGGCGTCGAGGTCGAGCCGCTCCTCCAGTCGACCGATCCGAACTTCCGGCCGGTGGCGATGCAGTTCGGGCCGGATGGCGCCCTCTACGTCGTCGACTGGTTCAACCCGCTGGTCGGGCACATGCAGTACTCGCTGCGCGATCCGCGGCGCGACAAGACGCACGGCCGGGTGTGGCGCATCACGGCCAAGGGTCGCCCGTTGCTGGCCCGTCCGGTGATCCACGGCGCCACCATCGCGCAGCAGCTGGACCTGCTGAAGGCCTACGAGGATCGGACGCGCTACCAGGCGCGGCTGGCGCTGCGCGATCGGCCGACGGCGGAAGTGCTGCCGGCGGTGCAGCAGTGGATCGACGGCCTCGATGCCAAGGATCCCGAGCTCGAGCACCACCTGCTCGAAGCGCTGTGGGTGCACGAGCACCACGATGCCGTGAACCAGCCGCTGCTGAAGCGGCTGCTGGCGGCGAAGGAATTCCGCGCCCGCGCCGGCGCCGTCCGTGTCCTGCAGCACTGGTTCGATCGCATCGACGGCGCGATGGGGCTGCTGGCGACGATGGTCCGTGACGAGGCGCCGCGGGTGCGCTTGGAAGCCGTCCGCGCCCTCAGTTTCGTGCCGACGGCGAACGCGGCGGAAACGGCGCTGACGGTGCTCGCCAAGCCGATGGACTACTACCTGCAGTACGTCCTCGACTCGACGATGACGACGCTGGAGCCGAAGTGGAAGCCGGTGCTGACCAGCGGCGGCGCCTTCGCCGGCGACAATCCGGCCGGGCTCGCCTTCGTCCTCGATCGCCTCGATCCTGGCGCGCTGGTCTCGGTCAAGCGGAGCGCGCCGGTCTATGAAGCGCTGCTGTCGCGGCCGGGGATCGATGGCGCGGCGCGCCGCGAGGCGCTGGCCGCTCTCGCCGCGTCACGCGGCACCACCGTGGTCCGCGAGCTGCTGGCGGCTGTCGATCGACAGAGCGCCAAGCCGGGCGGCGGAGCCGCGTCGGGCGACTTGCTGCGTCTCCTCGTCGATCTACCGGTCGGGGATCTCACCGCCGAGCGCCCGGCGCTCGAACGGATCGCCCGCGACGGCCTGGTCGACGCCGCCCGCCAGGGCGCGCTGCTCGCCCTCCTCCGCCTCGATGGCGCCGCCGACGCCGTCTGGCGGATGACGGGCACGTCGGCGCGGCTGCGGACCGATCTGCTGCGCGCCGCGGCCACCGCGCCCGAAGGGCCAGGGGCCGACGCCCTACGCCAGGCCGTCCTGCCGTGGCTGCGTGACGCTACCGCCAGCGGCGCCGCGCTGGCGCCGCCGCAGCCGCCCGTCAGCGGCCGCTACGTCCGCCTGGTGCGGCCCGGCCGGGCGACCGTGCTGAGCGTGACCGAGGTCCAGGTCTTCAGCGGCGGCGA
>JBDSLU010000399.1:0-19312 GCA_039916225.1 Vicinamibacteraceae bacterium
GGGCAGGTGAAGCTCCTCGACTTCGGCATCGCCAAGCTGCTCGAACCGGACCGGCCCCTGGCCGATCAGACGGCGCCCGAGCTGCGGGCGCTGACGCCGTCCTACGCGGCGCCCGAGCAGATCCGCGGCGAGCCGGTGACCACCGCGGCCGACGTTTACGTGCTCGGCGCGGTGCTCTACGAACTGCTCTGTGGTGAGCGGGCCGTCCGGCACGATCACGATGGCGGTGCCGCGCGAGAGTGGCCGACGACGCCGCCGGCGCCGAGTGTCGTCGTCAGCCGCTGGCCAGGCGAGACGCGCGACGGTACCCCCGTGGCGTCGCGGCTGGCCGCGGCCCGCGGGGCCTCGCCGGCGCGCCTCACCCGTCGGCTCGCCGGCGACATCGATCGCGTCGTGCTCAAGGCCCTGCAGCCCGAACCCGAGCGACGCTACGGGTCGGCGGGCCAGCTCGGCGACGATGTCCAGCGCCTGCTCGAAGGCCGGCCAGTCATGGCGCTGCCGGATACTCGCGCCTATCGCGTGCGGCGCTTCGTCGGACGCCATCGACTGGCCACCGGCATGGCCTCGGCACTGTGCGCCATCGTCGTGACGTTCGCCGTCGTGGCGGGGATGCAGGCGCGTTCCATCGCGATCGAGCGTGATCGCGCCCGGGTCGAGGCGCACCGCGCCGAGCGCGTCTCCGTCCTCGTCACCGATCTCTTCAAGCTGGCCGAGCCCGGCCCCGGCCGGGGCGCCACGATGTCGGCCCGCGAACTGCTCGACCGCGGGGCCCACCGCATCTCGGTGGAGCTGCAGGGCGATCCCGAGACGCAGGTGGCGCTGTTCAACGCCATCGCGCGCGTCTACGGCAACCTCGGCTTGCACGACGCCGCCATCGCCGTCCTCGAGCGTGCGGCCGAGCGCGCCCGGGCGATTGCCGGTGAGGGCTCACTGGCCGGCGCCGAGACCCTTCATCTCCTCGGCGAACGTCACGCCTCGAAGTCCGACCATGCCCGCGCCGAGCAGCGGTTCCGCGCCGCGCTGGCGTTGCGCCAGCGGCTGCACGCGGCCGGCACCGACGTGGCCGCCACGCTCGAGGGGCTGGGCCGCGCCCTCAACGCCAAAGGTCGATACGTCGAGGCCCGCGCCAGGCTCGAGGAGGCGCTGGCCATGCGCCGCCGCGAGCCAGGCGCGTCGGACGCCGACCTGATGTCCGGCCTGCACGAGCTCGGCCTGCTCGTCCACTTCGCCGGCGACACCGCTCGCGCGGAGCAGCTGTTTCGCGAAGCGGCCGCCGTGGGCGACCGCATCCCCGGCCCGTCGACGGCCCGGATGACGAATCTGCTGAACAAGGCCGAGCTCGTCGCGGCGTTCGATCATGCGCCGAAGCGGGCCGAGCCGCTGTTGCGCGACGCCTTGGCGATGGCTCGCGCGATTCACGCCGGCGATCACGGCGACATCGCGACGTGCCTGGCGTCGCTGGCGAGCAACCTGTTGCGCCTCGCCAAACTGCCCGATGCCGAAGCCGCGGCGCGCGAGAGCGCGGCGATGGCGCACCGGCTGCATGGCGATCGGCACGAGGCCACGCTGGCGGCCGGACTGGCGCTGGCCCGCGTCCTGCGAGCGGCGGGGAAGCCGCAGGAGGCCGAGCGGCTCCTGCGTGAATCCCTCCCGCAGGCGCGCTCGCTGCTCGGCGACGGCGATTCGACGACGATCGTGATCGCCCGGGGACTGGCCACCGTGCTCGAGGAGCAGCGCCGCTTCGGCGAGGCCCTCTCGGTGCGGCGGGACGAGCTGGCCCGCACCGCGCGGGTGCTGGGCGACCATGACGTCTTCATCGCCACCGGGCTCGCCGGGCTCGGCCAGCATGGACTGGAGCGCGGCCGGCCGGCCCTCGCCGAGCACTACTTCCTGCAGGCGCTTGCCGTCCGGCGCCTCCTCCATCCACCGAACCACTGGCGCATCGACGAAGCACTGGGACTGGTCGGCGTCGCGCGCCTGCGTGCCGGCCGCCTGGCCGATGCGGAGATCGACCTGCAGGCGGCCTACCAAGGGCTGCGCGTGCACCGTGGCGCCGCAGCCAAGGAGACCCTCGTCGCACGGACGCGTCTCGCCGAGCTCTATGAGGAGTGGGGCAAGCCCAGCCGGGCTCGCAGCTATCGCGATCCCGCGCCCTGACATCGTGCCTGCCGTCCGCGGCGGGTTCGTTCGCCCACCCCGCCGTCGTTGAAGCCAGAGACCGCGCCTCGGCACGACATCAAACGATCATGCAGCTTTCAGCATCCTTCGCAGAACCGCTCGATCCCAGCACGATGGCGGGAACGATCCCGTCCGCAGGCACCGTCACGCACTGGCTCTCGCAATGGCGGGCCGGCGACCCATCGGCGCTCGAGTCGCTGGTGCCGTTCGTCTACCACGAGCTGCGGAAGGTGGCGCGACGCCAGCTCTGTCGCGAAGCGCCGGATCACACGCTCTCGCCCACGGCCCTCGTGCACGAGACGTATCTGCGGCTGCTGCGGCAGCACCAGGTGCAGGCGATGGACCGGGATGGCCTCCTCGCGATCGCCGGGCTGACGATGCGCCGCATCCTCGTCGATCACGCCCGATCGCGCACGCGCCAGAAGCGTGGCGGAGACGCGCGTCCGCTCGACCTCGAGGAGGTCGACCATCAGCCCCTGCTCAGCGACGGCGAGGCCGACGAGGTGCTGGCCGTCGATGTCGCACTCGAGCGTCTGGCGCGGCTCGACGATCGAGCGCGGCAAGTCGTCGAATACCGCGTCTTCGCCGGGCTGACGTTGCAGGAGACCGCCGACGCGCTCGGCATCTCGTCCAAGTCGGTGCAGCGCACGTGGACGACGGCACGCGCGTGGCTGCGCAAGGAGCTGCGCTCCGGCCTGGCCTCGGCCGACGCGGCCGTCCCGTGACGCGCCTGTCCACATCCGGCGGTCCCTGTCGCGATCACTGACAGAGCCGCACGAACGATTCTCGTGTCGGCCCATCAGGAGACCGACATGACTTCACGACGCCGACCCCTCATCGCCTTGGCCACGACGACTGCCGCGATGCTCGCCAGCCTCTCGCTCTCGGGCTCGCACGTGCTCGCCGCCGGACCCGCGCCAGCCGCGGTCCAGGCGTGCTGGGACTTCAGCACGCTCCAGCAGACCGTTCCCTATCGGCTCGGCGACATCTTCGTGGCGCCCACCGCGACGATCGAGATGAAGCACTACCTCTTGAACGGCAACCTGAACACCAACACCGCCGGGCTCGGCAAGGCGCTGCAGACCCAGATCGCCGGTGGCCCGGCGCCCGAGTTCCGGCTCTATCTGCTGAACGCCCACATCGTGCCGAACAATCCGCTGAACACCGTGACGTTCAACTTCGGCCACCAGTTGGGCCTCGGCGGCGGTCAGGCCAACCTCGGGGTCAATGGAGAGCTGGTCGAAGTGACGACCAGCCTGGCCGACCTCGATGGTCGGGAGATGGGCGACCCCGCTATCGGCAGGGTTTCCGTCGCCGTGGCGCTCAACGGGCAGGTTGGCGTCAGCCCCGAACAGGGCACGGTCACGCTCCAGGCGGTGACCGGGCAAATCGAGAAGATCACCATCGGCGGCATCCAGCTCTACATCGACAACCTGTGCACGCAGTAGTCCGGTTGGCACACCCCCGGGGAGGCGCGTTGCAAGACGCGCCTTCCGCACCAGCGGCCAGACGAACCTAGGCGCGTGGTTCGGCGCGGACGGATGAGGGGACGTCGAGGCGTCCACCGAGTTCGCGGGTGAGCCAGGCACGGGCCAGCCGCCAGTCCCGCATCACGGTCGGCGCGGAGACATCGAGCGCCGCGGCGGTTTCCTCGACCGTCAGCCCGCCGAAGAACCGCATTTCCACCACTTGCGCCCGCCGCGGATCGAGCTGGGCCAGGCTGGTCAAGGCCAGGTCCAGGGCGCACAGCTCGGCCGGGCGATCCGTCGCTGGCGCCGGCAACTGATCGAAGTCGATGTCGGCCGCGTGCGCGACGTGCGCCACCTCGCCGCCGCGCTTCGCCGATAGCCGCTGGCGCGCCCCATCGACGAGCACGTGACGCAGGATGCGCGCCGCCACGGCGAAGAAATGGCCGCGGTCACGCCAGTCGAAGCCGTCGATCTTCACCAGGCGCAGGTAGGCCTCGTTGACGAGGGCCGTCGTCTGGAGCAGGTGGCCCGGGCGCTCCTTCCTCATCTGGTTGGCCGCGAGGCGCCGCAGCTGCTGGTAGACCAGTGGCGTCAGGCGGCCCAGGGCGCCCGGGTCACCACCGCTCCAGGCGCGCAGCAACTGGGTGATTTGCGAAGGCATCGGCTGACTGGGCGCCGATTGTAGCGATTCGCGCGCGTTCGCGCTTACCCTCTTGGAGATAGCCCTCGACCAGCATGGCCCTGCCGCTGACGCCTGACCGCTGGAGCCGGATCGCCGACCTCTACGATGCGGCGGCGGCGCTGCCGAAGGACCAGCGCGACCGGTTCCTGGCGGACGCCTGCGCCGGGGATGCGTCCCTGCTCGCCGACGTCGCCTCCCTTGTCGCGCAGGATCAGGTCGCCAGTCCGCTCGATCGCCCGGTGTCGATGGCCGACGAGCTGTTCGTGCTGCCCCCGGCCCTGACGATCGGCGCCTCGCTCGGCCCCTACGTCGTCGAGGGGGTCCTGGGAACCGGCGGCATGGGCGAGGTCTACCTGGCCAGGGATACCAGGCTTGGCCGTCGGGTGGCGCTCAAGGTCCTGCCGGAAGAACTGGCCGACGACCCGGACCGCCGCGCCCGCTTTCAGCGCGAAGCGCAGGTGCTCGCCGCCCTCAACCATCCGCACATCGCCGCCCTCTTTGGCTTCGAGGACCGCGATGGCACGCACGCCATCGCCCTCGAGCTCGTCGAGGGGCCGACCCTCGCGGAACGGCTCGCCCGCGGGCCGATGCCTGTGTCAGAGGTGATCGCCGTCGGGCGGCAGATCGTCGATGCCCTCGACGCCGCGCACGACCTCGGCATCGTGCATCGCGACCTGAAGCCGTCGAACATCAAGATCAAGGCGGACGGGACCGTCAAGGTGCTGGATTTCGGCCTGGCCCGCTTCTGGCGCGATCGAGACGAGACAGCTGCCGACGGTGGCATGCATCTCGGAGCGGATCCGGTGGTGACGTCGGCGGGCGCGCTGTTGGGCACCGCCGCCTACATGAGCCCGGAGCAGGCGGAGGGAGGTGCCGCCGACGCTCGCAGCGACGTCTGGGCGTTCGGCTGCGTGCTCTACGAGATGCTGACCGCGCGGCGCGCGTGTGCCGGCGAAACCGTGGCCGACACCCTGGCTGCCGTCCTCCGTGCCGAGCCGAACTGGGAGGCGCTCCCCGCGGAGACGCCTCGCCCCATCCGTCAGCTCCTCGAGCGGTGCCTGCGCAAGGATCGGAAGCGGCGTCTGGCCGCCATCGCCGATGCCCGGTGGCACTTCGACGAGGCGAGCCGGCCGCTCGAGACGCGCCGAAGGCCGTCGCGTCTGCCGTGGCTGCTGGCCGCCGCGAGCGCGATCGTCGCCGTCGCCTTGGCGGCGACGATGTTCCGCAGATCGAACGCGAGCGTGCTGCCCGCTCAGGTCGTCGAGTTCGCGATCGAGGCGCCCGACGGTGTCGCGTTCGGCGGCCTGCCGGGCGCCGGCAGCGGGGTTGCGGCCCAACTGGCCATCTCGCCGGATGGACGCGCCGTGGCGTTCGTCGGCACGCACGATGGGGCGTCCCGCTTGTGGGTGCGCGACCTCGACAGCCTGACGAGCAGGCCGCTCGCCGGGACGGAGGGCGCGACGTTTCCGTTCTGGTCGCCGGACAGTCGCGTCGTGGCGTTCTTCGCCGGCGATAAATTGAAGAAGGTGCCGGTCGCCGGCGGCGGTGCCGTCGAGCTCTGTGACGTCGCCGCCGGCCGCGGCGGCAGCTGGAGCCGCGATGGCGTGATTCTCTTTGCGTCGCTGCGCGCCGCTGGCGTGCAGCGTGTGCCGAGCGGCGGCGGCGCGCCCGTGGCCGTCACGTCGCTGAAGCCGGGTGAAGACGGTCATCGCTGGCCATTCTTCCTGCCCGACGGTCGCCATTTCCTGTACACGGCCACATCCGGTCCCTGCTGTCCGCCCGCACAGACATCTGCCATCAAGGTGGCGTCTCTCGATCGCGACGCCGCGACACAGACGCTGCTGGAGGTGGAGTCGGCCGCCGGCTATGCCTCGGGCCACCTGTTCTTCGGCCGCGCCGGGACGGTGTTCGCGCAGCCGTTCGATGTCGACCAGCTCGCCCTGGTCGGCGAGGCCGTGCCGATCGCCGAGCACGTCGGATGGGAAGGCAGCCGCTATGTCAGCGCGTCGATGTCCACCCCGGGAACCTTGGCCTACTCGGAGGGTGGCACGCCGACACTGCAGCACATCACCTGGTACGATCGGGCTGGCTCGGTGCTCGGCACGCTGGGCGGCCCGACGACCTACGACACGCTCGCCCTGTCACCCGACGAACGACACGTCGCCGTCTCGATGCGCAGCGCCGGGCTCCTCAATCTCGACATCTACGTCTTCGACCTCGCCACTGGCAATGCCAGCCGACTGACGTCGCACCCCGGCGCCGACACCTCGCCCGTCTGGTCACCCGACGGGACCCGGATCGCGTTCGCGCGGGAAACGGACGGCCGGTTCTCGCTGCACCAGGTGCGGATCGACGGTTCGGGGGAGGAAACGCTCACCAGCGACGATGTGCGCCGTCTCCCGACAAGCTGGTCGCGCGACGGCCGGTTCATCGCGTTCTCGCGGCCGGGCGCCTCGGGAGCGTCGGACGTCTGGCTGCTGCCGCTCTTCGGCGATCGGCAGCCGTATCCGATCGTCCAGGGACCGGCCAGGGAGACCTCGGGCATGCTGTCGCCCGACGGGCACTGGCTGGCCTTCGTCGGCGACGAGGGCGGTCGCCCCGACGTGTTCCTGCTGCCATTTCCCGAGGGCGGGCCGCGTCGTCGGGTCTCCAAGGAAAGCGGCAGCCATCCGCTCTGGCGCCGTGACGGCAAGGAACTGTATTACCTCGCCGCCGACCCGTCTCGCGGCAACACGCTGTGGGCAGTGGCCATCGACCCGTCCGGCCACGCTGGCGAACCCACCGAACTGTTCCGACCCAGCGCGCCGAGGTTCAGCGAGGGCCAGATCTACGCGGTCTCGAACGACGGCCAGCGCATCCTCGGCGGTGGCGGACGCCTTTCCCCATCGGTCGCCGGGCCGCTGCGCGTCCTCATGAACTGGCCGGCGAAGGCGCGTCTTCGTCGGCGATCGTAAAACATCGCCGCGATCGGTGTGCGCTTGCTTCGGTAGAGGCGAGGGCGATGCGATCCGGGATGTTCACGCTGCTCTGTGTCCTATGCGCGCCGCTGGTAACATCGGCGGAGGTGACGACGGTCACGATCACGTCTCGAGCCGTCATCGCCGATGGACGATCCTTCGGAGCGACGGGCTCCCACGCCGCACTCGGCCAGTTGAGCCGGACACTCTCGACCGGACACGAGGGCCGCGGGACTCGGCATCTCAGCGCAGCGGCAGCGTGAAGGAAAACGTCGAGCCTCTGCCGACCTCGCTCTCGAGCCAGATACGGCCGCCGTGGGCCTCGACGATGTTGCGCACGATCGCCAGGCCGAGCCCCGTGCTCTGTTCGCCGCCGGTGGCGCGGACGCTCGTCCTTCCGAACGGCTTGAACAGCTTCGGGAGATCCTCCGCCGGGATGCCCAGCCCGGAATCCTGGACCGCGACCGTGACGTGGTCCGTCGCGCTCGTCACGCGCACGCGAACCGTGCTGCCGCGGTGGGAGAACTTGACGGCGTTGCCGACGAGGTTGTTGAGCACCTGTTCGATCTTTGCCGCGTCTATCGGGATCGGCGGCAAGGGCGGCATCGGCTCGAGCTCCACCGGGATCCCCTTTCGCATCGCCAGCACGCGGTTCAGCGTGATGTTGTGGGACATCAGGGTGAACAGGTCCGTGGGCTCGCGGGTCAGCTTCAGCTGTCCGGCGTCGATCGCCGCCACGTCGAGGATGTCGCTGACCATCCGCAGCAGGAATTCGCTCGTCCTCTTGATGATGGCCACGAACTCGAGCTGCTCGGCGGTCAGCGCGTCGGCTGCCTCCTCCTGCAGAAAGTCGCTGTAGCTGGCGATCACGCCGAGCGGGTTGCGCAGCTCGTGGGCGGCAATTCCGAGGATGCGGTTCTTCTGCGCGTTGAGCTTCTCCAGCTCGACGTTCTTGCGAGCCATCTCCCGCTCGAGCGTGGCGAGCTCGTTGTTGACGCGGGACAGATCGTCGTATAGCGCCAGGTCGCGATCCTGCCGGTCGCGATCCTGCCGGCTGATGTCCTGATGCGCGGCGCGCAGCGCATTGGTCTGCTCGTTGTGGATGGAGCTGTACTCGTCGCTGATCCGGGTCGAGTCAGATCCGCTCCGGGTGGCGAGGATGAACAGGCGGCCGTCCTGCGCCGAGCCGGCGAACTGCAGCGGCGAGGTGTGCTTTCCGACTCGCAGCGTCAACGCCGAGTCGAAGGCGGCCTGGCGCTCGTTCAGCGCAGCGAGAAAGGCCGCCGCCCGCGCGACCGACGTTGCGTCCATCAGGCTGGTGACGGTGGCCCCGGCAGGCAGCGGCGTGAGCAGCCCGAGATCGTCCCGAATGACCCTGACAATCGTGCCGTCCAGGGTCGTGACGAAGGCCATGCCGGGCGCGTTGTCAGGGGCCGTCATGCGTGAGGAACCGGTTGCCGAGGGCGACGGCGTCCTGGGCATTTGCTGCGCTGCCGTCGGCGCCCATCTTGCGCCAGAGGTCGGGCAAGGAGAGGAAAGGGTATCCGCCGACCAGGATCTTGACGCCGCGACATCCTGGATGGACGCGCACCTGCTGAATCAATTCTTCGACCGCCTGGAGGTGCCGGGAGATCGTCGCCGAGATGGCCAGCACGTGTGCATCCCGCTGCACCACCGTGTCCACCACGCCCTGAGCCGGCATGTTCGCACCAAGGTAGAACGTGTGCCAGCCATCCATCTCGAAGAAGTCGGTCACCATCCGCATGCCGATCTCGTGCAGATCGCCGGCGACACACGCGGCGACCAGCCGGCCGTCGCCCTTCTCTGTCGCGAAGACGTGCGGGTAGAGCTGGGACATGATCAATTGCGTGGCCGCGGTGCAGTAGTGTTCCTGGGCCACACTCAGCTCGTTCTGCTGCCACCGCCGTCCCACTTCGTACTGCGCGGTCTGGAAGACATGCTGGTAGATGTCCTTGACCGACGTGCCCGACGAGACAGCGTCGAGGATCATGCGGCTGGCCTGGTGCCGCTCGCCGCCGATCAACGCCCCGAGATACGCCCGGGCCAGTTCGCCATGCGGGGCGTCGCCGCAAAGGTAGGCCGGCACCTCGGTGGGCAGCGACGGCAACCGGGCCAGGCCGGCGCCGAGATACGCGGCGGCCAGGTCCGCGGATGGCCCTTCGAGCTGGTCCTGGAGGATGGTCCGGGTGAGGTCGAGATACCGCGCCAGATCCTCCATGGGGATGCCACGCTTGCCGAGCATGACCTTGGCCCAGCCCACGTAGTTGGTGAAGAGCGCCGGGTCGCCGGCGTTCATCGCATCCGCCAGATAGGCCAGGTGATGGTTGGCGTCCTGGAGGCACCTGGCGCGACCGGTTGGGCCGTAGCGCCGGGCCAGTTCGGGCTGAGCGGCAAACTGTCGCTCGACGAGCGCCTCCGCCAACTCGCCTTGCTGCTGGCGGACGACATCGCCGGGACGGACGACTGCGGACCCCATGATCAGGACGCCACGTGCTCGAACTTGCGGATCTGCGTCTGGCCGGGCACGAGCTTCAGGCCGGTGGGGATGCCTGCGTGTGACTCGTGGTAGACGTGGCTGTGGTGCCAGGCCTGAAAGCTCGCCTCGTCGGTCCAGAACGTGATGAGCCACAACTCCTCGGGTAGCTCGAGCGGGCTGATGACGTCCATGCGGAGGTAGCCGGCGACGCTGTCCACCAGATGCGGGCGGGCGCGAAACGCTGCCTTGACCTCGGCGGACATCGCATTGGCGACCACGAAGCGGCTGAGAGCCACGAAACCGGCCACGGGCACCTCCTGAAATCGCTGGCTGGCGGGCGATGTGTCAGGGCAAGTGTGACGCCTTCATCGCCGTCGTGGTGTCCCGCCTTGTACAGGGCGAAGCCCTCCGGCCGCCGGTCGCCAGATCCTCGCCTCGCTCGCGGTCCAGCGTTCGCATTTGGCGCTCGTCGCGGCGCCCCGCCCTGTGCCGAAACGCACAGTCGCACTATTTCAGAGAGCGTAGCCTGACGAAACGCATTGCAAGCGTGGCGCCCGCCGCAGCCGTGGCTGGTGCACCTTCGAACGCTGATGCCGAAACGGCGCGGCGCGGCGCGGCGCACAAGGACATGCCAATGACACCTCGTTTCAGGAAGAGCGCGCTCGCCAAGCAGTCCACCGGCATTCAAGGGTTCGACGAGATCACCGACGGCGGCCTGCCGCGCGCACGGACGACACTGGTGATGGGGGGGCCTGGCAGCGGAAAAACGGTGTTCGCGCTCCAGACGCTGGTCAACGGCGCGCGCGAGGCCAAGGAGGCGGGCATCCTGGTCGCGTTCGAGGAGAGCACGGCGCAGATCGTCGCCAACGCGGCACCGTTCGGCTGGAATCTGCCGGCGCTGATTGGGAAGAAGTTGTTCTTTCTCGATGCGCGGCTCTCCCCGGAGGTGGTCAGGTCCGGCGACTTCGACCTGATTGGCATGCTCACGCTCCTCGAGTCGAAGGCCACCGCGATGCGGGCCACGCGCATCGTCTTCGACGGCATCGACGTCCTGCTCACTCTGCTCGACGACCCCGCGGCCGAGCGCCGGGAGATCTATCGCATTCGCGACTGGCTGGCGCGGACCGGCCTGGCCGGCATCATCACCCAGAAGGTCGGAGGCAGCGAACCGGATCGCTACACCTTCCTCGAGTTCATGGTCGATTGTGTGGTGGTGCTCAAGCACCAGGTGCAGGAAGGGTCCGCCTTCCGCAATCTCCGGGTGATGAAGTACCGCGGCTCCGGCTTCATGGGCGACGAGTTTCCCATCTCGCTGACGACAGAGGGCATGCGGCTCACCAACCGAGGCCCGACCGAGCTCAAATACGCCGTCACCGACGAACGGATCTCGACCGGCCTGCCGCGCCTCGATCACATGCTCGGGGGGGGATTTCACCGCGGCAGCAACGTCCTCATTTCAGGCGCCCCAGGCACCGCCAAGTCGACGCTGTCCGGTCTCTACGCGGCAGCCGCCTGCAAACGGGGCGAGCGCACCCTGTACATCAGCTTCGACGAGGGCTCGGCGCAGATCGTGCGCAATCTCCGATCGGTGAACATCCACCTCGCGCCGTACCTGAAGTCGGGCGTGCTCACCATGTATTCGACGCGGACCAGGGGCCCGAACGTCGAGGATCAGTTCAGCGCGTTGCGGACGCGGGTCCGGGAGTGCCGGCCGCGCTGCCTGGTGATCGACCCGCTGTCGGCGCTGTCGACCAAGCTGACGCACCTGGCCTCGGCCGATGCGGCGCAGCAGTTCCTGGATTTCCTCAAGGTCGAAGGCGTCACTGTCGTCAACACCTCGTTGATGGACGGCATCAGCACCGACGAGGCCACCGCCACCGGCATCTCGACCATCGCCGACACCTGGATTCACCTTTCGTATGTCGTCCACGACGGTGAGCGCAACCGCGCCCTGACCATCGTCAAGTCGCGCGGCACGGGCCATTCGAACCAGGTCCGGGAGCTGAAGCTGAGTGACGAGGGGGTCGGCCTCACCGACGTCTTCATCGCCCAGGGCAAGGTGCTGATGGGCGTGGCCCGTTGGGAATGGGAGCAGGAGGAGCTCGCGGGGCTCAAGCGCACCAAGGTCGCCGCCGAGCTCAAGCGCCTCCAGCTTCACCTCGCCCAGGCCGAGGCGGCCGCGCGGCTGCAGGTCGTGCAGACCGAGATGGAAGCCCGCAGCGCCGAAATCGCCGTCCTGGCCGACGCCACCGGTTCGGCCTCGAAGCTGGTCAAGACCGACCGCGCGGTGCTGCGCAAGATGCGGCACGCGGACGACGACGGGCGGGGGCTGTCGGCGCCGACCGGGTCGAGCGGCAGCGGTGCCAGGGATGGCCACCGCGGAGCCGCCTGACATGGCCCAGGTCCCCGCAAAGGGCGCCCGCCTGCGGTTGCGGCTCTACGTCGCGGGCCGCGCGCCGAACTCCGTCCGCGCCATCGCCAATGCCCGGGCGATCTGCGCCGCGCACTTCGCCGCCGGTCATGAGCTCGAGATCGTGGACCTGCTCGAGCACCCGACGCGCGGGCTGGAGGACGGCATCATCGTGACCCCGACGCTCCTCAGGCTCCAGCCGCTGCCGGCGCGTCGGGTCATCGGCAGCCTGAGCGATACTGGTCAGGTGCTCCTGGCCCTGTCCACCTGATCACATCGCGCCCATGAAGTCCCCGCACCCGCCAACGAGTGACGCCGCCGAGATCCAGCGCCTGACGGACCGGCTGACGGAGGCGGACGCGACCATCGAGGCCTTGCTCTCCGGACAGGTCGACGCCGTGATCGACCGCCGCGACGGGAGGCCGGTGCTGCTGGCGGACGCCCAGGAGGCGCTTCGCAAGAGCGAGGAGCGTTACCGCTACATCCTCGAAACCAGCAACGAAGGCATCTGGTGGGTCGACGGCGAACACAAGACCACCTTCATGAACCGCCGCATGGCGACGATGCTCGGCTGCGAAGCGGACATGGGCGTCGGCCGGACGCCGTTCGAGTTCCTCGACGACGAAGGGCGGCAGAACCTCGCCGCCTACTTCATCCGGCCGAGCTCGGAGCAGGTCGAGATGCGTTACGTCCGCTCCGATGGGACCTGCGTCTGGGGCCTGTTCGGAGCGACCCCGATCGTCGACCGCAGCGGCCGCTACGAGGGCTCGCTGGCCATGGTGATGGACATCACCGACCGCAAGCGGGCTGCCGAGGCGCTCGACACGATGTCGAGGGAGACCGCGCGCCGGGAGCGAATCCTCACGACCACGGTGTCCTTCATCAGCGACTTCGCCTACATCTTCGACCGGGACGGCCGCTTCCTGTTCGTCAATCGGCCCCTGCTCGAGCTGTGGGGGATTCCACTGGAACAGGCGGTCGGCAAGAACTTCTTCGATCTGAAGTATCCCGACGCGCTCGCCCTGCGCCTCCAGCAGGAGTTGCAGGAGGTATTCGACACCGGCAGGCGAGTCACCGGCGAGACGCCGTACACCAGTGCCACGGGCGTCGCCGGCGTCTACGAGTACATCTTCTCGCCGGCACTCGGCGCGGATGGTTCGGTCGAGTTCGTGGCCGGCTCGACGCGCGACATCACCGAGCGCAAGAGAGCCGAGTCCGAACTGCGCGCCGCCAAGGAGGCGGCAGATGCCGCCAACCGGGCCAAGAGTGCCTTCCTGGCCAACATGAGCCACGAAATCCGGACGCCGATGAACGGCATCATGGGGATGACCGACCTGGTGCTCGACAGCGACCTCGACGCCGAACAGCGGGAGAGTCTCGAGATCGTCAAGTCGTCCGCCGAGGCCCTGCTGACGGTGATCAACGACATCCTGGACTTCTCGCGGATCGAAGCCGGCCGGCTGGAGCTCGATCCCATCCCGTTCGACCCTCGCGGCGTGCTCAGGGACACGGCCAACGCGTTCGCGCTGGCGGCCCGCCAGAAGGGCGTGGCGCTGCGGGTCGAGGTTGACGCGAAGGTGCCGCCGACGTTGATTGGGGACCCCGGCCGCTTGCGCCAGATACTAGTGAACCTCCTCGGCAATGCCCTCAAGTTCACCGCGGCGGGGGCGGTTCGGCTCGAGGTCACGACGGAGGGGACATCGGCTGCCGGCGCGACGCTCCACTTTTCGGTCAGCGACACGGGCATCGGCATCCCGAAGGATCGTCAGGAGAGCGTGTTCAAGGCCTTCACCCAGGCCGACGGATCGATGACCCGCCACTATGGCGGCACCGGACTCGGCCTGACCATCGCCGCGCAGCTGGTCGGGCTGATGGGCGGCCGCATCTGGCTGGAGAGCGAAGTGGGCAAGGGGAGCGCCTTCCACTTCACGGCGCTCTTCGGAGTCTTGGATGCGACGCTGGCTCCAGCCACGGCGAGCGACGCGGTCGATCTGGCCGGAGTGACCGTTCTCATCGTCGACGACGATGCTCCCAGCCGCCGCCTGTTCGAAGACATGATCCTCGGCTGGCAGATGCTGCCCACCATCGTCGAGAGCGTGCCGGCGGCGCTCGCGGCGCTGCGCCGGGCGCACGAGGCGGGCACGCCGTTCAAGCTCGTGCTGTCCGACGTCAAGCTGCCCGACGCGGATGGATTCGCTCTGGCGGCAGCGATCCGCTGCGTCCCGGTGATTGCCGAAGCCACGCCTCTCCTGCTGATCACGGCCGGCTTCTGCGACCCGCTCAAGTGCCGTGACCTGGGCGTGGCCGGCTCCCTCACCAAACCGGTGACGCGGTCGGACCTGCACGCGGCGATCGCGCGGGCGCTGGCCGCTCCCTCCGCCAAGCCTGTGCCGCCCCCGATCGACACGCCCCCCGTCGTGCCGGCGCGCTAGCTCAGGCGCGGCCCTTCAACTGGGCGGCGATCGGCAGCTCGCGGATCCGCTGACCCGTCGCGGCGAAGACGGCATTGCAGATCGCCGGCGCGATGACCGGCACGCCCGGTTCGCCGACTCCGGCCGGTGGCGCCGTGCTGGCGACGAGGTGGACGTTGGTCAGGCGCGGCGCCTGGTTCATGCGGGCCACCTGGTAGCCGTTGAAGTTCGACTGCTGGATGCGGCCGTCCTTGGCGGTCATCTCGCCCATCAGGGCCAGGCTGGTGCCGAACACGGCTGCCCCCTCGAACTGCGAGACCACGCGATCGGGGTTGATGATCGTGCCGGCATCGACCACGAAATCGACCCGCGGGATGGTGACCTCGCCCGCCTCGCTCACTTCCACTTCGACCACCGCGGCGATGTAGGAGAGGAAGCTCCAGTGCGCGGCGATTCCGAAGCCGCGCCGGTTGCCCGACTTCTGGTTGGCCCAGTTCGAGCGTTCGGCCACCAGTTCGATCACGCGCCGCAGCCGGGCGGTATCGAAGCGATGCTTCTCATCGTCGGCCTTCCACCCCGGCATCCCTTCGGCGCCGAAGTCGATGACCCGCGGCGCCCCGATCAGCTTCAGCAGGTAGTCGACGCGATCGGCCTTGGCCAGCGCCGCCAATTCGTCGGTGAAGCCCTGGACGGCGTAGGCGTGGTGGATGCTGGCCACCGATCGCAGCCAGCCGATGCGGGTATGCGCCGGCGCCGGCCCGTTCTCGACGCGCAGGTTGGCCAGCGGGTAAGGGATCTCGGTCCAGCCCTGATTCGCCTGCCAGCCGCCGTACTCCTCTTCCGCCTTCCAGAGCGAGCCGATCGGCGGGAACGCCGTCCGCATCAGCAGGGCGGTGGGCAGGCCGTCGGCGCCGATCGCGGCCTTGAGATACTGCGCCGCCGGCGCGTGGAAGTAGTCGAACTGCAGGTCGTCCTCGCGGCTCCAGACGATCTTGACCGGCTTGCCGACCTGCTTCGACAGCAGCGCCGCCTCGACGACGTAATCGGGCTTGGACTTGCGGCCGAAGCCGCCGCCGAGCAGCGTCACGTGACAGGTGACGTCTTCCTTCTTGATGCCCAGCGCCTCGGCCACGGCATCCTGCACCGCCTGGGGATTCTGCGTCGCCGCCCAGGTCACGACCTTGCCGTCGCGGAACTCGGCGACCGCGGCCGGCGGCTCCATCGGGGCGTGGGCGAGCATGGCGGTGTAGTAGGACGCCTCGTGCGTGCGCCCGCCGGCCGTGAAGGCGGCGTCGACGTTGCCGACGGTCCGCAGCGCCTTGCCGGGCGCGTGCACCGTGTCGAGCAGGGTGCGGCGGAAGGCGGTCGATTCGAAGCCGGCGTGCGGACTCTCGCTCCAGTCGACCTTCAGCGCGTCGCGCCCCTTCAGCGCCGACCACGAGCTGTCGGCGATCACCGCGGCGCCGCCCAACGCCTTGAAGACGTAGGGTGGAGTGGCCTCGGTGAGCCGGACGACCGTCTGGACGCCGGCGACCTGCTTGGCCGCCGCATCGTCCACCCGGGTCGCCGTGCTGCCCAGCACCGGCGGCCGGGCGATCGCCGCATAGACCATCCCCGGCATGCGTGCATCGATGCCGAAGGTGCCTTTACCGTGCACGAGATCGTCGAGGTCGGTGATGGCGACCGTCTTCCCGACGATGCGGTAGTCGGCCGCCGCCTTGAAACGGAGCGCCTTCGGATCGGGCACCGGCAGCTTGGCCGCCGCGGTGACGATCCGGCCGAACTCGAGCGTCCGCCCGCTCGGTGTGTGCACGACGACGTGGTTGCGCGCCGCGACCTCTGCCACCGGGACCTTCCACTCGGCGGCCGCCGCCTGTTCCAGCATGGTCCTGGCGCTCGCGCCGGCGACGCGCATCGCGTCGTAGAAGTTGCTGATCGAACACGATCCGTCGGTGTTCTGCGATCCGTATTTGGTGTCGCCGATCGCCTGGACGATGCGCACGCGCGCCCAGTCGGCCTCGAGCTCCTCGGCGACGATCATCGGCAGGCTGGTGCGGATGCCGGTGCCCATCTCCGATCGATGGGCGAGGATGGCGACGCTGCCGTCGACATCGATACCGAGATACACGCCGGCCTGCCACAGCGGCCCGGCGCCCGGTGCGACCGTCTGCGCCAGCAGCTCGCCGGGGATCAGGCGCGTGCCGATCAGGAGCGCGCCGGCGCTGAACGAGTAGCCGAGGAAGATCCGCCTCGAGAGCGTGGGGGTGGCGTTCACGCGTTCCTCCCGGCGGCGGCGGACTTGATGGCGGCGCGGATGCGCTGGTAGGTGCCGCACCGGCACAGATTGCCGGCCATGTGGGCATCGATGTCCGCGTCGCTCGGCCGCGGCGTCGACGCCAGCAGCGCGGCGGCCTGCATGATCTGGCCGCTCTGGCAGTAGCCGCACTGCGGCACGTTGTGCGCCTTCCACGCCGTCTGCAGCGGATGCTCGTGCCCCGCCGCGGCGAGGCCCTCGATGGTCGTGACCGTCTGGCCGTCGAGCACGCGCATCGGCGTCTGGCAGCTCCGCGTGGCCTGCCCGCCGACGTGCACCGTGCACGCCCCGCAGAGGCCCAGACCGCAGCCGTACTTGGTCCCGGTCAGCTCCAGCCGGTCGCGCAGGACCCAGAGCAGGGGCATGTCCGGATCGCCGTCGAAGGTGCGGCGTTCCCCGTTGAGAGTGAGTGTAATCACGGCTGCGTCCTCTGCCCGCCAGGGGCACGACCGGGCGGTCTGGGACAATCTAGTCCGAAATGCGGCCGGCGTGGCGGCCATCGACAGCCTCTGTGCTATAACACGCGGCCATCCCGGCCCGACTTGTCAGGAGAGCCCCCTTGCCGATCCGCCTGCACCATCTGTCGCTCGCCGCGTTCGCGGTCGTCGCCGCCTCGTGGACCACGCCGGCGGCGGCGCAGCCGCCTTACACCATCCTCATCAAGGGTGGCCACGTCATCGACCCCAAGAACAACCGCGACGGGGTGATGGACGTCGCCATCGCGGACGGCAAGATCGCCGAGGTCGCCGCCTCGATCGACGCGGCCAAGGCCAGTCGCATCGTCGATGCCGCGGGCTTGTACGTGGTGCCGGGGCTCATCGATCTGCACGCCCACGTCTTCCACGGCACCGAGCCAGACGCCTACCTGAGCAACGGGCTGACGGCGGTCCTGCCCGACAGCCATTCCTTCCGCAGCGGCCAGACGACCATGGTCGACGTCGGCGGGGCCGGCTGGCGCAACTTCGGCCAGTTCAAGACCAACATCATCGACACGTCGAAGACGCGCGTCCTCTCTTTCATCAACATCGTCGGGTCGGGGATGAAGGGTGGGCCGGCCGAGCAGGACCTGAACGACATGGACGCCCGGCTGACGGCGATGCGCATCCTCCAGCACAAGGGCCTGATCGTCGGCATCAAAGTGGCCCACTACAACGGCGGCGACTGGAACCCCGTCGACCGCGCCGTCGAGGCCGGGACGGACGCCGAGGTGCCGGTGATGGTCGACTTCGGCGGACACTTCCCGCCGCTGTCGCTCGACGACCTCCTCAATAAACATTTGCGTCCGGGCGACATCCTCACCCACATGTACGGGCACGTGCGGGGGCGCCATCCAATCGTCAACGAGCAGGGACAGGTCGAACCCTACGTCATCGCCGCCCGCAAGCGTGGCGTGATCTTCGACGTCGGCCACGGCGGCGGCAGCTTCCTGTGGCGGCAGGCCGTGCCGGCCACCAAGCAGGGGTTCTTTCCGGACGTCATCAGCACCGACCTGCACACCGGCAGTGAGAACAACGGGATGAAGGACATCCTCAATACGATGTCCAAGATCATGAACCTCGGCATGCCGCTGAAGGACGTGATCACGGCCAACACCGCCAAGGCCGCCTCCATCATCAAGCGCGACGACCTTGGACACCTCGCCGTCGGCACCGAGGCCGACGTGGCGGTGCTGGCGGTGCGCAAGGGCGACTTCGGCTTCCTCGACTCTTCAGGCGGCCGCATGAAGGGCACGCAGAAACTCGAATGCGAGGTCACCATCCGCGCCGGCCAGGTGGTCTGGGATCTGAACGGTCGCGCCGCACCGGACTGGTCGACGATGCCGGTGATCCCGCAGGGCAGCAGCGCGCTGCCACCGCGCCGGGGCGCGCCGCAGAAGTGACGGGGCCGACATGACTGCTCAGACCACGGCGTCGCTGGCGGCCGGTCTCAGCGTGATGCTGGCGTGCGCGACGCCGGTCTCCGCCCAGCGTCGCGTGATTCGGCCGGAAGGCGCGCCGGCCGATCGCCCGTACTCGCCTGGCGTGCTGGTTGGCCAGACGCTCTACATTTCCGGGCAACTCGGCCTGCCCGGGACGGGTGCCACGCCCGCCACGATGGACGCGCAGGCGCGCCAGGCGCTCGACGGCGTCGGCGCCGTCCTGAAGGCCGCCGGGCTGGGCTACGAGCACCTCGTGAAGTGCCATGTCTACCTGGCCAACATGGACGACTACGCGGCCATGAACGCCGTCTACGGGTCGTACTTCACCGATCGCGTGCCGGCTCGGACGACCGTGCAGGCCGTCGCCCTGCCGGCCGGCGCCGGCATCCAGGTCACCTGCGTCGCCTACGCGGACCTCACGCGGATCTCGGTGGTGCGCCCGCCGGCTGGATCGCTGCCGGCGCCGCTCGGTCCGT
>JBDSLU010000400.1:0-7498 GCA_039916225.1 Vicinamibacteraceae bacterium
GACGTGCTGCCGTCGGGTCCCAGACACACGCCTTCTCCCACTCCCGCTCGGTAGGCAGCCGTGCTCCGGCCCAGGCCGCGTAGGCCTCCGCCTCGTAGAAGCTGACGTGCTGAACAGGTTCCTCGGCGGGGATCTCCTCGGTGTGGCCGAACCGCCGCCGTGACCGAGAACGACGTCCCGCAGCCGCAGGTGGCCTTGGCGGCAGGGTTCTCGAAGACGAAGCCCTTGCTCATCAGGCTGGTGTCGTAGTCGAGCGTCGTGCCGTCGAGGAAGCGGAAGCTTTTGGGGTCGACGAACACGCGCGACCCCTGGGCGCCGGCGATGACCTGGTCGCCCGGCTTGGCGTCCGGCTCCCAGGCGAAGATGTAGCTCAGGCCGGAACAGCCGCCCGCCTTCACGCCTACCCGGAGACCGCCGGTCTGCGGCAGGCCCTCTTTTCCGACGAGTTTCACAATCTGGCGATCGGCGTTGTCGCTGATCTGAATCATGGCGATCCCAGTTTAGCAGCCCGGGCCGTGCCGGCGCCCTGAACGACTGGCGAGGGGGCGCCGGCGGGCCAACTGTCGAAATGACGGTCCGGCTACGTCTTGAGGACAACGAAACGTTGCGGCGTCGTCACGCGTCTGAGATGTTGTCGTCACATCCGCCCGAGCTGGCCGAGGCGACGCGAGCCGGAGCCGTCGACAGACCACCATGAATCAGACCATCGCTGAGTCCTTCGGCGCGCCCAGGACCACGGCCGCCCCATCCGCCGACGATCCCCGCCTGGTCACGGCGCGCCGGATCTTCCGCGGCGCCCTGATCTTCAACACCGCCCTGACGCTGTTCTGGGTGGGATCGATGGTCACTGGCCGGGGCACGATGTTCTTCAGCAACTATCGACCGTCGCTGCAGTCCGTCATCGGGATCATCGTCTTTGCCGTCGGCTTCTTCTACATCACCTGGGGCCTCGCCTGGTGGGGCATCAAATCGCGCCTTCTACGCCGGATCGGCTTCACCGAGCAGGAGCGCCGCGACGCGTTCTCGTCGCGGATGGACCGGCCCTTCGACGTCGCGGCGCTCACCGCGAAGTACTCCGAGCGGAGCATCCGAATCGCCGACATGATCGGCCGCCGCGGCCGCTTCATCACGCTGCAGGCGCCGATGTGCTTCTTCCTTTACAAGCGTCTCCGCGAGACGCCGGACATGAGCTTCGCCACCGCGTTCCTCGGCGACAGCCTGTTCGACGCGGTGCTGGTCGGCTGGATTTTCCTGGCCGTGTTCTGGCACAGCGGCTTTCTCGGCGCGACCTTCTATGGGCCGCAGTCACGCATCATGGACGGCATGCTGGCACGGGCCAACTGCCTCCTCATCACGACGCTGTGGGCGGCGTTCAAGTTCATCATGGTGCCGATCGGCGGCGTCCTCGCCACCCTCTACCCGAAGAACGAGTTCGCCGTCGTGTTCGCGCTGATCTGGGTGTCGTACATGATGACCGACGCGTGCGCGGAGATCTTCGGCTCGCTCTTCGGCAAGCAGAACATCAAGGTGTGGGGCGTCGGCGACGTCAACCGCAAGTCGGTGGTCGGCGTCGTGGCCGGCTTCCTCGGCGCGTTCATCGTCGGCCTGATCGTCGTGCTGTCGCAGGGCCTGGGTCTGCCGTGGATCGGATTGACCTTCACGATCGCACTGGCCGGCACGCTGGTCGAGCTCTACTCGCCGCGCGGCACCGACGACATCACGATGATGACTACGAACGCGCTGCTCTGCCTGGCGTTCGGGGCCTGGGTCCGGTAGAGCGGACCCGCGGCGCTCATCGCGTCGACACGGACTCGGTCACTTCGCACAGGATCGGATCGACGCGCGCCAACGCCGCGGCCGCCTTCATGTGCGGCGCGGCCTGCGGGTTCTTCTGCATCGCTTCGAACGCGTCACGGCTCTCCCACTGAGCGTAATTGACGACGCGCGTGCCATCCAGGCTGCGGTGAATGTTCGCCGAGACGAAGCCGGGCTGCCGCGTCATCGTCTGCTCAGTAGCGTCGATCAGCAACTGGGCCAGTTCCTGCTGCTTGTCAGGCTCGACGGTGAACACGTTGATGAGCGTGAGGACGGAGTTGCCCCTCTCAATTGTCGTCATGAAAGCCTCCCCAGCGCCGGCTCGGCGGATCGCCGATCAGCGGCTGAGATGCGATTGCAGCAAGGGCCGCGCCAGATCCCAGTGCATCTCGCCGAAATACTGCTCGCGCCGGGCGGCAGAGTCGTACTCGTAGCTGCGCACGTCGCGGCTGTCGTGGATCGGCGCCTGCGGCAGCAGCTGATGGGTGAGCTCGTGCACCGCGGTGCGGCCGATGCCACGACCGATCGCCGCGACGATCTCGTCGCGCGTCGCGTCCTCTGGCGCCATCGCGGTCGCGCCACCGGCCAGGAAGTCGAAGCTGACCTCGCCCTGCCCGCCGAGGCCGGGCACGGCGTGCGAGGCGCCGGCCACGCCCCAACGGCCACGCATCCGCGGATCGTGCACGGCCTGCGCGACACGGACGCGATAGGTGGCGTCGCGGCGGGACGAGAATCGGATCGGCAAGCCGGCAAAGGCGTGGGTCATTTCGCCGCGGGCGACGTCCTCGATCGTGGCTAGATCGGCCGGCGTGATGGCGCCGCCCAGCCGGGCCGACGCGAAAGCCACGCGTTCGAACCAGAATCCGGCCTCGACGACCGCCGGCTGCGAGCGCTCGGCCAGCGCCCACGCGGCGGCGGCCGCCACCACGAGCCCCGCGCAGACCGCCGATTGTCGAACCAGGCCGGTCATCTGCCGCCCTCCGCCGCTACTCAGTAGGCGGACGCCTTGCCGCCGTCGCGGGCCACGTCGGCCACGGCCACGAGCGCGCCCGTCTTGGAATCGACCTCGATGCAGTTGGCGACACCGATACGGGTACGGGCGCGCATTGCGTGGCCCCGCGCCTTCAGTGCCTCGACCGTCGCCGCCGGCAGCGATTCCTCGTAGACGATCTCGTCCGGCATCCACTGATGATGCACGCGACCGGCGGCCACGGCGTCGACGAGCGGCCGCCCGTGATCGACCAGCTGCATCACGATTTGCGCCACCGTCGTGATGATGGTCGGTCCGCCGGGAGAGCCGACGATCGCCCGCAGCTTGCCGTCCTTCACCACGATCGTCGGCGTCATGCTGCTCAGCATCCGCTTGCCCGGCTGGATGGCGTTCTGCGCCCCCATCACCAGGCCGAACATGTTCGGCGCGCCGGGCTTGGCGGTGAAATCGTCCATCTCGTTATTGAGCATGACGCCGGTTCCCGGCACCTGCACTTTGGCGCCGAAACCGCCGTTCAATGTGAAGGTGTTGGCGACGGCGATGCCGGCGGCATCGACGACCGAGAAGTGCGTCGTCTCGAGATGCTCGCTCGGTCCCACGCCGACCCGGATCGCCGACGACGGCGTCGCTTTGGCGCGATCGATGTCGGCCATGCGTTTGGGGATGTAACCGCTGTCGAGGATGGTCGACAGCGGAATCTTCACGAAACCGGGATCGCCGAGCAGCTGCGTGCTGTCGGCGAAGATGCGTCGTAGCGCCTCGACATACAGATGGATGCGATCGACCGAGTCCCACTCGAGTCGCTCGAGATGCAAGGCCTCGGACGCGGCGAGGATCTGGCGCAAGGTCACACCGCCGCCCGATGGCGGCGGCATCGTGATGATGTCGTGGCCGTGATAGCTGAAGCGGATCGGCTCGCGCTCGACCGCCTTGTAGGCCGCCAAATCCGCCTCGGTCCAGATGCCGCCCATCGCCGCGACGCGCGTCGCCAACGTCCGTGCGAGCGGCCCGCGATAGAAGGCATCGGCGCCCCCGGCAGCGATGGTGTCGAGCGTGGTGGCCAGATCCGGCTGCCGCCACGTCTCGCCGCTCCGATACGGCGTGCCGTCGGCTTTCCGGAACGTGGCGAGTGTCGCCGTCATGGCGTCGCGCAGCGCCGGCTGGCCCTCCGGCACCTTGCCGGCGAGCTCCGTCATCGTCCGTGTCACCCCGGCCATCTCGTCGGCGTGGTAGGTGTCGAGCACGACGCCCTCGCGCGCAAGACCGACGGCCGGCCGCACCAGGTCGCCCCACGGCAGCTTGCCGAACTTGCGGTGCGCGAACTCCAGGCCGCGGACCACACCAGGGATCCCCGCGGCGCGCGGCCCAATCCGGCTGTCCGCCGTCGGGGTGCCACTGGCGTCGAGGTACATGTCGCGACTCGCCGCGCTTGGCGCCATCTCGCGATAGTCGATGGCCGTGCTGGTGCCGTCCGGCAACCGGATCACCATGAACCCGCCCCCGCCGATGTTCCCGGCGGTGGGGTGCGTGACGCCCAGGGCGAAGGCGACGGCGACGGCTGCGTCGATCGCGTTGCCGCCGCGCTTGAGGATGGCGATGCCGATGTCGGTCGCATTGGCTTCGGCGCTGGCCACCGCGCCTTGCCGGCCGGTGGCGAGACCGGGCCGCTCGTCTGCCGCCGCGACTTGGCCCGCCGGCACGGACGAGACCAGCATCGACAGGGCGAGCACCACGGCAACGGACACGCGACTTTTCATCAGGCGGAATCCTCCGCCCACGATTATGCCGGCAGTGCGGCGGCGGGAACCATCCCGGAACGGCGGTCGTGCCGGGATGGCTGGCGGGCGGTCACTCGTAGCGGAGGGCGTCGATGGGGTCGAGCGAGGCGGCTTTCCGGGCAGGGTAGAAACCGAAGAAGATGCCGATGGCCGCGGCGCAGCCGAACGAGAGCGCCACGGCGCCGGGGGTGACCTGGGTGGACCACTGCAGCAGGGTGTGGACGGCCCACGAGGCGCCCACGCCGAGCGCCACGCCGATGGCGCCACCGACGAGCGAGAGGACGATCGCCTCGACCAGGAACTGGAGCAGCACGTCGAGATCGCTGGCCCCGACCGAGAGGCGCAGGCCGATCTCGCGCGTCCGCTCGGTCACCGACACCAGCATGATGTTCATGATGCCGATGCCGCCGACCAGCAGCGAGACCGCGGCGATGCTGGCGAGCAGATAGGTCATCGTCGTCGTGGTCGACGTCAGCATCGAGGCGAATTCCTCCATCGTCCGCACCGAGAAGTCGTCGTCGCCGCCGGGGCGGACGCGATGCCGCTGTCGCAGCAGATCGGCAATCGCGGCGGTCATCTCGGCCTGTGGCGCGCCGTCCTCTGCCGAGATGGTGATGCTCGAAACGTGCTGCACGCCGAGCACCCGCTTCTGCATCGTCGTGTAGGGGATGACGACGGTGTCGTCCTGGTCCTGCCCCGGCATCGACGACTGGCCCTTGCTGGCGAGGACGCCGACGACCGTGAAGGGCTGGTTCTTCAGCCGGATCGTGGCGCCGGTCGGATCGGTGCCGGCGCCGAAGAGCTGATCGCGCGCCGCCGATCCGAGCACGGCGACCTTGGCCGCGCGCTCGACGTCGCCATCGGTGAAGAACAGGCCGAACTGCATCGGCCACGAGCGGATCTGCGGCAGTTCGGCGCTCGTGCCCTGCACCTGCGTGTTCCAGTTGCCGCCCTCGGCGATGATCTGAGACCGCGAGTTGAGACCGGGCGACAGGTAGCGGACGCCGGGCACCTGCTGGCGGATGGCCTCGGCATCGTCGACGGTCAGCGTGGTGGTGGCCAGCCGGGAGAGTTCGTGGCGCTGACGGGCCCGTCGGGCTCGGGCAAGTCGACGTTCATGCACCTCCTCGGCTGCCTCGATCGACCCACGGCGGGGCACTACACACTGAACGGCCGCGACGTCTCGACGCTCGACTCGCGTGCGCTGGCGCGCGTTCGCAACGACGAGATCGGGTTCGTGTTCCAGGGCTTCAACCTGCTCTCGCGGTCGATCGGCGCGGTGATCGTGGTGTGGCTCAGGTTGACTTCGGCCTGGCCCAACGCCGCCCGCGACTGCGAGACCTGCGCCTGCGCCGACTTGAGCGCCGCCTCCGCCTGGAGGGTCGCAACCCGCGCCGACTCCAGCTCGCTCGTCGGCAGCAGCTGCTGACCGCTCAGCGTCTCGGCTCGACGCTGCTGGACCTTGGCGTCCTCGAGCGCCACCCGCGACCGTTCCGCGTCCGACTGCAGCTTGACCAGCGAGGCGCGCGCCTGGTCGACCTGCGCCTGGAGCAGCGACGGCTCGAGCCGGGCGACGACCTGGCCCTTCTTGACCTGGGAGTTGAAGTCGGCCTGCAGCGAGAGGATGGTGCCCGACACCTGCGAGCCCACCTGAACGGTGGTCACCGCCTCGAGCGTGCCAGTGGCCTTCACGCTCTGGACGACGTCGCCCCGGCTCACCGAGGCGGTGGTCAGCTCGGGCTCGGCGGCAGCGCCGTGGCGGTAGAACGCGGTCAAGGCGACGGTGCCGGTCAGCAGCGCCGCGGATGTCAACAGGATGCGTCGTCTCATGGCTCGATCCCCCTTGCCCGATTGGACGCAGGGGATGTCGCACGCCTGTGAGAAGACGGTGAAGAAAGTGTGGCGAACCTGTCCGGGTGGACAGCGTCCTGGCGGCGTCGGCGACCGGACTCAGCCGGGCATTTCCATCAGGAACTCGGGCCGGTAGGTGATCAGGCCGGAGGCGGTCGCCGTCGCGGCTGCGTCGATGACGTGGACCATGAAGGCCTCGTCGGGGACGTCCCACTCGCAGCGCAGGCCGTGACGGCTGGCCGGAACGAAACCGAAGCGCGTGTAGAAGCCGTGATGCCCGAGGACGACGACGAACGGGCAACCGGCCGCGCGGAGCCGCGCCAGTGCGGCCTCGATCAGCGCCCCGCCCACGCCGCGCCGCTGCTGTTCCGGCGTCACCGCCATCGGGCCCAGGCCGAGGCCTTCGCTGCCTGCCGACGTGACGGGGCTGAAGAGGATGTGCCCGACGACCCGCCCGTCGACTTCCGCCACCAGCGAGAGGCGCACCGCCCCGTGCGCGCGTAGAGCCTCCACGATGCGGCCCTCGAGCGGCTGATCGAAGGCGGCGTCGTTGACCGCGCGGATCGCCGCGAGATCGCCCGGCTGCTCGTCGCGAACGGCAATCACCCGGAGATATTAGACTAGAGCCTCGACTCCATGGTCCGGCTTATCTCGCGCGCCACCAGCGCCACAGTCGCGGTGCAAGCCACCGCCACTGCCACGCGCCGGCTGCAAAGCAGAGCGCCCACAGAATCGCGGTCTCAAAGCCGATGGAGTGGATTCCTACGGATTTGAGACCGTCAATCATGAACGGTGCTGCAAATACCGCCGCAAGACTGACTGGCAGTGTCAGCACGATCCATAGCAAACCTAGGACGAGTCTCTGCTCTGCCTGGTCCGCGCCGAGCTGTACCAGCGACCCGCCGAGCAAGAGCAACATTAGAAGCAACCAGGCGCGCCACATCAATCTAGCAGCCATGTGCCCGTCCCCTTCAAAGAATCCAAATGGGTTTTGGCGTGCACTTTTGCCGACGTCCCGTCACCCCTCCAGACTAGCGCCGCAGGGCGTCGACGACGCTGCCGA
>JBDSLU010000401.1:0-13229 GCA_039916225.1 Vicinamibacteraceae bacterium
CGGCCGAGTTCGGGTCGAGGCCGTAGAGCGTTTCCCACTCGTTGGTCAGCCCGTCGCCGTCGCTGTCCGTCGACGTACCGGTCGTGTAGGTGAAGCCGCCGGTCAGCGTCGTCGCCTGGCCGCTCGAGAGGGTGACGCGGACGTCGCGCGCGCCGGCGGTGCCGGCCGGCGCCACCGCCGTGATGCGCGTGCTGCTGACCACGACGACGCTGGCCGCCGCCGTGCCGCCGATCGACACCGTCGTGCCCGCCGCGAAGTTCGTCCCCGTCAGCGCCACCGCGGTGCCGCCGGCCGTCGGACCGGAGACCGGCGACAGGCTGGTGAGCGTCGGCATCGTCGGCGCCGTGTAGGTGAACCCGCCGGTGAGCGTCGCCGACTGACCACCCGTCAGGGCGACGCGGACGTCGCGGGCACCAGCCGCACCGGCCGGCGTCACCGCCGTGATGCGCGTGCTGCTCGAGACGACGACGCTGGTCGCGGCCGCTCCGCCGATGGTCACCGTGGTGCCGGCCGCGAAGTTCGTGCCGGTGAGGGTGACGGCCGTGCCGCCCGCGGTCGCGCCGGTCGCCGGCGCGATCGAGGTCAGCGTCGGCGACGGAACCGGGGCCGTGTAGGTGAACGCGCCGGCCCGGGTCGCAGATTGGCTATCGGGGTTGGTGACCTGGACGCTCTGCGCGCCGGCGGTGCCCGCTGGCGTGACCGCCCGGACCTGCGTCGCCGACAGGAACGTCACGCCGGTCGCGGCGACGCCGTTGACGCGCACCGTCGCCCCCGAGACGAACGCCGCGCCGGTGACCGTGATCGTGGTCCCGCCCGCGGTGGGCCCCGACGTCGGTGACGCCGACGTGACTGTCGGCGGCGGGGGCGGCGCGATGTAGGTGAAGGCGCTGGCGAGCGACGCCGTCTGGCCGCCCGGCATGGTGATCACGACGGTGCGAGCCCCGGCGGTGCCCGCCGGCGTCGTGGCCCGCACCTGCGCCGCCGAGAGGAAAGTGACCGCGGTCGCGGCGACGCCGTTGACGGTGACCGTCGCGCCCGACGCGAGGTTGGTGCCATTGAGCGTGATGACGGTGCCGCCGCTCATCGGACCAGAGGTCGGTGCGATCGAGGTCAATGTCGGCCCGCCCGGCGCGACCGGCGTATACGAGACCTCCGCGGACGGCGGGCTCTCGACGTTCGACGAGTCGATCGCGGTGACCCGGAAGTAGTAGGTCACGCCGAACTGCAGCCCGGCGAACTGGCGCTGCGTGACGTTACCGACGTCGACGGTCGTCGACGGGTTGCCCGCGACGGTGCCGTACTGCACGTGGTAGCCGGAGATGTTCGATTCGCTGTTCGCGTCCCAGGCCAGCGTCACCGACTGTGCGGATGCCGCGCCGGCAAAAGCCAGCACGCCGAAAAGGGTCGCCAGACCGGCAAGCCACAGTGAGCGGAAAGAGTTCGCGCGCATCATCACGATGCCCTGAAAGGGCAACGGATGTGCCTGGCGCGGTGTGCGGGCCTGCACACAGCGAATGCTCGGCATTCAGCGTGTGCGTGTGCGTTTCCGCCCGCTGGCGCTCAAGTGAGCGATGACACGTCTGGTGTGTAGATTTCAATTCTGTGGCAGTACTCTTGCACAACGTTCTGGGCGTCGACACATCCCTGACAAAAATCGTCAGGGCATTTGGTGTCGTGATTCCGGCATCGCAGCCAGAATCAACACGATTGCGGCGTCATAGCTTGACAGCCCTTCCGACACCCCGTTCGATTTGAGGTAACGGTCATACGTCGCCCAGCTCACGCGCCGTACCACCTGCACACTCTGCGCAGTCCTGCGTGAGATGGCACGCAAGTCGCTTCTCGGCCCTGCGTCGAGTCGGCTCAGCAGCTGCAGCTGCCGCTCAGGTGGGCTGGCAGCGAAGAGGTGGCCGAACGCCCATAAGCGCGCACTGTAGCGCGTCTGGTCTGTTCCGCCCGCACAGGTCAGCCAGGCGGCGTAGCTCGCCTCGGCTTCGTGAGCCAGTCCGGCCAAGTGCCCCCACTCGTGCGCCACCGTGAACGGCCACTCCATCGGCAGCAGGTCGTGATTGACGACGACCTCCGGCAGGAACGGGTTGGTCACACCGTCGATACCGGCCCACCGGAAGTAGGGCTGGAGCACCGACCACTTCGGCCTGCCGGCCACCACATCGTCCCGCAGGCCAAGGCGCGGCAGAGCGGCCTGAAACGCCGGCCGCAGCTCATCGACCAGCGCCGCTGGCGCAGGCCAGGCGCGTGCCTGCGCGATCGGCTGCAGGCGGTTGAGCTGATCGACCGTGTCGAACGCGAAGTCGGCGAAGCGATCGGGGGTGGCGCGCGTGCGATCCAGACCGACGCGCACCGCCACCGACACGCGCTGGTAGTTCAAGCCCCAGGCGAGCAGGAACCAGAGATAGCCAATGGCCCCGACGCTCAGCACCACCAGCAGCGCGGCGCCAGCCCGTTGCCAGCGCCCTCCGCTGCTCCGCCGCCAGGCTCGAATCGCCAGGCCGACGAGCACGACGATCGCCAGGCCCAGGACGACATCGAAGGTCGCGAACGGTAGCGCGTTGGTGACCGTCGTCGCTACCCGTTGCCAGGCGGGATAGGCGCCAGTCGAGAAGGCCGACTCGACGGCAGCCGGCGGCCACGGCACCGCCAGGGCGATCGCCGCCGCGGCGATCACCGCCAGTCCGGCAATGTGCGCCCGCGTCATCCCGACACCGGGGGCTTGGTGGCCCCGCCGCCGCGCCCCGTGATCAGCCGGATGCTGCGCTGGAACGTCATGTACGCCCACGCCCACTGGACCAGGACCACCAGGCGATTGCGGAAGCCGGTGAGCTTCATGATGTGGACGAACAGCCAGAACAGCCACGCCGTCCAGCCGGCGAAGCGGAACCAGCCCAGGTCGGCGACCGCCGCGGCGCGGCCGATGGTGGCGAGGTCACCGGGATTCCTGTAGCGGAAGGTGCCCCGCGGACGCCCGGCCCGGTCCGCCTCGATGGCCCCGACCGCGTGGTGGGCCTCCTGGATGGCGACGCTGGCGACGCCCGGCAGCGGCCGACCCTGCGGGCCCTCGAGCGACGCCAGGTCGCCGACGACGAAGATCGATGGCGCGCCGGGAACCGAGAGATCGGGTTCGACTTTCACCCGCCCGGCCCGATCCAGCGGCACGCCGAGCGTGGCGCCGAGGGGCGAGGCCTGGACGCCAGCCGCCCACAGGATCGTCCCGGCCTCGATGCGCTCCTCGCCGACATGGACGACGCCGTGCTCGATCTGCTGCACGGTGGTACCGGTGCGGACCGTCACGCCGAGCCGTTCGAGATCCTGCCGGGCCCGATCCCGCAGCTCCTTCGGGAACGCCGCCAGGACGTCCGGTCCCCCTTCCAACAGGAGGACCGTCGCGGTGCGCGAGTCGATGGCCCGGAACTCGTGGCGTAGCGCGTGCCGCGCGATCTCGACGATGGATCCGGCCAGTTCCACGCCGGTCGGGCCACCGCCGACGATGATGAAGGTCAGCGATCGCCGCCGCTCGTCATCGTCCGTCGCCCGCTCGGCCCGCTCGAACGCCAGCAGCACCTGGGCGCGGATGGCCAGGGCGTCGTCGAGGGTCTTGAGCCCGGGGGCGTGCGCCCGCCACTCGTCGTGGCCGAAGTAGGAATGGGTGACGCCCGGCGCCAGGATCAGGTAGTCGAACGGGATGGGCCCGACGTCGGTGACCAGCGCCTTGCCGGCGACGTCGACGCGCTGCGCGTCGGCCATCAGCACGCGGGTATTGGCGTGGCGGCGCAGGATCCAGCGGATCGGCGAGGCGATGTCGCCGGGCGAGAGGCCCGCCGTCGCCACCTGATACAGCAGCATCTGGAACAGGTGGTGGTTCTGACGGTCGACGAGGGTGACGCGGACCGGCTTGCGACGGAGCGCCTTGGCGGCGGTGAGGCCGCCAAAACCACCGCCGACGATGACGACGTGGGGCGTGGACGGGGATGCGGCAGGCACGGACGGGTCGGACATGGGCACGTCGATCATAGCCGGCCGGCCGGGTCGAGGCCGGGGGAGTAAACTTGTCGGATGAGCGAGGAAATGAGCTGGGGCAAGAGCACCGTCGAGACGTCCTGCCCGCTCGACTGCCCTGACGCCTGCAGCCTGTCCGTCTCCGTCGAACAGGGTAAGGTCACCAAGATCGACGGCAGCCGCCGGCACAGCATCACCAAGGGCTTCATCTGCGCCAAGGTCCGCGGCTTCGGCGGCCGCGTCTACGGGGAAGACCGGCTCCTCTTCCCGCAGATCCGCACCGGTCCCAAGGGCAAGGGTCAGTTCCGCCAGGCCTCGTGGAACGAGGCCCTCGGCGTCATCACCAGCCGCATCGACGAGGTGCGGACGCGGAGCGGCGCCGAAGCGATCCTCCCCTTCTGTTACGGCGGCTCGAACGGCCTGCTGACCCAGGAGGCGGTCGACGCGCGCTTCTTCCGCCGCCTCGGCGCCTCCCGCCTGGCCCGCACCGTGTGCGCGGCGCCGACCGGCGCGGCGGCCCTCGGGCTCTACGGCAAGATGTCGGGCGTCGCCTTCGAGGACTATCCGGCGGCGCGGCTGATCGTGCTCTGGGGCGTCAACCCGTCGGCCTCGGGCATCCACCTGGTGCCGTTCCTGCGCGAGGCCCAGCGCAAGGGCGCGACGCTCATCGTCGTCGATCCCCGGCGCACCGCGCTCGCCAATCAGGCCGACCTGCACGTGGCGCTGCGACCGGGCACCGACCTCCCCGTCGCGCTCGCCCTGCACCGCTTCCTGTTCGATCGCGGCCTCGCCGATGACACCTTCCTGCGCGATCACGCGACCGGCGTCGCCGAACTGCGGGCCGCGGCCGAGCCGTGGACGATCGCCCGGGCCGCCGCGATCGCCGACGTGGACGTGGAGACGCTGGAACAGTTCGCCCGCCTCTACGCCGCGCTCTCGCCGGCGGTGATCCGCTGCGGCTGGGGCCTGGAGCGCAACCGCAATGGTGGCCACGCCGCGATGGCCGTGCTCGGCCTGCCGGCCGTCGCCGGTAAGTTCGGCGTCCGCGGCGGCGGCTACTCGATGAGCAATTCGGGCGCCTGGCGGCTGAACAACCGCGACTGGATCGGCGTCGACGCCCCGTCGACGCGAGTGGTCAACATGAACCAGCTCGGTGACGCGTTGACGACGCTGAACGACCCGAAGGTCGAGGTCCTGTTCGTCTACAACGCCAACCCGGTCGCCACGATCCCCGACCAGAACGCGGTGATCCGCGGCCTGGAGCGCGCCGATCTGTTCACGGTGGTCTTCGAGCAGGTGCGTACCGACACGGTCGCCTACGCCGACGTCGTCCTGCCGGCGACGACGTTCCTCGAGCACTACGACATCAATCGCAGCTACGGCGGCCACGCCATGTTGCTGGTCAAGCCGGCCATCCAGCCGGTCGGGGAATCGCGGCCGAACGCCGACGTGTTCAGCGAGCTCGAGGTCCGCCTCGGGCTCTCCGACGGTCCGACCGAAGACGAGACCGACGCCCTGGTGCACGTCGCACGCCGGCTGCCGGACGGCATCGGCGACGCCGTCCTCGCCGATGGCGTGCCGGCGCCGCCGGGAGGCACCGCTCCGATCCAGTTCGTCGACGTGCACCCGCTGACCGACGACCGCAAGGTGCATCTGTTCCCCACCGACGTGCCGACGATCGCGCCGGGCGGGCTCTACAGCTACCAGGCGGATCCGGCCACCGACGAACATCCGCTGGCGCTGATCTCGCCAGCCAGCGAGAAGACGATCAGCTCCACGCTCGGCGAGCTGCGGACCCGGCCGGCCGTGATCCACATGCATCCCGCTGACGCCACCGTGCGCGGCATCGCCAGCGACGACGCCGTCCGGGTCTTCAACGGACTCGGCGAAGTGCATTGCCTGGTCGAGGTGACCGAGGCGATGCGGCCCGGCACCGTCAGCCTCGCCAAGGGCCTGTGGCGCCGCAGTTCGTTCAACCAGTCGACGGCCACGGCGCTGGCGCCGGCGACGCTGAGCGATCTCGGTGGCGGCGCCTGCTTCAACGACGCCCGCGTCGAGGTCGCCAAGGTGGTCGCAGCGTCCTGGGAGGGCACGACGCTCTCCGTCTTCGTGCCCGGCAAAGTGCCGGTGCAGTAGACCGGACAGCCAGATGGCGGGCTCGCCACGGGCGCGAGCGCGTCCTGCTAATAGCGGTAGTAGAACACCATGTCCAGGCCGGCCCGCTCGACGCGGCGGGTCAGCGAGCGGTTGGCGCGGCCGACGCCGTCACCCTCGGCGACCGCGCCCTGCAGCCGCAGCAGTTCCGACAGCCGATACTCGAGCAGCAGCTCACTGACTTCCTGCGCCCCGAACTGCTGCCGGAGCCGCACGAACAGGCGCTCCCCGAAGCGATCGCCGACGGTGACGACGCCGCCGGGCGTGCCGGCGTCGCTGGTGGTCTGCACGTCGATTTCTTCGAGTCCGAGCTTGCGGCCGAGCGTGTCGGCCAGCGGCGAGACCACCAGGCCCGCGGCCGCGGTCCCGGCCATCGTCGCCACGGCCCCCTTCTCCGACGCGCCGAGGCTGTTGAGGTCGCGGTTGAAGATGATCAGGGCCAGGATGTCCGACTCGTCGAGCGGCGGCGTGCTCGCGAAGCTGAGCGTCGGGTTGCGGGCCGTGCCCTGCACGCGAATCCGCGCTTCGACGCCGCTCGGCTCGATGACCCGCCGCGCGGTGACGTCGACGGTCGGATCGATCTCCGGCCCGCCGGTGAACTGGATGCGGCCGTCGCGAAGGATCTCGAAGCGGCGGCCGTAGTACTCGTAGCTGCCCCGCGCCGTCGTGATCGTGCCGACCAGCGTCGTCAGCCGCCGGCGCTCCTTCTGGACCCGGAAGTCGCCGCCGACCACCAGTGTCATGTCGCCGAGGCCGGCGGCGGCTGAATCGCGCCGGATGTCCTGGCCGCGCAGCAGCAGGTTCTCGGGGATCTGGACGCGGATGTCGAGCTCGGTGGCGCTCCACGCCGTCGCTGGCCGGCGAGTTCCGCTGGCGCGGCCGCGGCGACCGCGCGGTCCACCAGTCGGCGGCGCGCCCGCCGTCGCGGTGGCCGACGGCGCTGCGTCGGGTGGCGGCGGGGGCGGCACCGGCTTCTGGCCCTTGCCGACGATTGGCACCGCGTCGTCCGGCCCCAGCGGCGTGCGGCGGCGATCGAGCGAGGCGAGAACGCGATCGACCTCGACACGGCCCTGCTCGATGACCGCCTTGCCGACGATGGTCGGCCGGGTCACCTGCCCGGTGACGTCGAGATCGAGATCGACCTCGAGTCGGGCCAGGTCGTTGCGGACGAAGCCGAAACGCCGGGCCTGGGCGTGCATCTGCACGTCGCCGAAGGCCAGGCGCCGAAGGCCGAGGACGCCGCTGACCTCGAGCGCGTCCCCTTCCTCGTCGAACACTTTCAGGCCGTCGACCTTCATCCGGCCCGGCTCGAACGTGACCTGGGTCGTGAGATCGCGATAGCGGCGGCCGGTCGCCGGCACGGTGAACGCGCCGCCGTTGAGCGCAACGCCGCCGTCGAACAGCGGGTTGTCGGCGGTGCCGGTGACGTGCAGCTTCACCGTGGCCGTGCCCGTCACCTGCTCCACCGCGTCGGTCAGGCCGGTGACGATTTGCAGGCCGATCGCCGAGCTCTCGATGTTCACATCGATGGGGGCCGCGCCGCCACCGGCCACGGCGGCCTCGGCGGCGGTCGTTTCGCTGCTCGTGAACAACGCCAGCGGCACGCTGCCGTTGACGGCCAGCGTGACCCCGGGCGCCTGCTCGACGACGACGTCGACGCCGATCCGGCCCGCGTCATAGTGGACCGCGCCGGCGACGCGGGCGAACTGCAGCTCGCGGAAGCGGCCGCTGGCGATGGCGAAGGAGCCCAGCACCTCCGGCTGGCCGGCCGGACCGGTGATGCGGGCGATGCCGTTCAGCAGGCCGGCGAATTCCGGATCCTCCTGCCCCGCCAATTCTTCGATCGGCAAGAGGTCGAGGCCGCGCACCGTTACCTGCAGGTTCGACTCGGCCGGCGCGTTGAGGGCCAGCGTGCCGACCGCCTCGGCGATCTGGCCGGTGCCGTCGTCGAAGTGGATGCCGCGAACCCTGACCTCGTTGGGCAGCAGATCGATCGCCGGGTTTCGCGTCCCGTCGAGCACCCACGTCTGTTCGCCGATCGACAGGCCCGCCGTCGTCAGTGCGATGCGCCGCTCCGCCGCGTTCGAGAGATCGGCGCTACCGGCGGCGTGCACGCGACGGTCCCCGCTCGAGGCGTTGACGTCGAAGGTCGCGCGCTTGTCTGCATAGCCGACGCGGACGTCTCCGGTCTCGAGCACCATGCCGGCCACCGTGCCGGCACTGAGGACCGGATGCACGTCGAGTCGCAGGTTCGCGAGATCCCAGTCCGGCAGATCGACGGTGAACGGTGACGTTGCGGCGAGGCCCTGCGCCAGGGTACCCGCGTCGATGCTGGCGAACCGCGCGGTGCCCGCGCTGCGCAGCGTCGCCCGCGGGCCGGTCAGGCGGCCATCGACGTCGACCGTGCCGGTCACGTCGCCGATCTGGTCACGGAACTGCGCCAGCGGGATGCCGCGAATCGTGTAGGCCAGATTCGAGGTTGCCGTCGCGTCGAAGGCAAGCGGCCCCGAGGCGGTGACCGCGCCTAGCGGCGTCGTCCCTTCGAGCCGCCGGATGTCCATCACGCCGTCAGCGAGCGCCAGCGTCATCGACGCCGCGGTGACGTCGAGTCCGGCGACGCGGCTCGGTCCGAGCGTGACGTCGCCGGCGAAGCCCATCGACTTCGCGGTGAAGTCGGCGGCGAGGTCGGCGATCGACACGTGCCCCTTGACGTGACCGGACACATCGCCGGCCGCTGATGCGAACGTCGTCGCGACGGCCGGGTCGACGTGCGCGACATCGCCGTCGATGTCGACGTCGAGTCGGCGATCGGCGATGCGCGCGTCCAGCGTCGTGGCGGTGGCGACACCACCGGCGGCCGTGGCGCGATCGAGGACGGCGTGCGCGGTCAGCGTCAGGTCGCGCAGCGTGCGACCCTGGGCCTGGACGTCGACGTCGCCGGTCAGCGGCCCGGCGACGCGCGGATCCTGCAGCCAGCGCACGTCGAGCGCCGCGCCGAGCCGTCCGAGGTCCAGGGCTTCGAGCCGGGCCTTGGACCCGTAGCGCAGGACGCCTGGCGCCAGCGCGAACGTACCGATCGAGCCGGCCGTGACGCGACCGCCTTCGACGGTCGACGGGTCGAAGGTCATTGTCGCGTCGAAGGTCGGTCCATCGAGCTGGGCGTGGAACGTGCCGGCGATGTCGGTCGCGAGGCGCAGTCGCGGGACTGGCGGCGGCAGCCGCCGTACGTCGATGTGGGTGACGCGGCCGGTGAGATCGAAGCGCACGCCCTTCTGCCCGGGATCGCGCGGGCCGATCGTGCCGCGCGTGTCGAACGTGCCGCCGTAGGCCTGGCCACGGGCGCGCTCCAGCGTGACGCGGGGACCGGCGAAGCGGCCGCGAGCCTCGGCGCCGCGCGCCTGGTAGCCGGCGACGTCGGCATCGGTCCGCGTCATGGTGAACGTGCCGCGGGCCGGCAGGCCGCGGCTGGCCGACGACGGCGCGAAGGTGAAGACCGCCTGCCCGGTGACGCGGCCGGCCACCGCCGGCGTGTTCGACCAGACACCCGGATCGATGTGGCCGAGGGCGAGCGTGCCGCGGAACTCGATCGGCTGCGTCGGGTCGTCCTTTTCGCGGCCGATGACGACGTCACCGACGGCGTCGCCGGCCGCCGACCGGAAGGCGATCGTCGTCGCCACCTTCGAGAGGGGGCCGCGCACAGTGGCGCTGAAGCTGGCCTGCACCGGCCGGACCGGCACCCACGGAATCAACCGCGCCATCTCGTCGAAGGCGAAGGCGCCTGAGCTGACCTTGAACTCCAGGTCGACGGCCTTGCCGACGCCGTGCACGTTGCCGTCGACGCGTAGATGGCTGCGTGGCAGGTCGAGGCCGGTATTGGTGATCGACACGACGTCGTCGTGCTTCTCGATGGTGCCGACGACGCGCCCGATGCGGAGCGCGCGATCCGGCATCGTCATGGAGACGGCCCGCATCTCGACGCGCGCGCCGGCCGGTCCCGTGGAGATCGCCAGCGACGCGTCGAGATCCTCGATGCGGGTCGGCTTGCCCGGCGCCAGCGGCTCGACCAGCACGCGGCCGTCGAACAGGCGGAGGGCGTCGATGGCGAAGACGATCGGCGCCGAGCCCGACGGCTTCACCCGCGGCTTGACGAGACGCGTCAGGCTCCAGCCCTCGGGCGTCTGCCGCGCCACGATGACCGGCCGCAGCACGTCGACCGAGTCGAGGGTGATCCGCGTCTTGCGCAGCGTCAGCACGCGGTAGGTGACGCGGATGCGGTCGATGGAGATGACCGCCACGCCGTTCTGCTCGAGGCGGACGCCGTCGAGGACGATGCCGCTCAGCAGGTCGCCGCCGACGCGCGCGATCGAGACCTTGGCGTCGAGCAGCCGCTCGGCCCGCGCCACGATGTCCCGGCGCAGCCAGTCGCGGAACCAGGACGTCTGCGAGACACCGAGCAGCGCCAGGACGATCGCCACGATGGCCACCGCGAGGCGGAACAGCACCTTGCGCAGGCGCCGACGCCAGCGGCGCGGTGGCCGCGGCGCCTCCGGATCGAGCGTCGCGGGCGTCGTGTCTCGCAGACTCACGGCTCGATCATCCTGTAGCCCAAGACGAAGTGCACGACTAAAAAGCCTGTCCGACGCTGACGTGGATGCGCCAGCGCCGGGCCTGTTCTACGCCGGCGATGATCAGGCCCGGCACCGGGTTGAGCTGGTAGCCGACGTCGGCCCGGATGGGGCCGATCGGCGTCGCGTAGCGGATGCCGAGGCCGACGTCGGTGCGCAGGTGCAGCACGTTGTCGTCCCAGGCGCCTTCGGTGACCTGCCCACCCTCGCCGAAGACCACACCCGAGAAGGCGCCCTTCACCGGAAAGCGGAACTCGGCCGTCGTCTCGAAGAAGCCGAGACCGCCGATGACGAGGCCCTGCCGCAGCGGGCTGACCTCGTAGCGGCCCCAGCCGCGCAGCGTGGTCGAGCCGCCAAGGAAGTAGCGCTTGAAGAAGGGCACGCCGCGTGCGGTCGGGTGGATGCCGCCGGCCCGCACCTTGAAGGCGACGACCGATCGGCCGACGGGCACATAGGCACGGGCGTCGGCCGTGGCTTCGAAGTAGCCCCAGTCGCCGCCGGCGAACGGGCTGGCCTGCTCGATGTGCACGGTCGCGAAGTAGCCCCGGCGCGCGTCCAGCGGATTGCCGGCCGTGTCGTGCGTCACGTCGAGGGCCAGCGCGACCAGCGTGCCCCGCCCGGCTCCGGTCTCGGGATCCAGGCCGAGCGCAATCAGGTCGTCGCGGAAGGTCGGATCGGCCAGCGCCTCGGGCACGATCGAGAACGTCTCGAACTCGTCGACGAAGGTGATCGCCGCCCGTGTCGCGGACTTCCGGCGGCCGTAGGAATCGTGCCGCACCAGCTCGCGCGTGACGGTGCCGCGTCCGCCGCGGGTCCGCAGCGTGTAGGCCGGTTCGTGCGCGTCCCACTGCTGCACCTGGACATCGGCCCGATAGCTGCCCGAGAAAAAGTAGGGAATCCCCAGGTTGGCGCGAACACCCCGATCGAGCGACGACCACTTCGCTTCGATCGATCCGGTGCGCCCGCCGCCGAGGAAGTTGACGTTGCGCAGGCTGCCGGCGATGCGGGCTTTCTCTTCGGTGCCGTAACCGACCGCGACGCGCACGCGATGGTGCTTGCCCTCGGTGACGCTCAGCCGAACCGGCACCTGGGTCGGCTGCTGCTGCAGGCTGGCAACGTCGAGGTTCACGAAGTCGAACAGCTCGAGCCCGTAGAGCCGCCGTTGGCTTTCGACGACGCGACTCAGCTTGAACGGATCGCCGGACCCGAAGGCCAACTGGCGCCGGATGACCCACTCGGCCACGCTTTCGTGCCCGGTGATCGTCACCGGCCCGAACACCGCGGTCGGGCCCGCCTCGGCGGCCACCGTCAGGGTGACGTCCTGGCCGTTGGCGGCGAGCGCTTCGAGGATCGCGACCCGCGCGTACGGGTAGCCCTCCTCCTGCAGCGCGGTGCGGGCCAGTTCGCGGGCCCGGTCGACCGCTGCGCGCGTCCGGACCGCGCCCGGCGCCAGCCCCAGTTCGCCGAGGACGCGCTGCCGCACGACGTCGGGCAGTACATCGAGGCCGAACGTCTCGACCGAGGCGATGTGGACCGGCAGGCCTTCGACGACGTGGTAGGTGAGCGAGGCTTGCGTCGGCGACGCCAGGTCGACGTCGTAGGTGTCGACTCTCGCGTCGGCGAACCCGTGCGCGTCGTAGTAGGCCTCGATCCGGCGCAGGTCGTCGGCCAGGAGGGCCCGCGAGAAGTAGACCTTCCGGCCCCATGGCCAGGACGACGACGGCCGCAGTGACAGGCTGCCGCGAAGCGCGGGGAGGATCGACGGGCTGACGCCCGTGAACTCGACGTCTTTGATACGCACGCGGCCCGGTTCGGTCGTCTCGACCGACCCGGACGGCGTGGCGATGGCGGTTGGCGGATCCGGTGCGGGCGTCTGGGCCCGACCGGGGATGGCAGCGAGGAGAACGGCCGCGCCGACCAGGCAGACGCGAACGACACGCGGAAGCGGCATGGGGACCAGGCGGTCGCGAACGCGCCGCCCGGCCATCATAGCGATTGCGAAGGAATCGTGTCGCTGGTCGACGACGACGGCGCTTAGGATTCCGACGGAACCGGTTCGTCGCCTTCGTTCATGAGGCGGCCGCGGCCACCGCGGCTGATCATGCCGCCCTTGCGGCCAGCCGACCGGGCCTCTTCCGAGGTCCACTCGTGAGCCGTGCCCTTGGTGTGGGCCGCGCGCCCACCCTTGCTGGCGATCTCGCGCTGCTTCTCGGGCGACATGGACGCGAAGCCCCGGCGCTCTTTCCGACGAACGGGCTGTTCGCCTTCAATGGCGGCAGCAGGATTGGTGGTGCGGATCTCGTCGTTCACTTGGAACCTCCCCGTTAGTAGCAACCCAGTAGCCTCGACTGACCGAGGCCGGGCCCGCCGGCAGCATGCGACTGCCCACGGCGTCCTAGCTGTTCAACAAACGTGCCACGAAGAGCCAAGCGAAGC
>JBDSLU010000402.1:0-22347 GCA_039916225.1 Vicinamibacteraceae bacterium
CCGGCCTGGCGCGGCGCCCTGTTCGGGCACATCGATCGCCAGTTCACCCTGCCCATCGGCGCCGTCGTCGAAATCGACGCAACGGCCGGATCGATTCGCATGCTCGCTCCCGCGGTGCGATGAACACCGCCCGCCTTCGCACCATCGGATGGTACCTGGTCGAACAGGCCGGCCTCACCATCCTCACCGCCATCGCGACGCGGACCGGTGCCTACTTCGTCGGCTCCGAGACGCACGTGCCGTGGCTGTGGCCGGTCACCGGTGTGGGCCTGGCGGCGCTGACGCTGCGCGGGATCAGTGCCTGGCCGGCCCTCCTGCTCGGCGGGGTCCTCGGCCGCGGCGGCGCGACCGAGGGGGCCTGGACCCTAGCCGCGGTGGACACCGCGCAGGCGGTGGCCGGCGCCCTGGTCCTGAAGGCCTGGCCCAGCTTCCGCGTCGACCTGTCGCGCCTCGTCGACGCCTTCGCACTGGTCGTCGCCATCGCCGTGACGGCCATCGCCGGCGCCATGGTCGGCACGGTGGCGACACTGGCTCTCGGCTCGCCGGCGTGGCCGTCGATCGGCCGTGGGCTGGTGACGTGGATGGTCGGCACCGGCATGGGCGGCCTGCTCGTCGCCCCACCGCTGATGTCGTGGTCCGGCTATCGCCGCCACGCCTTGCCGTCGCCGGCCCGTCTCGTCGAGCTCGGCGCCCTGGTGCTGGCGCTGGCCTCGGCCGGCATGGTCGCCTATTTCGCCAGCGTCCGCGGCGACGTCCACTCGCCGCTCGAGTACCTGCCCTTCCCGGTGGCGATCTGGGTGGCGATGCGCTTCGGCGTCCGCGGCGCGACCGCGGCGACGCTCGTCGTCTCCGGCGTCGCCCTCGCCGGGCACGTGCTGCTCGAGCCGCCCGGCACGGCGGCGCCGAGCGAGCGCGAGACGCTGCTGATCCAGGCGTCGCTGGCCGTCGGCGCGCTGACGTCGCTGCTGGTCGGCGCCGTCACCACCGAGCGCAACGAGACGATGCGGGCCCTCGGCGAGAGCGAACAGCGCGCCACCGCGCTCTTCGCCCAGGCGCCGGACGCGATCTTCATGCTCGAGGGCGAGCCGCCCCACGTCGGCAAGGTGCTCGCCGCCAATCCGGCCGCCGGGGACATGCACGGCGTCGCCCCCGACGCACTCGCCGGCCGTCACCTGGCCGACTTCCAGCGCGGCGGCCAGCGCGACGCGTTGCAGCTGGCGCTCGAATCGGCGCCCGAGGACGACCGCGTCCGCATCGAACTGGCGCACGCCCGCGAAGATGGCGAGGTCGTCGACGTCGAGATGCACGCGCAGGCCTTCCGCGTCCGCGGCCACCGCTATCTGCTCGCCTTCGACCGCGACATCACCGAGCGTCGCCGGAACGAGGCCGAGAAGGCGGCGATGGAAGAGAAGCTGCGCGAGACGCAGAAGCTCGAAAGCCTGGGCCTGCTCGCCGGCGGCATCGCGCACGACTTCAACAATCTGCTGACGGGCATCCTCGGCCACGCCAACCTGGCCCGCCGATCGACCGTGCCGACCGAAATCGACGCCTGCCTCGAGCAGGTCGAGCAGTCGACCGAGCGCGCCGCCGAGCTGTGCGGCCAGATGCTCGCCTACGCCGGCAAAGGCCGGTTCGAGATCGGTCACGTCGACGTCAGCGCGGCGGTACACGAGACCACCTCGCTGATCCGGGCCTCGATCGGGCGCACCGTCCGTCTCGAGCTGCAGCTGTCGATGGGCCTGCCGATCGTCGAGGGCGACCTGACGCAGATCCGGCAGATCATCATGAACCTCGTGCTGAACGGCGCCGAGGCGAGCGAAGGCAAGCCCGGCGTCATCCGCGTCAGGACCGGCGTCATGGACGCCGATGCGTCCTACCTGGCGTCGACGCATCTCTCGCCCGACCTGCCGGAAGGCCGCTACGTGTTCCTCGAGGTCGCCGACAACGGTCGCGGCATGAGCCCGGAGACGCTGGCCCGGATCTTCGATCCGTTCTTCTCGACCAAGTTCACCGGGCGCGGCCTCGGCCTGGCCGCGGTGCTCGGCATCGTGCGCGCCCACTACGGCGCCCTCAAGGTCGAGAGCCACGAAGGCCTCGGCACGACGTTCCGGCTGCTGCTGCCGGCCTCGACGGTCATCGCCAGCCCGGAGACCACGGTTGTCGAGCCGGCGCCGATCTGGCACGGCCGCGGCCTGGCGCTCGTCGTCGACGACGAGCCGTCGGTGCGTCACGTCGCCACGCGGATGCTGGTGTCGATGGGACTCGACGTCGAGACAGCGGCGAGCGGCGCCGAGGCCATCGAGATCATCAACGAACGGCCGGCCGCCTTCACCGTCGTCCTGCTCGACCTGACCATGCCCGGGTCGCGCGGCGACGAAACGTATCGCGAGCTGCGCGCCATCCGTCCCGATGTGCCCATCATCGTGATGAGCGGCTACAGCCACCAGGAAGCATCGACGCTGTTCGACGGCGAGGACCTGGCCGGCTTCCTCCAGAAGCCGTTCCGCCTCGAGAAGCTGCGCGAGCTGGTCCGCGGCGCGACCATCACGCCGCCCGCGCCCGAAGCGACCATGACCGCGGGTCGCGGTCGGTAACGGCTAGGCGGCCGGCGGCTGGCGCGCGGGACCTCTGCCGGGCACCGCCCACCCGCCGGGACGGCTCGGTGGCGCCGCATCGCTCAGCACCGCCAGTAGCAGTTCGCCCAACCGATCGGGCAGCGGCTTGTAGACGACGGCGTCGCACCCGAGCTGGCGCATGCGCGCCTCGTCGAGGGGGCCGCCGGTCATCAGGACCACACGGATACCGGCGGTCTCGGGGTGGCGCTTGAGCTCGTCGCAGAGCCGCTCGCCATTGCAGCGAGGCATGTTCAGGTCGCTCAGGACCAGGTCCGGGGCCGCCATCGACAGTTGCCCCAGGGCGTCCAGCCCGTCACGCGCTTCCCACACGTCGAAACCGTAGAAGCGCAGCGTCCGGGCGATCACGAGACGGACGAGCTCCTCGTCGTCGACGACGAGCACGCGCGGCCGGACGGTGAATGGGGGCGAGCCTTCATGCACGAGGATTCTCCTCGCCGGGTTCAACGGCCGCAGGAACCGACACCGCAAAGGTGGTCCCGACGCCGACCCGGCTGTCGACATGAATCGCGCCGCCAAAGCGATCCACGATTTCCGCAACGACTGCAAGGCCGAGGCCGGTGCCGCGCGCGCCTTTGGTGCTGAAAAAGGGCTCGAACACCCGGGACTCGATGGCCGGATCGATGCCGCCCCCGGTGTCACTGACGCGAACCACTGCACACAAAGGTGCCTGAGATGCCAACACCCCCGCCCCTCGATCTGCCGCCGGCTGAACCGCCGTCACGCTGATGCGGAGCGTGCCCCCCTCGGGCATGGCATCCCGCGCGTTCAGGACGAGGTTGAGGAGCAGCTGATCGAACTGACCGGGATCGAGGCGCACCGGGACGTCGTCCACCGGGCCGATCTCCAGCTGGACCGAGGAGGGCAGCACGGCCTGCACCAGGAGACGGCCGCTGTCGACGAGCGCGACGGTCGACACCACCGCGGCGTTGAGGGGCGGATTGCGCGCCAGCGAGAGCAGCTGCCGGCTCAGCGCGATGCCTTGCCGGGCGGCGCGGCGCAGCAGATCGAGGGCACTGCCACGCGACTCGTCGTCCTCGGCCTCTTCGACGAGCTGGGCGCTGCCGGCGATGGCGGTGAGGACGTTGTTGAACTCGTGGGCCACGCCGTTGGCCAGGCGACCGGCGATTTCCAGCTTCTGCGCCTGCACGAGCCGGTCGGTCAGCTGCTTGCGATCGACGGCATAGCGCACGGCCCGCTGCACGACGTCGGGATCGAGGTCGCCCTTCAGCAGCCAGTCCTGCGCGCCGAGCTGCAGAGCCTGGCGCGCGATCTCGGTGTCGGCCATCCCGGTGAGGACCACCACCGGCAGGTGCGGAGCGGACGCCAGCACGGCCCGGAGCGTGGCCAGGCCTTCGCTGTCCGGCAAGTTGAGGTCGAGCACGACCGCGTCGGGGTTGGTCTGGCGGATCTGCTCGAGGCCTGTCCTCAAGTCGCTGACGGCCTGCACGGCCGCCGGCTCGGCGCTCGCTGCAAGAGCGACGCCGAGGAAGGCAGCGAGCGCCGCGTCGTCCTCGACGAGCAGGACTCGCAGGGCCGGACCCGTCCCCATGCCAGCGGCCAAATGGGCCTTAAGATCCCGACACTAAGTTGTGAACGACCCGGCGGCACGTCCGACGCCGCGGGCCAGCCGATGCAACTGGGCGCGGCGCATGACGCCTTGGAGTTCCGCCAGCAGGCCGCCGATGGTCCGCCGCTGCTCACGGGACAGCTCGACCAGTTGCCGGAGCTCGCGGCACAGCTGCTGGACCTGTCGGTTACGCATGCTCATTTCCGGATTGTCGTGCTGCATCGTACCTGCAAACCTTGCCGCCATCGGCGCCCAAGGTTGATGCAAGCAGCAATCCAACGAGTCCGGCGGGTTGTCGCACGGCCTTTTGGTAGGTGTTCAAGACACACACGCGAGACCAGGCGAGGACTGTGACTCGTTTCAGGCCAGTCTTTCCGCTCCCAGGTGAGCCGCAGGTGGTAGCGGACACCCATTCTAGGCGCGCCCGATGCCGAGCACCGCGGCCAGGCCGTCGCCGCGCCCGGCACACGATCGCTCACTTTGCGATCTTCAGCGGCACCGAGATCAACACGGGCGAGCCGGGCGCGGACAGGACGCGATACAGCGTCTGCGGCAGCTCGTCGTCCTGGGTCAACAGCCGCCCCTGCTGAGCCGCGTCTCGCTCCATGCCGGTATAGGCCTGCCCCGCTCCGCCGATCAGCTCGAGACGCTCGGCGACCGCGGCCCATTGCGTCTCCCATTGCGCGACCAGCGACGGATCCAGGCGCTCGGCGTTGGCCGGCACCGTCACCTGAGCCAGCGGTTCGCTGGTGACCAGGATCGTCAGGCGCTCGCCCTGATAGTCCGGGCGCAGTGGCGTCAGCTTGAAGGCGTTCTTGTCGGGCAGCTCGATCACCTTGCCGGCGCGCACCGAGTTGTCGCCGGCGCGCATCCGCTGGGTCGGGAAGATCAGATACGGGTCGCTGGTCGTGCCGTCGGCGTACAGTTCGCGATCGATGACGTAGAGATACCCCGGGCGCGGCGACTCGATGCTCAGGCGCACGCGATCGCCCGCGGCGAACGGCGTCTCGGCCTCGACGCGCTCTGGCGTCCATTCGACACTCTCGGTGCGCTGGTTCTCCGTCTCCTGCACCAGCAGACGCGAATCGCCGCTGTCGGACGCCTGCGATCGCCGCAGCCGCCAGACCGTGACGCCGACGAGCTCGCCCCGCGCTGGGGTGACGGCGGAGGTGGCGGCGGAGGTGGCGGGCGCGGTGGTGGCCGCGGTCGACGGCGGCGGTGTCACCGCCCGGTAGGCCGGCTCCTTCCTGGGCCGCTTCGCCTTGGAGGGGGCCCGCTTGCTCAGGAACTCGCTGTCCCACAGGCGGCGGGTGTCCTCCTGCGCGCCGGCCGGCGTGCTCGACACCAGGATCGTCGACGCGAGGGCGAGCGGGGCGAGTCCGTACGTCGCGGCCCCCAGCCACCCGAGCACTCTCGTTCGACGCCGCGCCTCGTTCATCGTCATCGCTGTCCCTCTCTCGTCCGGGTCACGGACCCGGTCACGGCCGAGCCACGACCACCGGACGCAACTCCACTTCCCGGCGATAGAACGCGCGCGGTCGCTGCAGACTGCGCACGACGTTCGGATCCCCGGCCTTGTCGTCCTGCAGCAGCAGCAGTCTCGATCCGACCGACGCATCCTGCATCTCGGGCACCCGATCGGTCGCGTAGTCGAACCATTCGCGCACCGTGATCTCGCCATCCTTCGCCCGTCGGTCGGCCAGGCCTTTCTTGAAGCCCTCTTCGATGAGGGCGTAGGTCAGGTAGCCGTGGCCCAGTTGCGCGGTCTCGAGGGCCGCCTGATAGCTCTGGGCAGCGGTGAGGATGAACATGCCCTTCTCGTAGGCGAGCTGGGCGAGCCCCTTCGAATTCATCGGCCCGCGCCGGCGCTCCTCCGCTTCGAGGGCCTGGCCGGAGTTGCAGGCGTCGATCACCAGCACCACCTGGCTGGAGTCGAGTCCTTCCACCGCAGCCTCGATCTCGAGATCCGACACGCTGTGCGACAGGATCGCCTCGACGCTCACGGCGTCGACGCTCGACCGCGAACCGGCGTAGCCGAGATCGTGCGGCACCAGATAGAAGCGCGCGCCCTTCGCCGTCCCGTGGCCGGCAAAATAAATGGTGACGGCGTCCTCGGGCTGGGCCCGCTGCAGTCGCGCCAATGCCGGTGGCCCCCCCGCCGGCGCGTCGGCGCCCGTCGCGAGCCGGTTCAGGGCCGCCAGGAAGTTGGCCTTGGTGGCGTGGCGGTCGAGCAGAGACACGACCTCGACGCGTTCGAAGGCGGCGAGCTTGGCGCCCTGCGCCCGGGCCTCCTCCGCGAAGGCGACGGCATCGGGCTGGGCGTATTTGAGGTTGAACTGCGGATTGGCGTACTCGTTGACGCCGAACGCGAGGACGTACGAGACGCCCTTCCGCGCCAGCTGCGCGCTGCCGTTGACCGCGACGAAGGCGTCCGGGCTCTTCACGTTGTCACGGTTGAAGGCGTAGGCCGTGATGCGATTGGGCCCGGCGACGATGGGCAGCGTCGCCTGAAGGCGAGCCCGCGGCTGCCCCTTCAGCACGTCGCCTCGCCACACCTTGACGAGGGTGCCGTTGCGGAACAAACGGACGTCCTGCGCGCCGCTGCCCTGCGGGTGCTGGGCGTCGGCCGGCATCTCGGCCACGTCGACCGAGACGGCGACGGTGCGTGACGCGACATCGCCCGGGGCCAGCGCGGCCAGCGTCACGTGGAGGTCGGGCTGGCGGCGATCGATCTGCGGCAGGCTGCGCGGAGCCTTGGGGCGCTTGCCGGCGATGAGGTCGCTCAGCAGGCCGGGGTAGTAGAGCTCGTTGAAGAAGATCTCGACCGGGCCGACGTCGAAGGTGTTCTCGGAGAACCGCCACATGATCTGCTGCCACGCCCCGGGCGATCCGTCGAACAGGCCCTCCGGGGTGACGACGAGCCAGTCGCTGGCGCCAAGCGATCCGAACTCGACCAGATTCACGAGCGTCGCCACCCGCTCGCCGGACTGGGCGTCCCAGAGATCTTCGTTGCCGTCCTCGCCCAGCGTAGCCACCAGGCGTCCCGTGACGTCGAACGCCACGCCGGCGATCGGTGCGTCGTCCGTAAGCGTCACGGCACGTCGGGCGGTCGCGAGATCGTGGACCGTGACCACCGGCTCGCCCCTGTCTGCCTTCAGCATCGTCACGTTGCTGCCGGAGGCGGAGGCGGCGCCCGCGGACCCATACGTCAGCGCGATCCGCTTGCCGTCGGGGCTGAAGACCATACCGTGAATGTTCGACGACGCGGTGTCGAACGACGACAGCTCCCGTCTAGTCGCGGTGTCGAGCACCTTGATCGCGGTCCGATCCTTTTCTTGCGTAACGAGCGCGAGCTGCGCCCCGTTCGGACTGAACACCACGCTCGGCGGCCGCAGCATGTTCTCGGACGCGGTCTTCGTTTCCCACGCCTTCTTGCCATTCTCGAGGTCGGTCGTCGTGACAGTGAAGGACGGCTTCGCGGCATTGCCGCCGCCACGTCCGATGCCCAGGCCGAACCGGCTGGCGCCGCCCCCTCCGCTCATGCCACTCATCTCGACCACGACGAGGAAGCGACCGTCCGGGCTCATGACCGAGGTCGACATCATGCCGCCCCAGGCACCCTTCTTTCCTTCCAGCTTCAGGTCGCGCAGTTGCTTGCCGCTGACGGGATCGGTCGTGACGGCGTGGCACGTTTCGCTGCCGCCGCCCATGGCTCCGAACATCCCGCCGCCCTTGCCGAGGTCGGTCTCGCAGAAGTGCACGACCAGGCCTTTGGCCGAAAAGGCCACGCCGGAGATCTGCACCGGACGCAGCATGGCAGCGGGAATGTCCGGCATCCCTTTGACCGCCTTCGCCTTGCGGCCGTCCGCGTTGGCGCCCGCGGCGCCGATCGGGATGCGCCGCACGACCTCGTCGGTCCTGGCGTCCTTCACCACGACCGCAGCACCGATGGTGGGATCCATGCTCACCGCCGCCGACAGCTTGCCGTCCGCGCTGTAGGCCGCGCCGGTCGACCCGATGTCCAGGAGGTCGGCGATCGTCGAGGTGCCGTCGCCTCGCGGCTTCGGCGGCTGCGGCGTCCCTGCGACCAGATCCCAGACGACGCGCGGGCGCGAGGCGTTGAGGAACCGGCCGTCGGGACTGAAGGTCAGCGGGGAGCCCGACTTGAGGCCGGCCATCTGCGCGATCGGCGAGCCGGCCCCGGTCATTTGGCTCATCGTCTCTCGCAGCTGGCTCATCATGTCGACATCGACGCCGGCCTGAGCCATCGCCTCGTTGGCCGCCGCCTGATCGTTGCCGGGGGCCGTGACGGCGCTCACGCGCTGCCGGGTCCGCAGGTTCAAGACGCGTTCGCCTGTCGCGGTGTCGAAGAGCGCGACGCCGTCGCCGAGGCTGGCGGCAATGCGGCGGCCGTCAGGGCTGAATGCCAGCGGCGTGGCCCGAAGGCCGCCGAGGTTCAGTGTGAATCCCGTCTTGGCCAGCGCGCGCAGCTCGCGCCATGTCGCGGTCTCGATCAAGGCCACGGACCCGGCCAGCGCATTCTCGGCCAGCGCATTCACCCGGGAGGCCAGGAGCTTGCCGTCGGGACTGAACGCGATGCCGCCCATACCCATCGCGTCGGACGACGGCAACTTCTTCACTTCCCGACCGGACGCGACTTCGAACACGCTCAGCCAGCTGCGCAGGGAGGCATCCTTGGCACCGCGCTCGACGAACTTGGCGACGATCAGGCGGCTATCCGGACTGAAGCTCAGATCGGTCGGGCTCGACAGGTTGCCGGCGATCTTGAACGACTCCACTTCGCGGCCCGTCGCGACGTCGATGACGCGCAGGGGCCGGGTGCGCACGCCGCCGCCGAACCCCATGACGCCGTTCTTGACGGTGAATCCTCCGCCCAGCGCGGCCAGCTTCCCGTTCGGCGACAAGGCGGTGGCCACTTGATCCATCGGCCCGAATGCGGTCGTGCCTTGCGGGCCTGCGTCGATACCCGACTTCACCGACGTGACCTGACGCGCGGCGACCAGGTCGTAGACCTTGATCTCGCTGTTGCCGAGCGATGTCAGCCGCCGGCCGTCGTCGCTGAACACCACGTTCTTGACCGGGCTGGTGTGCGAGGCCACCTGGGTCGCCTGACCGGTGGCGACGTTCCAGACGCGCACCGAGGCATCGGCGCCGCCGGAGGCGATCCACTTGCCGTCGGGCGAGATGGCCACCGCCAGCACGGCCTGGTCGTGGCCGGACAGCGTCCGCAGCACGTTGCCCGTGGCCGTGTCCCAGATCTTCAACGTCACATCATCGCTGCCGGAAACCAGGAACCGGCCGTCCTGGCTGAGCGCAAGCGCATTGACCGAACCGGTGTGCCCGGTCTGCAGCACGAGCTCGGCCCGCGGCAGGGGCGGGCTTTGCGCCACGACGAGTGGCGACGCCTGCGCGAGGAGCGCCACGACGAGCGGGGCCAGCAGCCCGTGGCGAGGCAGCCTGGAGATTCCGGATCGTTTCGCTGCTTTCATATCGTTCGCCCTGGGCGCCGCATGGCGCCGTCCCGTCAATGGTGTTGGAGCTCGATCAGCCGGACGAAGACGTCCGACCGCGCGCTCAACCTCGTGCCGAGCCCAGCGTCATCGACCCTCTCATCCGGCACCGGAGCCCTATGCTCCCGCAGGAACGTGTCGAGGGCGGTGACGTCGGATGCGTCCTTGATCTCCCCGCCGTCTGTCCGGTTGGCCCATTTCTGCATCGCACCCAGACCAGGCTGAGCGCCGACGGACCAGATGATCCAAAGCTGCTCGACACCCTCCTCCTGGTCGAACACGAAGTCGCTGCGGCCGGGAATCGTCAGCGTCTGGCCGATGCCGAGTTCCGCTGATCCGCCGTTGCTGGTCGGAGACGGGAACAGCACGTTCACGCGCCGCGGGCCGCCGGCCTGTGGAGGGCTTTCGTTGAACACGTAGAGATGTCCGCCCTTCGGGCTCGCGAACGTGAGATGCACCCGATCGCCGGCCGAAAAAATCACCGGGCCGGCCAACTGAATGGGCTTCGAATTCGGGAACCGCTTTGGGTCGCGTTGCAGCGTCACCGAGTAGGTCAGCGTCCTCTCCTCCGCCAGCTGACTCTGTTCGGGAGTCGCTGCCTTCTGCGGCGTGGCTGGCACGGCCGGCGAACGCCAGGTCGTCGCCAGATAGGCAACCAGAACGGCCCCGAGCGCGGCGGTCACGGCGACGGCGGCGAGCCAGCCGCGTCGGCGCTCCGGCGGCTGCAGGACGGGCGGCTGCTGGACGGGAGGCGACGCGGAGGCAGGCGATGCGACGGGCGCCGACACGAGCTGTCCCGCCGGCAGCGTCACAGCCGTCTCGGTTGGTTCGTTGGCGCCCGTGAGCGCCTGCGCGAGGTCGTCGCCGAACTGCCGCGCATCCGCCAGACGCGCCGTCGGGTCGAACGACAGTCCTCGCAAGAGGATCGCCTGCGCGGCGGCAGACACACTCGGCCGCAGCTGCTGCGGCGGGACGACGTGCCCGCTTCGCTGCAGCATCATGAGCTGCGGAATCGCCGCGATCTGATTGGGGGCGTCCGGGTTGAACGGCCGGCGCCCGGTCAGCAGCTCATAGGCGACCGCCGCGAACGCATAGATGTCGCTGGCGACCGACGCAGGCGAGCCCAGGAGCTGCTCCGGCGCCATGTAGTAGAGCGAGCCGGCCAAGGTGCCGAGCTCGGTGCTCGCGCCCTCTTGCGAATCCCGAACCTTGGCGATGCCGAAGTCGATGAGTTTGGCGCGCTGCTCGCCGTCACTCAGGGTCTCCAACATGATGTTCTCGGGCTTCAGGTCGCGATGGAGCACGCCCTCCCGATGCGCTGCGCCCAGCGCCTGGCCGACGCCGCGCACGATCGCGGCCGCGAACTCCAGGTCGAGGCCCATCGGACGGATCGCCGACCGCAGCGACGTCCCCTTGACGAACTCCATCACGAAGAACGACCGGCCGTCCGCCGTCCGATCGCGATCGATCACCCGGACCACACCCGGATGGTGGATGCGGGTCAACGCCTCCGCTTCCTGCAGGAACTTCTTGGAGAGCCACGGATTCTCCGTCGAGTCGTCGAGCAGGCACTTGATGACGACCGGCATGTCGTGCAGCCGATGATCGCGGGCCAGATAGACGACGCCGATGCCGCCCCGACCGAGCTCGCGCTCGATCAGATACCGGGCGTTGACCGTCGTTCCCGGACCGAGCGGCGACAGACTCCCGTCGACGGGCGGCTCCTGATCCGCTGGATCTGGCTTGGGGGGGGGCGTCATGAGTCGACAGGAACGCCGTTGGGCTGGAATGCCGTTGAAGCGCCCGAGTCCAGTCCCCTGGAATCGTGATGACTCACACCATTCCCCGGCAGGGCAGCCCCGCTGGCGGCGTTGCTCCTCGGTCGCATATGCCCACTATCCTCTCTCTCGTCGCGCCTTGCCGGCGGGGCGCCGCGGTCCTCCCCACTGGCAGTGGCCGGGCGGCGCCCTTCGTGACAGCAGTCCCGGACGGCGGCGTACCTACCAGTCTGCCACCACCTCGGCAATCATCTCGGCGAGCAGGAGCCCGGCGACCAGCGATGCGGCGGTGAGGAGGGTGACGAAAGCGGCGTCGATGCCGACAACCACCTGCTGATCGAGCAGCAGGCCCAGGCTGCGGAAGCCGCTGCTCCCCGGCACCAGGAGCAGCACGCCGGGTACCAGCGCGACCAGCGCCGGGCGGCGGCGCCAGCGCTCGTAGGCATGGGCGGCGAGGCCGACGCTGAGGGCGCCGAGGCAGGCGCCGAGCGCTGGGCCGAGCAGCGCCGTGCCGGCCCGGCCGCCGAAGTAGCCGGCCAAGCTGGCCAGGATGATCCACGGCAGATCGCGGACCGGCCCCTGCAGCAGCACGGTGACCGCCACCGGGGTGATGAGGATCGCCGCCCACAGGGTCCAGAGCGGCAAGGCGACGGCCGGTTCGAGCGGCGGCAGGCCGACCGCGGCCGCGACGATCTGGCGTCCGACCGCGACCCCGAAGGTGATGGCCAGGAACACCGTGAAGGCGCCGGCCAGGCGCGCCGTCCCCGAGACCAGGTGCCGCGCCGCCAGTTCGGCCATGGCGATGGTCAGCGAGAAACCAGGGATGACGATGATCAGGCCGGCGAGGATGGACAGCGACGGGGTCGCGCCAAAACCGGCGGTGGCGGCGAGGTAGGCGATCGCCGACACCAGCGCTGCCGAGACCAGTTCGACCAGCCCGCGCTGCACCGGCAGCCGCCCGGCGAGCAGGCCGAGCAGGCCGATGAGGATGCCGAGACCGCCGGCGACGACGATGTCCTCGGCGCCGCCGCCGAGCAGCCGGCAGGCCGCGCCCGACGCGACGCCGGAGGCCAGCGTCTCGAGCGCCGGTCCGAACGGGGCCGGCGCGCGCTCCACCGCCTCGATCCGCGCCAGCGCCTCGGCCGGCGAGAGCGTGCCCTCGCCCACCGCGCGTGCGCTCCCGTCGATGTCGGCGAGCTTGCCGAGGCTGATGCCGCCCGGCTCGACGCGGGTCAGGAAGGTCCGCTGCGCGGAGCCGGTCCCGAAGGCGACGAAGATCGAGGTCGGCGTGGAGAAAAAGTGACCGACCAGGCCGAGCCGGAGTGAGGCCGTCACCAGCGCCCGCTCGAGCGCCGGCGAGGCGTAGCCGTAGGCGTGCAGCGCCCGGCCGAGGCGCAGCACGTAGTCGATGGCCTGATCTTCGGCGGCGGGCGTGACGGGTCGCTCGGCGGCTACGCCCACGGCGATCGCCTCGTCAAGCTGTCAGCGTCGCGTAGCGATCGGCGTAGCGCAGCATCTGGGCCGTGAAGTCGCACGGATAGGTGATGCGTACGTCGACGATCGCCCCGCCGGCGTCGCGCACCGGCTCCAGTTCGGGCTGCACGAACCCGGTATAGGCCGGCAGGTCGAGCGCCTCGGTGCGGGCCAGCACCTCGTCGCGCAGCGAGGCCTCGAAGTGCGTGCCGTAGGCCTCGAACATGGCCGCGGCCGCGGCATGGTCGGCCTGCGCCTTGATCCGCTGCACCTCGGCCAGCATCCGTCCACACCCTTCCCGGAACGCCACCGCGTCGACCATCACGTAGTGGGTCTTGCCGTTGCGGACGCGGCGCTCGATGGCGGACGTGTGCGCCATCAGCCAGTGGACGATCGCCTGGCGGTTGCGCATGTGATCTTCCTCGAGCGTCGTGCCCTCGCGGACGCGGCGCAATTGGACGAGCGCGTTGCGGGCGTAGCCCTCGTACTCGGCGAGGACGATGTCGCGGTGATCGTCGGCCTCGAGCAGGCCCAGCACCACCATCTGCGGATCGGCGACGAAGTAGAGCGCGACGAGATCGGCGCGCGTCTCCTCGAGCGTCGAGTACTGTTCGCGCAGGCGGCTGGCCAGGTCTTCGGACACTTCGGGGTCGACCAGCCCCGATCCGTGGCCGATGATCTCGTGCAGGTTGGTCGAGAGCTCGGCGGCGAAGTCGCCCCAGCGCTCGGCCCGGGCCGCTTCGTCCGGCGACCACGAGAACTCCTCGCGCAGCGATGCCGGCGTCGACTTGTTATAGGCCTCGAAGATGTTCGACAGCGAGACCGACTTGCTGCCGTGGACCTCGCGGATCGCCTGGTCGTTGGGCAGGTTGATGCCGATCGGGGTCATTGGCGCCGCATCGCCGGCTTCGACGACGACGTCGATGGCCCGCGCCGACACGCCGGTCACCTGCGGCTTGCGGTACTTCGGGTCCCAGGGCATGCGGTCCTCGAACCACTGCGCGGCGGCGGCGATCGCCTGGCACTGCCGCGTCTTGTCCTCGTTGACGTACGAGACGACGGCTTCCCACGACCCCTTGCAGCCGCGGGCGTCCAGGTAGACCTCGATGAAGCCGTTGATGGTGTCGACCGGCGAGTCGCGATCGGCGACCCAGGCGATGTCGTAGGCGCGGCGATCCTCGATCTCCCCGGTGCGGTAGAAGCGCGCCAGCGCCCGCAGGGCGTCGGCCATGGCCGGTGGCGCCAGCGCGATCGCGTCCTCGAGGTGGCCGACGATGCGGCGGATGGCGGCGTCATAGCGGCCGCCGATGCGGTAGACCTCTTCGACGAGGCCGGCATCCGTCTTCACCAGCCTGGCGTTCAGCTCGTAGCGCTCGGTGAAGCCGTCGAGGTCGGCGAGGCTCACTCCGTCGTAGAGGTTGTTGGCGCTGGCCGTCAGGATGTCCTGCCCGGCCGCCGGCATCTTGCTCGTCACCATCGGTTCGAAGCCGGCGTCGAACAGCACCGGCGCCAGCCGATCGACCAGGTCCTCGATCGTCTCTGCCGGGCGCAGGGGGAATCGGGCGCCGGCCGCGGCCGCGGCGTGAGCCGCAGTGGTGAACGCCTCCCGCGACAGCTCGATGACGAATTTGCGGGCGGTCAACGAGTGGTACGGGCCGGTGTGGATCCACACCAGCTTGGCGTAGCGCACGATCACGTCGCGGCTCGCCTCGGGCAGCGCCGCGGCGTGCCGGACCAGGCCCTCGAGCGTGGCCCGCAGGGCGAGATTGTGGCGGTAGCGCTGGTCGTAATAGATGTCGCGGCCGGCGAGCGCGGCCTCATAGAGGTGCCAGGCGAGCCGCTTCGTCGCCGGCGGCAGCGCTTCGAAGCCGTCCGCGTAGAACTGCACGACCGCGGCTTCGCCAACCCGTTCGAGCAGATAGGGCCGCTCGGTCGCGGCCGAAATCGCCGGTGTCGTCATCCGAGCACCTGCACCGTCTCGTTCATCTGGGGAATCTCCACGTGCCAGCCGAGAGCGGTCCCGATCGCGGTCTTCAGCGCCTCCATCGAGGCGACTTCGCCGTGGACCAGGTAGGTCGTCTTCGGCGCCGCCGTGAAGCCCCTCAGCCACCGCACGATCTCACCCTGGTCGGCGTGCGCCGACATGCCGTCGAGCCGCACGACCGTGGCGTTCACGGGGATCGACCGGCCGTGGATCTTGACCTCGGTGGCGCCGTCGACCAGCTGCCGGCCGCGCGTGCCCTCCGACTGGAAGCCGACGAACAGGACGGTGTTGCGCTTGTCGGGCAGGGCGTCGGTGAGGTGATGGAGGACGCGGCCGCCCGTCGCCATGCCGGACGAGGAGATCACGATCGACGGCAGCTTCGAGGCCGTGATCTGCTTCGACTCCTGCGCCGAGCGCGTGACGGTGAAGCGCTTGGTCGCGAAGATTCGCACCGCGCGGCCGCGGCGGCTCATCTCGTCGTCGAGCTCGTCGGTGCGGCGCGAATAGAAGTTGAGGGCCTCGTGGGCCATCGGGCTGTCGACGTAGACCGGCACCACCGGGATGCGGCCCTCTTCTTCCAGCCGCTTGACCCAGTAGAGGACTTCCTCGACGCGCCCGATCGCGAACGACGGCACGATCACCTTGCCGCGGCGATCGATGGTGGTGCGGATCAGCTCGGCGAGGCGCTCGCCGTCATCGTCGGCCGGGTGCAGGCGATCGCCGTAGGTCGACTCGAGGAGCAGGACGTCGGCCTTGTCCACGAGATGCGGATCCGGCAGCACCGGACGGCCAAAGCGTCCGAGATCGCCGCCGAACAGGATGGTCCCGCCGCCGACGTGCATCCGGACGTAGGCCGAGCCGAGCAGGTGGCCGGCCGGCAGGAAGTCGAACGAGAGCTTGGCGCCGAGGTCGAAGACCTTCTCGTAGCCGATCGGCTGGAGCAGGGTCAGCGCCCGCACCGCATCGTTCTCGGTGAAGAGCGGTTGTGCCTGCTCGTGCTTCGAGTAGCCGTACTTGTTGGCCTGCTTGGCGTCCTCTTCCTGGATCCGGCCGGCATCGGGCAGGACCAGGCTGCACAGATCCAGCGTGCCGGGCGTGCAGTAGACGCGTCCCTTGAAGCCATCCGCGACCAGGCGCGGCAGCATCCCCGAGTGATCGAGATGGGCGTGGGTCAGAATGACGGCGTCGAGCGCCTTCGCATCGAACGGGAACTGCGTCCAGTTGAGGAGCCGCAGATCCTTGCGGCCCTGGAACTGCCCGCAGTCGATCAGGATGCGGCGCCCGTCGACCTCGAGCAGGTGCTTCGAGCCGGTGACGGTGCGGGCCGCGCCGTGGAACGTCAGCGTTGGCATTGGGGCATTGTAGCGTCGGTCGTCGTCTGACGCTGACGACCGACATTGCCAATGCGGAACGACCAACGCCCAAGTACCAACTTCCAAGGAACTCCCAACTTCCAACCCCCAAGGCACCGCGGACCTCCAACGCCCACGCCGAGCCCGGACCGGTTTGGGCGTTGGGAGTTGGGAGTGCCTTGGGCCTTGGAGATTGGAAGTTGGGAGTTCGAGTTGCCGTCTCGCCTTACGCTTCTTCGGCGTGGAGACCGAGGGAGGGAACGAACAGTCCGCCGCGGTTGACGTAGACGCAGTCGCGGCCGGCAACCTTGGCCTGATAGAGGGCGGCGTCGGCGGCCCGCAGCACCGCATGTCCGGTCGGGCCGTGCTCCGGATAGACCGCCACCCCAGCCGAGATCGTGATGCCGGTGACCTGCTGCCGCCGGTGCTCGATGGCCAGCGCGCGCACGGACTCGCCGATCGCCTCGGCCCGACCGACCGAATCGAGCAGCGACGCCTCGGGCAGGATCAGCGCGAACTCTTCCCCGCCGTAACGGCAGGCGATGTCCTCGGCGCGCACGCTGCGCTGCAGCGTCGTGGCGGTGATCCGCAGCAGCGTGTCGCCGGCGTCGTGGCCGTGCGCGTCGTTGAAGCCCTTGAAGTCGTCCAGGTCGAGCATGATGATGCCGACCGGGTGATGCCCGCGCGCCGCCCGGCGCATCTCACGCTCGAGCGACTCCTCCATGTAGCGCCGATTGAAGAGCCCGGTCAGCGGATCGCGGATCGACTGGCTGCGCAGCGTCTCGCGGAGCTTGAGGTTGGCGATGGCAAGGCTGACGTGCTCGGCGACCGTCATGACGAAGCGGAAGCGGGTGTCGAACGACCGCCCGTGCGCGCCGACCTTGAGGTGCAGCACGCCGAGCAGCTCGCCCTGCGCCAGCAGCGGCACGCAGATGCTGGCCGACTGTCCCAGATCACCGGCGTGCTTGCAGACCAGGCCGCGCTCGCCGTGATCGACGGTGTGCGGCCGGCCGCGGCGCAGCGCCCAGCAGTCGTCGACCGAGAAGATCGTCGACGAGTGCACCGCGCCCCACTGGGCCACCGTCTCGACCAGGCCGCTGCCGGCGCCGATGACGCTGATCGATCCGGATTCCTCGGGGAACAGCTGCCGCGCCATCGGCTCGACGACGCCGTACGCCTCGTCGACGCTCCGGCAGGCGCGCAGCAGGTCGCCCATCTCGCTGAGCAGCGCGATCTCGCGGCGCCGCTCCTCGAGCTCGGAGACCCACCCGGCCAGGCGCCGATTCGTCTCCTGCAGCGCCGCCTCGGTCTGCTTGCGCTCGGTGATGTTCTCGAGCATCGCGATGGCGAAGCGCGGATGCCCCTGCTGGTCGCGCACCATCGACGCGGTCAGCGTGACCCACACCGGCACGCCGTCGCGGCGGACGATGCGACGCTCGGCCCGGCAGTGCTCGATGCCGCCTTCGGCCAGCTCACGCCATTCGCGCACCGCCTGCTCGCGCTCGTCCTCGTGAATGAACTCGGTGAGGATGCGGCTGCGCAGCTCTTCGAGTTGGTAGCCGAACATCTCGACGAGGGCCCGATTGGCGTCGGCGATGCGCCCGGCCGGGTCGAGCCGGACGATGCCGACGAGCGCCGATTCGAACACGGCGCGGAAGCGATCCTCGCTCTCGACCAGCGCCTGCTCGGCGCGCCGCCGTTCGGTGACGTCGCGGAAGTTGATGACGACGGCGGTGACCTCGGCGTCGGCGAGGCGGTTGACGCCGACCGCTTCGAGATGGCGGAACTCGCCGTCGCGGTGCAGGCAGCGATAGCGCGCGCGGAGCGCCACCCCGGGCTTGCTCAGGATGTCGGCGAAGAACCAGCCGGCGTGGTCGCGGTCGTCGGGATGCAGATAGTCGAGGAAGTGTCGGCCGGTCAGCTCGCGGCGATCGAAACCGAGCAGTCGTTCGACCGGCGGGCTGGCGTACCCGACCTGGCCATCCGACCCGAGCAGGTAGAGGCCGTCGGAGCTGTGCTCGACGAGCAGCCGGAAACGGGCCTCTCCTTCTCTCGCGAGTTCAACCGCGCGGGCGTCGGCGTGCGCTTCCATCGGCCGTCCCCATTGTGCGCCAGTCGCGCACGAAACCCTTAACCCACGCAATTCGCTATACTTAGGCGCGGAACGCCGGCCCGGATGGGCTGGCTGCCACCCCTGACTTCCGGAGGATTCCCATGCGATCGACCGCCTTGGCCCTCGTGCTCGCCTGTCTCGTCGCCGCTCCCGCCGCCGCCGACGTCACCGTGACCGCGACCACCACCGGCAAGGCCCCGGTCGTCGGCGACCTGAGCGGTACGCAGACGACCCGCATCAAGGGCAACCGGATGCGGATCGACTCCGCCCAGGGCGACAGGGCGACGGCGCTGATCCTCGACATCGAGGGCCAGCGGATGATCAGCATCGACGAGAAGAAGCGCGAGGCGACGATCATGCCGGCGGCCAAGCTCCAGGAGGCGCTGAGCAAGACGACGACCGGCGAGGTCAAGGCGTCGGTGACGCCGACCGCCGAGACCAAGACCATCGCCGGCCTCACCTGCAAGGTGCACCAGGTGTCGGTCGAAGTGCCGTTCAGCATGGGCGGCCCGGAGATGCAGATGGCCCTGGTGATGAGCGGCCCGGCCTGCCTGTCGAAGGACGCGCCCGGCTACGCCGACTACGTGCGGCTCTACACCGCCGTCGCCGACAAGGGGTTCGTCCTCGGCGATCCGCGGTCCACGCAGGGCCCCGGCGCGGCGATGGCCAAGGGCATGGCCAGCTTCCAGAAGACGATGGCCGCCGCCGGCATCGCCCTCGACCAGAACATGCACGCCGAGTTGAAGGGTGAAGGCCCGATGGCCGGTGTGATGGGCCGCTTCTTCAAGCTCGACGCGGGCCACGTCGTCACCAAGATCGAGACCGGCGACGTCGACGCGTCGATCTTCGAGGTGCCGGCCGGCTACAAGGTGAAGCAGAACTGAGCGCCGCCACGATCGGCGATTCGACGCGCATGCGGGCAAGCTTCCTCGAGGCGCTCCAGCAGCCCGACGAGGGCCGCCGGCGCATCGTCATCGCGGCCGAGTTGCGCCCGCCACGCGCCGAACTGGACACGCACGCGGGCATGGGCGCGTGGATCGACACCTACCACGCCGTCCGCGCCCTCACCCGGCGCGACACCTTCGTGTGCCTGACCGACAGCGCCGTCGGGGCCCCGGAGGAAGACAACCTGCGGCACCTGGTCGCCAACCTCGGGCAGGACGTCGATCGCTCGCGCATCGTCCCGTTCCTGACGACGAAGCACACCCTGGACTTCTGCCTGGCCTACGCCGGGCGGGCGCGCCAGCACGGCTTCCAGGGACTGGTCGTACTGGGCGGCGACAAGATGCTCGGCGCGCCGCGCTGCGTCGGGCATGCCTGGGAGCTGCGCAAGGCGATCCGCGAAGTCGAGCCCGAATTGCGCCTCGGCGGCTGGGCCAACCCGCACCACGCACCGGCCTCGCAGGTCGGCTACCTGCTCGACGCGGACGCCACCGCCGACTTCTACCTGACGCAAATCGTCTCGCACCACGATCGGGCCAACGTTGGCGCCTTCGTCGGTGAAGCGGCCACACGTGGGCTGACCATGCCTGGCGTGTTCGGCGTGTTTTATTACCGCAGCGCGAATGCGAAGACGCTGCAGATCCTCGGCGACTTCATGCCGGTGCCGGCCGAAGGCCTGGCCGCGGAGTTCGCTGCCGGCGACACGCCGGTCGACATCTGCGCCCGCTCGATCCGCGCGCTGGTCGAGGAAGGCGTCCGCGCCTTCTACATCAGCAACCTGCCGCTGGTCCGCACCCAGGCGACGCTGCAGGCGATCCTCGACAAGGCCGGCGTCAGCTAGATCGTCAGTTCGCGCGCGAGGGAGCCGCCGCATCGGCGGAGGCAATCGCGCGGAACAGATCCAGCTCGGACACCGGCTTCACCAGGTGGATGTCGAAGCCGGCTTCGGCGGTACGGATGCGATCCTGCTGCTGGCCCCAGCCGGTGAGGGCGATCAGGCGAGCCTGCTTGCCCCACGACAGGCGGCGGAGGTGCCGCGCCGTTTCGTAGCCGTCCATCGCCGGCATGCCCAAGTCGAGCAGGACGACCTCCGGCTGGAACGTGCGCGCGACGGCGAGCGCCTCGAGGCCGTCCTGGGCGGTCCGGACCTCGTGTCCGGCCAACTCGAGCCGCAGCGCCAGCGCGCCGGCCGCGTCGCCGTTGTCGTCGGCGATCAGGATCCGGCGCCGTTCCTGCGGCGGCAACGGCTCGGCGTCGACTTGCGGCGTGCCGGCCTCGCCGCTCAGCAAAGCCGTCGACAGCGGCAGGCAGACGCGAATCTCGGTGCCGCGCCCCGGCCCGTCGCTGCGCGCCTCGACGCTGCCGCCGTGCATCTCGACGAGGCGGCGCACGAGCGCCAGCCCGATGCCCAGCCCGCCCTGAGACATGTCACCGTCGCGATGGACCTGCGTGAACAGGTCGAAGACGCGATCGATGCGATCGGCCGGGATGCCGATGCCCTCGTCCTTGACGGTGATGAGGGCGGTGCTGCCCGACTGCGTGATGCGCAGCACGATGCAGCCGCCCGGGTCCATGAACTTGGTGGCGTTGTGCAGGATGTTGCCGACGATCTGCACCAGGCGCGTGCGATCGCCTTCGATGGTCAGCGGATCGTCGGCGAGATCGAGCACCAGCTCGTGGCGCTTGGCGTCGATCGCCGGCCGCGTGATCTCGATGGCCCGGGCGACGATGGCGCTGGCCGGGACCGGCTCGCGCTGGAGCGTGATCATCCCGCGGGTGATGCGCGAGACGTCGAGCAGGTCGTCGATCAGGCAGACGAGATGCTCGACCTGCCGATCGATGGTGTCGCGGGCGCGGATGCTGTGGGCCTCGGGCAGTTCCTTGAGCCGGAGCAGCTGTACCGCGGTGCGGATCGGGGCCAGTGGATTGCGCAGCTCGTGCGCCAGCATCGCCAGGAATTCGTCCTTGCGCCGGTCGGCTTCCCGCAGCGCCGCCGTGGTGGCCTCCAGTTCTCCCGTTCTGGCGGCCACGCGCCGCTCCAGTTCGGCGTTCAATTCCTCGAGCGCCCGGGTCTTGCGATACAGCTCGGCGAAGACCTTGACCTTGGCCCGCAGGATCTCGGGCACGACCGGCACCGGCACGTAGTCGACGGCGCCGCTCTGGTAGCCGCGGAGCCGATCGGGCTCGGCCATCATCACGGCCGACACGAAGATGATGGAGGTCTTCTGGCAGCGGGGGTGCTGCCGGATCATCGCCGCCAGCTCGTAGCCGTCGAGGTCCGGCATGCAGACGTCGGCCAGCACCACCGCGATCTCGTGCTTGAGCAGCGCCTCGAGCGCCTCGCTGGCCGAGTTGGCGCGGATCAGTTCCTCGCCCAGCTCGCTGAGAATCGCGTCGTAGGTCAGCAGCTTGGACGGCTGATCATCGACGACGAGGATCTTGACCGCGTCCGAACGCAAGGGGACCGCCATTCAGACTCCAGAGCCGGCTTCGCCGCAGGGCAACCGTATCACCGGTGAAGCCACATTCGCAGCGCGGACAGCAACTGGTCGGTGTTGACCGGCTTGGCGAGGTAGTCCGAGGCGCCGGCCTCGAAGCACTTCTCCCGGTCGCCCTTCATCGCCTTGGCCGTCAGCGCGACGATCGGCAGGCGCTGCAGGGCGGGGTTCTCGCGGATCCGCCGCATCGTCTGATAGCCGTCCATCTCCGGCATCATGATGTCCATCAGCACGATCGACAGGTCGTCGGTCCGCTCGAGCAGCTCGATCGCCTCGCTGCCGGTGCTCGCCGTCAGCACTTTCATCCCGCGCCGCTCGAGGACGCTCGACAGCGCGAAGATGTTGCGGACGTCGTCGTCGACCACCAGGACGGCCTTGCCGACCAGGTCGTCGTCCGAGCGGTGCAGTCGCTCGAGCATCTTCTGCTTCTCGCGCGGCAGTTTCGACGTCACGCGATGCAGGAACAGCGACGT
>JBDSLU010000403.1:0-49465 GCA_039916225.1 Vicinamibacteraceae bacterium
CGCTGACGGACGCGTCGGCGTCCATCACGCGGTGCAGGATGTCGCGGCGAGTGGCGTCGGCGAGTGCCCCGAACAGGTGATCCAGGGCCAGGCTCGACGGCTGTCTATCTACAACCATCTGGTTGTAGATGCTACCACGCTCGCAGCCTCCTTCGCATCACGCGCAACGGCCGCCTCTGCCACGCGACGAGGCGCCGCCGGACGCCCCACGCGTAGGCGATGTAGTAGCCGATCACGGCGCCGCCGACGCCGAGCGATTCCGGAATCCCGAACGCCATGACCATCGCGGTGCCGTAGATACCGGCTTGGGCCACCTTCAGCGAGCGCCACAGGCCGTAGACCACGCGCGCCGAGACCATCAGCGTCACCAGCAGGACCAGCCAGCGGTTCGGCGTGTAGTGCAGCGTCGCCGGCGTCGGCTCCCAGTTCGTCAGCAGCAGGCCGACGAGGCCGAGTCCCAGGCCCAGCACGATACCCAGCGCCGCGCCGCTGAACGCGTGCGGGACCCAGATCGTCGTGACCCCGGCGACGGTCAGGAACAGGACCGCGGAGAGCGACGTCAGGGCGACGTTCACCGTGCTCACCCAGGGCCGCGCCAGGCGCCGCGCCTTGCCCATGCGGTAGCGCTGGACGAGGATCAGCGGCATCAGCGCGATCATCACCAGCGGGAGTACGAGCAGGAGGATCAGGAGCGGCACGCTTCCAGACTACCGCCTCGGCTCGGCACGACGCGCCGCGGTGCTGTCGTGCTTAGGAGCTCGACCTCCCTATGCTGGGAGGGCCTGAGACGCGGCGGTCAGTTCTGCCAGACGGCGAAGCCCTGTGCGCGCAGCCAGGCGGCGAGCCTCGGCTCCATGTCGACGGCGATCCGGTACGGCAGGCGCGAGAAGCCCTCGACCAGATCCAGTCGCAGCCTGACGCCATGCGCGTGCACGAGCCGCGCGGACTGCGTGCCGGCGCGGTGACGCTCGAACCGCTCCTCCGGCGTAAGCCCGGTCACCCCGATGTACAGGCAGCCGCCGCCCGCGCCACCGGGGTTGCGATCGCGGAAGGCACGGTTCTTCCGCACCCGCGGGTCGAGTTCGATGGCATAGACGCTGTGGCGGCCGCGCGACCACGACGCCGCTGAGTAGCCGGCGCACATCGAGAAGAATTCCGCCTCGAGACCGGTGGCGGCGCTGGGTTCGAGCCGCTCGCCGGCGTCGATCTTCCGCTTGCCGCCCCAGCGAAAGAAGACGTCAGACGAGGTCTTTCTGGCCCTGATTACGTAGCCACGTCCCCACTGGGGGTAGTCGGCGTGGCGGACGACGGCTCCGGGATCCATGAGTTTGATCCCCTGCGGCGGCGGAGGGAATAGTCGCTATGCTAGTCGACGATTCCCATGGACCGACGCGCTGCTCTCGTCCTGATCTCTGGTCTGGCGTCGTCCGCGGCCGTGCGACTGGCCGCCGCGGAGCCGCGCCTCAAGGTGCTGATCCTCGATGGCTACAGCAACCACGACTGGCGGCTGACGACCGCCCTGATCCGCGGCATGCTGGAGCCGATGGGGCTCTTCACCGTCGACGTCGCGACCGCGCCGCCGACCGCGGATGCACCGGGCTGGGATACCTGGCGGCCGGTGTTCGCCAACTACGACGCCATCATCCAGACCTGTAACGATCTGGGCGGCGGTCCGCCCTGGCCGCAGCCCATCAAGGACGCCTTCGAGGCCTACGTCCGCAACGGCGGCGGCGTCTATGTCTGGCATGGCGGCAACAACGCCTTCCCCGACTGGCCGGCCTACAACGAGATGATCGGTCTCGGCTGGCGCAAGAAGGACTTCGGCTGGGCGATCGCGGTCGAAGAGAACGGCACCCTCCGCCGCATCCCCGCCGGCGAAGGGCCCGATACCGGGCACGGCGCCCGCGTCGACACGGTCGTCCATCGACTCGGCGACCACCCGATCCACGCCGGCTTGCCAAAGGCGTGGCTCACGCCCGACATCGAGGTCTACCACTACGCGCGCGGTCCGGCGCTGCGACTCGACGTGCTGTCGTACGGCTTCGACCCGAAGACCGAGATGCGCTGGCCGCTGGAGTGGACGACCACCTACGGCAAGGGCCGCGTCTACACCTCGACGTTCGGTCACGTCTGGAAGGGCGACACCCAGCCGACCCGGATGCGCTGCGCCGGCCTGCAGACCGTTGTCGCCCGCGCGCTGCAGTGGCTGGCCAAGCGTCCGGTGACGGCGCCGATTCCGGCCGACTTCCCCACCGCCGACCGGATGTCGGTGCGCCCCGAGATCACCCTGCCCGGCGGCGCCTGAGGGTCCCCATCGCGCGGCGATTCTCAGCGTGCCGCCGGCCGACGCGCCGCGATCTCCTCGAACAGCTTCTTCCCGACGATGCGATGCACCGCCGTCGAGGGATGACCCTCGTGGTAGAAGAAGAACGTCGTCGGATCGCCGATCGGCGTCGCGTCCTGGTCGAAGATCGCCCGCCCCGCGCACGCACTCGTCGTGTTGACGATGCCGTGCGATGCCGGATGCTCCATGACCTCGTCGAAGGCGGTGCCCCAGTGGTTCAGCCACAGGTCGAGGCCGGCAATCGCGGCGGTTTCCTCACGGACGAACTGCTCGTAGGCGGGATTCAGCCGCTTCCCCACGGCCGCGAACTGAGGAATCTTCGTCGGCAGCAAGGCGATGGTGAAGTGCCGTCCGCCCAGCTCGCGCAGGACCTGCAGGTGCTGCCGGAGGTTGCCGAGCGTGACCGGCGTCTCGCGCCGGCCATCGTTGAGGCCGCCAGCGAGAAAGAACAGCGTCGTCTCGGGATCGAACTTGATCTCGCCGGACTTCACCCGAGCGGCGAAGTCGCGCACCTGGTTGATCATCCCGTAGCCGAGATGCGCGTCCTTGACCAGGCGCCCCTCGCCTTCGCCGGTCCCCGCGCCGCTGACCGCGAACACCAGGCTCCTGTCGGACGCGTTGGCCGCCTTGGTCGACACCTGCAGGCCCATCAGCCAGCCGAGATACGCCACCGCGGTCGGCCCGTTGCCGTCGATGTAGCCGGCGCCGATGTCCGAGTAGCTGTCGCCGAAGACGTAGAGCCGTGAGTACGGCGTCGTCGGTGCGGCGGGCGCCGGCGTGGGCGCGCCCGGTCGAGCGGCTGCCGGTGGGGGCGCCGTCGGACTGGAAGCGGGCGGACCGGGCTGTGTCGGCGCCTGCGCCAGCAGCGAACTGACCAGGGCAAACACCACCAGCAGTGGCGCGAACGCACGTCGCATCGAATCCTCCCGACCGCGGTGGACGCTCAGGCCGCGTCCATAGCGGCCGTAGTGTGTCACGGCCCGCGCGACGGTCATGCGCTACCATCGGGCGCCTTGCCTATCGAATCTGGGAAAGCGCCGACCGTCGCGGTCATCGGCCTCGCCTGGCTGATCGGATCGGCGGTGCTGGCGTGGCTCTCGTCGCCCGCGACTCTGATGCTGATACGCGACAACGAGGACCATGTCGCAGCCACGCTGCAGTCGCGGCTCTTCGGCCTGTTCACCACCAGGTCCGAACGCATCGACGGTATTCAATCCGTATCCGTCGTCAGTTACAACGCGCCGGGGCATCCATCGGACACGCCGGATCGCCTCGTCTTCGACACCGCGAAGGGGCCGGTCGACCTCGGGCGCAACCAACAGCTGTTCGCCCAGGAGCATCCCAAGATCGCCGGCTTCATCAAGGACGGCCCACAGTCGTTGACGTTGTCGAGCATCGATCGGGGAAGTGAGCGGCGCCGCTACGTCATCGCCCAGGTCATCGCACTGTTCCTGTTCCTCGGCGGCCTCGGCCTCGAGTGGATGCTGCTGCAGAACCTGAGGTCCTAGCAGCCCGACCGACAGGCACGACGACGGCGGCGCTACTTGCCGCCGACGAGCTCGTTGGAAAAGCGCACCCGCGGGAACAGCTCGGGCATGTGCGAGTCCCACACGCCGTGCGGGCTCCACGCCCAGCCACCGGGATCCTTGGCCGGCGGCGCTTCCTTGTACTGGTTGAAGCGCGAGAAATCCATGCGCCATTCGTCGCCGTCGCGTGGCGGCAGCGGACGGCCATCGGGCATGGCCAGCGGCTCGAGCGAGCGCCACGGGATCCGCATCTCGACGGTCCAGCCGCGGTCGCGGTCCTTGTTGTCGTTGATCGTGCCGTCGACGTGGACCGCCGTCTCGAGGCCCGGCATGTCCCAGTTCCAGTAACCGATGCGCGAGCCGCGCGGATGCTTGGTGAAGCCGACGCCGTTGAAGGGCCGGACGCCCTGGCGTGTGCGGTCGAACTCGGGCCGCTTCGCGTAGCCGCCCGAGGCGAACTCGCGCTCCCAGACGAAGAACACCTCGTAGATGGTGTTGAAGGCGTTGACCTCGAACTCGTAGTAGGCGTCGCGCCCGGCGATGAACAGCTCGACGTCGTTGTTCTTGTAGATCGGCGAATCGCGCTCGGTCAGCGTCGCCTCGACGAACGGCTCCTCGAGCCAGTAGCCGACGTAGAGATAGGTGTCGTCCCACAGCACCGCGGCGCGGGTGTCGTGGATGCCCGGCTGGCCAGCCACGAGGTCGGCGAAGCGCGGCGAGCGCTCGGCCGCCTTCCAGGCGGCTTCGTCCAGCCGGCCGTCGATGACGAGAGGAGTCGGGACGCGCTTGGCCGTGTACTGGGCGATCCGGTTCTCGGGCCACGGGAACGGCCACGTCTGCGCCAGCACGGGGACGGTGCCGCAGGCCAGCAGGGCGGCGGCCAGGGTGAACTGCCTCATGGCCGGTAGCTTACCCGGTCGGGCGGCCGGGCTGACCCCGCCGCGGCGATGCCTTATGATCGTGCGGTTATGGCATCCCTGATCGAAGCGATCGACATCAAGCGCAAGATGTTCTTCGAGCACGAAGACGCGCCTTACCACTGTCTCGAGGTCGAAGTGTCGCGGCCGACCGCCCGCGGCGGCCAGACCCTGGTCCGCCTGAAGATGCGGAACCTGCTGACGCGCGCCGTGTTCGATCGGACCTTCAAGGCCGGGGACAAGTTCGCCGAGCCCGACCTGGTGAAGATCAAGGCCACCTACCTGTACGCCGACAACCACGGCTACAACTTCATGGACCAGGACAGCTACGAGACGGTCACCCTCACCAGCGAGACGCTGGGCGACGATCGCCTCTTCCTGGTCGACAACCTGCCGGTCGAAATCCTGAAGTACAACGGCAACCCGATCGGGATGGAGCTGCCGCAGCACGTCGAGCTCGCCGTGACCTACACCGAGCCTGCGGTGCGCGGAGACACCAGCAGCGGCAGCGTGACCAAAGCCGCGACACTCGAGACGGGCATGGAGGTGAAGGTGCCGCTGTTCGTCAAGGAAGGCGACCGGGTGAAGGTCCACACCGAAACCCGCGGGTTCGCCGGCCGCGTATGAGGTGATAGGCTGGCGGGCAGCCGAGCTGCCCCCCCCTTGCTGCTTCGCGCTGTCTCCCTTCGCGGATGGTTGCCCGCGATCCTCGCCAGCCTGTGGATTGCACTGGCTGCCCCTGCGCCCGCCGGGGCCCAGCCGGTCGAACCGCGCGGCGTCCTCCTCATCAACTCCTACAACCTGGGCTACGAGTGGACCGACGAGCTGACGCGCGGCGTGCGCGCCGGACTCGAGGGCCGCGGCACCCCGATCGACCTGTCGGTAGAGTTCCTGGACGCCCGGCGGCGCGGCGAAGAAGTGTTCCCGCAGATGCGGGCGCTGCTGGCGGCACGCTACTCGGCGGCCAAGACGGCGGTGATCATCGTCGCCGACGACCCGGCGCTGCAGTTCCTCCTCGACGCCCCCGAGCTGCTGCCGGACGTTCCGGTCGTCTTCTGCGGCATCAGCAACGACGCGCTGGCGGCACGGGCGTCACGCCAACGGTTCACCGGCGTGCGCGAGGTGATGGGCGTCGGCCCGTTCCTCGACCTCGCCATCTCGCTGCACTCGCCGCGGCGCTTCTTCGTCGTCACCGACGCCACCCTGACGTCGAGCACGCACCGCCGCAACATCGAGGCCTACGCGCGCGAACAGCGCAACCTGCAGTTCGTCTACATCGACGGCAGCGCGATGAACTTCGACGAGGTGCTGGCAACGCTGCGGCGCAGCACGACGGCGCAAGACCTCCTCCTGACCACGCCGTTCACGCGTGACTACACCGGGCGGTCGTTCCAGGCCCGCGACTCGCTCTCGCGGATCGCCGCCGCGTCGGCGGCGCCGGCCTACAGCTCGATGTCGACCGAAGTGGGCCAAGGCCTGATGGCCAGCGGCGTCAACGCCGGCTACGAGCACGGCCTGACCACCGCGCGTCTCACGATGGCGGTCCTTCGGGGCCGACCGCCGGCCGACATCCGGATCGAGCACTTCAGCCGCATCGCCTACCAGTTCGACTACCAGCAGCTGGCCCGCTACGGCATCGACGAATCCCGCCTGCCGCCGGCGGCGGTGATCGTCGGCCGGCCGCGCTCGTTCTACGCCGAGAATCGGGTGCTGATCCTGACCGGCTCGCTCTTCATCATCGGCCAGATGGTCGTCATCGGTGCGCTGACCCGCAACGTGCTGCAACGCCGGAGAGCGGAGCGCGCGCTGCTCCGCACCGAGGCCGATCTCCGGCAGTCGCAGAAGATGGACGCCATCGGGCGCCTGGCCGGCGGCATCGCTCACGACTTCAACAACCTGCTCACCGTCATCAACGGCCATAGCGCGCTGCTGCGCGAGTCGCCGGGCGAGTTGAGCTCGCGCGATGCGGCGTCGTCACTCGAGGAGATCGAGAAGGCCGGCAACCAGGCCGCGGCGCTGACGCGGCAACTTCTTGCCTTCAGCCGCAAGCAGATGCTGCAGGCGCGCGTCGTCAACCTGAACCAGATCATCGGCGAGCTGGAGTCGATGATGTGCCGCCTGATCGGCGAGCGCCTCTCGTTGACGACGGCGCTCGATCCCGGGCTGCACAACCTGTCGGTCGATCCCGGGCAGATCCAGCAGGTCATCGTCAACCTGGTGGTCAACGCCCGCGACGCGATGCCCGACGGCGGCCGCATCGTGATCACCACCACGAACGCCGACGGCTTCCCGGCGACGGCGGCCGCCCTCAACCGCGCCGAGTGCCCGTGCGTCGTCCTTGCCGTCCGCGACACCGGGCAAGGCATGTCGCCGCAGACGCGAGCGCAGATCTTCGAGCCGTTCTTCACCACCAAGCCCGAAGGCAAGGGCACCGGCCTCGGCCTGGCGATGGTCTATGGCATCGTGCGCCAGAGCGGCGGCTGGATCGACGTCGTGAGCGAGATCGGTGACGGCACGACGTTCACGCTCTACTTCCCCGGCACCGAGGCGACGACGGAGCCTGTGGCGCCCGTTGCCATGCCGATCGGCCGACAACAGCCGGCGACGCTCCTCGTGGTCGAGGACCAACCGGAGGTTCGCGAGCTGGCCGTCTCCGCCCTGCGCCGCGCCGGCCATCACGTGTTCGAGGCGTCCGACGGCGACGAGGCGTTCGCGCGGTTCGGGACGCGCGCGGCCGAAATCGCGCTCCTGCTCACCGACGTCGTGATGCCCGGCATGAACGGTCGGGAGCTGGCCGAGCAGATGCGCCAGCGACACCCTCGCCTGCTCGTGGTCTTCATGTCCGGCTACACCGACGAGATCCTCGACCAGCAGAGCCTGGTCGGGCCGGGGGCCGAGTTCCTGGCCAAGCCGTTCACGCCAGGAGCCTTGGTCCGGCAGATCGATCGACTGCTGATGTCGCGTCAGTGGTTGCCGAACGGCGCAACGCACTAGCGCCTCTGGCTACGGGGCTCGCCGCTCGCGCCATTCCGACATGCCAACAGGCCAGTCGCACAGTCGCCGTCTCCCCCCAGCCTGGGGCCCCAACCCCAGCCGCGAGTTCTGGCACTGCCATTGCTGAACTAGCAAGATGCGGTGATCGATCTGCCGCCAAATGGCAGGTTTTGGCGCCCGCTACGGTCGATCCTGTGTAGGGCTTGCAGACACGGGTGTGTAAACCCTGCAGTGGTGACGAGCCCGTGGGACTGTCTGTGATGAGCGGCGGCGGCTTCTCGAACGAGCTGGCCTATCGCGGCGCGGTCTGCTTCAACGTCACCGAGCACGTCACGCTGGTCGGCGAGCTGCTCGGTCGACGGTTCAGCGACAGCGGTCGAATCATCGCGATGCGGGCGCCGCACCCGACCATTCTCAACGTCGACACGATCCGCCTGGTGTCGGAAGACACGAGCCTGTCCACCGCGGCTGGCGTGCTCGGCGCGAAGTGGAACGTCACCGGCACATGGATCCTGAGCGGCCACCTGCTGCTCCCGATGAGCGAACGCGGCCTGCGCTCGGGCGCGGTCACCCTGATTGGGCTGGACTACGCCTTCGGGCGCTAGTCCGGGCGATCTCTGACTCGGGACACTAGCTGGCGCGCGCGGACGCGATCGTCCACTGCTCATCGAGCTTCTTCAGCTCGAACGTCCACTCGCGCGGCGCCGCCCGCGGCGACTGGTTGCCGACGCGCGGCACGTAGACGGCGTGTCCGCTGCACGCGGCCCGGGCACTGCCGCCGTTGACCGTGAGATCGCAGCGATCGAAGCGCAGGTCCTGCGACTTGAGCGCTTGGAAGGCACGTTCGAGCGCCCGCGCGTCCACCGACGGCCAGATGTCCCGCGCGGCACGCGCGTCGAGTTGGGAGTAGGCGGTGCGCCAGCGGGTCAACGCCGCCCGGATGTGATCTTCATCGCCCGGCACGGGGTCGACGCGGACCGCGTTGATCGCCACGGGCGTCGTCGAGACGGCGATGACGGGTCGCTCGTCGGTGGTGACGGCGGCTGCCAGCGGCTGCGGCTCGGCGAGCGATTCAGCCATGACCGTGACCGGTTCGGCCGCAGCCGCCTTCGTCGCGACGGGCAACTCGGTCGGTCGGAGCTCGTCGATCACGTCCGCCGCCAGCTGAGCCAGACGGGAGCGAACCGGCGCGGCGGAAATGGATGAGTCGCCATCGGCATCGAGCCGCGCGGCACGCTGTTCTAAACGTTCGGCGAGCGCCGACGGACGCAGGATGTCGTCGGATACCTCGCCAGTCGGTTCGATGGTCGGCTCGAGAGCAGGCGACGTCGGCGGCGCGGTCGTCGCTTGCGCGACGGCCGTGACGAGGGCCGCGGCGTCGCCCCGCGCCCCGCGGAACTGCACGTAGGACAGCACCGCGAGCGACAGGCCCGCGGCCAAGGCCACAGCGGCACGCCACGTTTCGCCCCTGGCCGTCGTTTCGACCCGCGGCTCGTCGCCGTCGACGCGGAACGGGAACGAGAGATCGGGTCGCTCGACGCCCCAGTGCCGCGAGCGCGCGGCGTGCGGCAGCGCGGCGATCCGCCGGCGCGGCTCGATGGTGTCGATCGGCTTGACGACTTCCGCCAGGCGCACGGTGATCCGGACGCCCGGATCCGTCGCACCGTCGCCGGCGAGGTCGATGAGGCCGCAGCTGTCGAGATCTTCGGCCGTCGGCGGCCACGCAAAGTCACCGGCATCGGGCGCAACCCGCCCGGGCGTGGACGCCGCTGCACCGCTGCTGTCTCGCGGTACTTGTCGATTCATGACGGACGCCGCCTTTCGGCTCTGCGCCTGGGGAGCGGCTGCACTTGCAGCCGCGAGCAGTTTACCTCACCCCCGCGCCACCGGTGTGGCACTGCCATTGCTGTGTCCGTCGTCGCCGGCGTTCGTAGGCGCCGCAGCCGGCGATTCTCGCCCTCCCGCTACACATAGGTGTATGGCGGATGGACACTGCGTGTCGTGCGGCGCGTCACGCCGGCTGGGAAGAACTCGCCATGCGCTCCCGTATTCGTGTCTTCCTGTCGATCGCTGCCCTCGCCTCGCTGGTGAGTGCCTGCGGGACTGACTCCTCGACATCAGTGACGGCGCCCAGTGCGCGCTGCGAAGTGGCGGCGACCGCCCAGCCTGCGGCGGTCGGAGCCCCCGGCGGCTCGGGGTCGATCGTCGTGACCACCGATCGCGAGTGCGCGTGGGAGGCCCGCAGCGAAGCGGACTGGCTCTCGCTCTCCGCGGCCACCGGCCGCGGCGACGGCACGCTGCGCTACACGGCTACCGGCAACGCGGTCGTCAGCGAGCGCCGCGGTACCGTGGTCGTCAACGGCCTCCGTGTCGAGATCGGCCAGGCCGCCGCCGTGTGCCAGTTCAACCTCGACCGTTCGCGTCAGACGGTGGCTGCCGCCGGCGGGCGGCATGACGTCTCGGTCTCGGCGCAGGCCGACTGCGCCTGGTCGGCCCGGAGCGACGTGCCCTGGGTCACGATTGCCTCCGGCGACGCCGGCCGTGGCGCCGGTGTGGTGTCGATATCGGTGGCGCCGAACGCCAGCGTCGACGCCCGCGCCGCGACCCTCACCATCGCCGGGTTGCCCCACCTCATCGAGCAGGCAGGAGCGGCGGTGACGCCGCCGATTCCGACGCCGCCTGCCGATCCAGCCTGCCAGTACAGCGTCACGCCGTTGACCGGATCGTTCGGTCCGGAAGGCGGCGTCCTCTCAGTGTCCGTCACCACGTCATCACCAACGTGTTCGTGGACGGCCGTCTCGACGGCGCCGTGGATCGTAATGGAAGGGGGCGTCGGGCAGGCCGGCTCCGGTGGCCGGAGCTTCGTGGTCGCGCCGAATACGACGACAAGCCCGCGGACGGGCGCGCTGGGCCTGGCCGGCATCGGCGTGACGGTGACCCAGTCGGCTGCCGCAGCACCACCTCCGCCGACGCCGCCACCGACGCCGCCGCCCACACCTCCGCCACCACCGCCGCCGCCGCCGCCACCGCCACCGCCACCGCCGACACCGACGCCGTGCACCTTCTCGGTGTCGCCGACGTCCGCCGCGTTCCCGGCTTCCGGCGATGCGACCAACATCACCGTGACGGCGTCCGCAGCCGACTGCGTGTGGACGGCGTCGCCGACGGTGGCGTGGATCACGATCCAGGGCGCCGCGGGCGGGACCGGATCGGGCCTCGTGCGCATCGCCGCGGGACCGAGTACCGAGACCGCACCGCGGATGGGTTCGGTCATGGTCGCGGGAACGCCGGTGGCGGTGACCCAGTCCGCGGCGGCGCCGGCCTGCACGTTCGCCGTCTCGCCGAATCCGGTGACCGTGGGCTTCGCTGGCGACAACGATGTCGACCTGCACGTCGTGACCACCAACGCCTGTGCCTGGACGGCGACCAGTCAGACCAGCTGGATCACGATCAGCGGAAACGGGAGCGGCTCAGGCGACGGGCACGTCCGCATCGCCATCGAGGGAACGTTGGCGATCGGCGGTCGGACCGGCACGCTGACCGTGGGGTCGCAGACGGTCACCGTCAACCAGGGCGGCATTCTGAACCAGGAAGTCACGCTCACCGGGACGATGACGAACCTGGGAGGATCGTGCCCCAATCGAACGTTCACCTTGAGGGGGACGACGATCGTCGCGGACAACAGCACGAACTATCCCGGTCGGGATGACTGCAGCGACTTGCAGAACGGCGTGAGCGCCCGCGTCCGAGGGACTGGTCAGGCTGACGGCACCATCCGCGCCACGCGCATCGACCAGATCGGCGACAACGTGATGGGGCTGCGGCTGCTGGAGGATCGCCCGTGAGATTCGTATCGTGCTCGGTCCTGGTCGCGGGCCTTTCGCTGCTGCCTGGCGAGGCCTCGGCGCAGTCGGTGTCGGACGTCCTGTCGTTCCTGCTGACCAACCGGGCGGTGCAGACCGACGACTTCCAGCGTGACGCGGCCGCCGCGGCCGCCACGCGCGACACCGTCACGACGCTGCTCGCGTCAGAACTGACGACGTTGCCGCCCAGCCTGTCGTCGGCCGGCTTCTCCTACCGGTTCAACTCGATGCTCGGGACCGCCGAGCGCTCGAGCACGAGCTTCGGCTCGTTCTTCACCGAGCGCAGCCTCACCTCCGGCAAGGGGCAGGGGGCCCTGGGCGTGAACGTGCGGATGGCCAGCTACCGGCGTCTCGACGGACGCGACCTGGAAGACGGCCGGTTCGTGACGACCGCCAACCAGTTCCGCGACGAAGCGGTGCCGTTCGACGTCGAGACGCTGACGCTCGAAGTCGACTCGCGCGTCCTGACCTTCACCGGCAGCTATGGCCTCACCGATCGGCTCGATCTGAGCGCCGCGCTGCCGCTGGTCGAACTGTCGATGGCTGGCACGCGCGTCAACACCTACCGCGGCCGCGAGACGGTGCAGGCCGTCGCCGAAGCCAAGTCACGCGGCTTGGGCGATGTCGCGGTGCGCGCGAAATACGCCGTGTTCAGCAACGCGTCCAGCGGACTGGCCGTCGCCGGCGAGCTGCGGCTGCCGACCGGGCGCGAGCAGGATCTGCTCGGCACCGGCAAGACGGCGTTCAGCGCCCTTCTGATTGGCTCGAGCGAGCACGGGCCGCTCGGCTACCACGGCAACCTGAGCCTCAGTGGCGGTGGGCTGGCCAACGAGGTGTCGTATCGCGGCGCCGTGTGCATCAGCGCGTCCGATCGCGTGACCCTGGTCGGCGAGCTGGTCGGACGCCGCTACGGCGAGGCCGGACGCATCACCGAGATCCGCGTGCCGCACGCCACGATCGACAACGTCGACACCATCCGCCTCGTGTCCGAGGATTCGAGCCTGTCGACTGCGGCCGTCGTCGTGGGCGCCAAGTGGAACCTGACGGGCACCTGGATTCTGTCGGGTCACACGCAGGTGCCGGTCACCGACCGCGGCCTGCGCTCGGGGGTCGTCACCCTGATCGGCCTCGACTACTCGTTCGGGGTGCTCTGACGCAACCGCGCCGACTGCCGTCAGGCGACCGACCGTACCAAGGTCGCCTGGACGGACTCACGCCTGGCGCGGGTTACAGCGTCCGCGCCGACGCGATCGTCCAGCGCTCGTCGGCCTTCTTCAGTTCGAACGTCCATTCGCGCGACGTGATGCGCGGCGACTGATCGCCGATGCGCGGCACGTAGACCGCGCGGCCCTTGCACGCGGCCTGTGCCCGGCCGCCGGTGACGGTCATCTTGCAGGAATCGAAGCGCAGTTCCTGCGACTTGAGCGACTGGAACGCCCGCTCGAGTGCCCGCGTGTCCACCGACGGCCACACGTCGCGGGCCGCGCTGGCGTTGAGCTGCGAGTAGGCGGTGCGGAAGCGCGTCAGGGCGGTGCGGATGTCCGCTTCGTCGCCGTTGCCGGCGTCGGTGAGCACGGCCGCGACCGGGCGAACCGCCGGCGCGACCGCCAGTGGCTCGGGCGCGATCATCGGCGGAGGCACCGTCGCCGCTGCAGGTGCGGTCGATGGAACGGGGGACAGCGCGCGGGTCGGAGCGGGAGTCGGCGCCTCTGCTCGGGCGGTCAGGACCGGCGCCGCTTCGGCCCGTGCGGTGAGTACCGCCGGGGAACTGGCCTTCGCCGTCAGCGCCGGTGGCGGAACGGGGCGCGCGGGCGCAGATGCCTGCACTCGCTCCGGCTGCGCGGCCGGCAGCACCGCGCCGCGGTCGCGGACGGTAACCGCCACCCGCGGCTCGACGGATGCGGCAGGCAGCGGTCCGCGAATCGGATCAGGCCGGCCAGTCGGTTCAAGCCGGCCCGTCGGTTCAGGCCGGCCCGTCGACAGCGATCCGCGAGCCGGCACCAGGGACGGGGCGGCGGCCGACGCCCGGGCCACCAGGGCCACCGGTGGTGCGGCCGCGGCTTCCAGGCGACCGGCCGGCTCCTTCGGAGCGGCCGGCTGGCTCGACGCCGGCTGGCGCGGCACAGCGCGCGGGACACCCGGCGCCAGGTCGGCGACGGACAGTCCATGTGGCACCGGCGGCTGTTCGACCGACGCGCCGGTTTCCGCCGGCAACGAGAAGATGGCGTGGTACTCGACGACGGTCACGATCGCGCAAGCCGCGGCGAAGAACAGGGCCAACCAGGCGGACCGGCCGGCGCCGACGAGTTCCGGGTCGGTGGCCGCCTCGATCACGAGCGGGAACGGAAGGGGTTGCGTTCGGACGAGGGGGGTGGCGACCGCCCCCCCGACCGACAGGTGGACCGGCCCCGCCACCGACAGGCGGACCAAATGGGCGACCGGCGCCGCGACCACCGTCGCGACCGACGCCGTGACCGGTTCGCCGATCGGCTCGTCGATCGGAGTCATCTCGGGTGGGCCGATCGGCGGCATTTCGCCGAGGCTGGACGGGTCGGTCTCGCCGAGGCTGGCCGCCTTCGTCTCGGAGGTGCTGGACGGCCCGGACTCTGCGTGAGCCTCAGACGCCGGCACCGGTAGCGGCACCATCGGCACGACGAGCGCCCGGATTCGCGGCGCCACCTTGGGGTCTCGGCAATCGCCGAACGACGGCTTGAGGCGTCGGCGGGGCGTCGGCCGCTCGGCTTTCGCCTCGGCGATCGGTACCTTCGCCTCCGCCGCCGGCCCCATCGTCCCCGGCCCGCTCGTCACCAGCCCGCTCGTCACCGGCCCGATCGTCGCCGGCCCCATCGTCGCCGGCGCCGACGCCTCCGGGGTCGCTCCCGCCGTCACCTCCGCAGTCGCTTGCGGCGTCATGCCCGCCTTCGACTCTGGCTTGGGAGCGTTAGTGTCGAGCTGGATCGCCGTATTGTCGAGCTGGATCACCGCGCACGCGTCGAGGTCGGCCTCCGACGGCGGCCATTCCAGGTCCAGCTCGCGCACGGGCCCGAAGGCGCAGCGGAAGGGACGGTGGGTATCCCCCGCCTCAGAATGTTCGCTGTTCGACATGGATGACGTGATTTTGGACGATCGCCAGCCGGGCGAACGCGGTCACGCCGATCCGGTGCGAGATTCGTGCCTGCCGATTGTCGCGGCAAAGCGCTTCGAGGTAAGGGCCCGTCAGGGAATGACTGAGGCACTCTGGGCGCCGATGCATCCCGCCTCGCGGCGTTGCTCGTCGGTCACATGCCCCCGGCATGTTCCCTCCTCGCGCCTTGCGATCCAGGCGCCTCGACGCCCAGAAGAGACCTCACTTATTTCCTGACGGGCCCTTACGCCGCCCACTTGGGGAACGGCAAGCCGGCGACGGCGCTCCCGGCTTCGTGCTGGCGCTCGAGCGCCGAGCGGAGCCGCTGTTCGGCGCCTATCGCCACATGGTCGGAGCTGGCCTGCAGCTGCCGGAGCTCGTCCAACCGCGCCACGAGGTGCTGTTCCATCGACGCCTGCGCCGACGACCGCCACCGGGTCAGCGCCGTCCGTTCGCCGGGCGGCCGCCCGGATGCCGCCAGATCCGACTCTTCCTTGCGAAAGGCGTGAAGGCGCTTCTCGTAGTCGAACGACAGCGCGCGAATCTCCTCGCGTTTGTCGACGAACGCCTGCGCCACCGCCGCCGACCGGATTCGCCATTCGATCGATGCCTGGTCGACCGCGGTCGACGCGGCGCTGAACTCCAGGCACACGCTGGCCCGCAGCTCGGCGTACGGCGACTTGACCCGCATCACGAACCAGGCCGACATGAGGATCGCGGAGAACATCTGGAACGTGAAGGTGCCGAGCGTGGTCGTCATGATCAACGACACGGCACCGACGAGGGCGGCGCTGACGGCGATCGTCACCGTCGCCCAGCCCCAGGCCATCTCGTCGTCGGGGACCCGCGGCGGCAGCCGCGGCATGCCGCATTCGGCGCGCGGCTGCGTCGGCATCGGTGGTGGCACCGCTTCGACGTCGCGCCAGAACAAGGCGAGGTCGAAGGCCGCCCCAGGCGCTGCGGTCCCGACGTGGACCAGCACGTGGGCGGACATGAACAGGTCGGGACCACCGTCCTGCTCGATCTGGCACCACGGGCACTCCGCCGTGGCGCTGCCCGCGGCGAACTTGTGGCCGCGGCGGCGCGCGCACGCCACCGTCGATGGCTTCAGGCGCTCGAGCGCCAGCAGCCAGTCGGTCGCGGTCGGCCGCTCGGTGCCGCGGCCGGGGAGCCTGAAGGCCCGCTCGAAGAGCTCGGCGATCTCCGACGGCACCTGCGACAGCCGCAGGGCGTGCGGTGGTGGTGTCATCTGCAGCCGGTGGGACGCGCTGCCGTAGGCGAAGCGCCCTTCCCTGATCGCCCGCTCCACCGACATGTCGCCGGCACCGGCGTAGCGGCCGGCGAATGGATGCCGGCCCATGAACAGCAGATGGAAGACCATCACCGCCAGCCCGAACGCGTCGTGCTGGGTCGTGCGCTGCAGGCCGCGGAACGGCTGGCCTTGTAACTCCGGGGCGGTGAAATGCGGCACGCCGACGTCGCACGTGAACAGGCGGGCGCCATCCGCGATCTGGTACGAGTCGCAGTCGATGAGCGTGATCGTGCCTTTCTTGGACACGAACACGCCGCCTTGATTGATGTCGCCGACGACGTGGCCGGCCTGGTGGATCGCCTCGACGGCCGCCGCGCAGTTGCGCGCCACGTGGACGAGGAAGGTCCAGTCGGCGAAGGGGAACTCGATCTTGCGATCGGCCGGGCTGTACAGCTCGTGGATGGCGTGGTGCTCGACGACCTTGGGCAGGACGATGCCCCAGGTGTGCGGGCCCGCGGCGTCGAGGATGCGGCGCTCCGGCCACGCGCTGAACGCGCTCAGCCCCGGCGCCTGCAGGCGGACCATCGCCTCGAGCTTGGCGGCCTTGGCCGCGTCAGCCGGGCGATGGTAAATCTTCGCGGCCAGCGCCGTGCCTGGCAGATCGAAGACGATGCCCTCACCGCCCCGGCCCAGCTCCGCACCCAGTGTCAGGCGCTTCCCGGTATCGTCGACGAACACGACCGCCACGGCTGATCCCTAGCCCTCGCACCGGCACGCCAGCACCAGCGTGCAGTCGTCGTCGGTCCGCGTGCTGATGGCGTCCGACCTGAGGAACGACGCCAGCGCGCCGCCGAGGCCGGGCCACGCGTCGTCGGCACGCAGCCGGGCGAACATCGGATCGAAGAACGGCTGGTGCGGCGCTCGCGTCTCGTAGCGCAACGCGATGTGCTGCAGGCCGTCGGTGAACAGCGCGACGTCGTGCACCGGCGTCGGACGGACGTCGAGCCGCAGTCGCTTGTGGGCGTCGGCGCCGGTCACGAAGTAGGTGGTGTTGGCGTACTCGCCCTGCTCGGGCCAGAAGACGACTTCGGCCGCCGTCGGCGACGCCGTCACGATCGCGCCGTCACCGATCTGCAGGAACGCCGATGACGTGTCGCCGACCAGCGCCGCCACCAGCGTGCAGGCGAAGTCGCGCGGCGTCAGGCTGGCGGCGTCGGCCTGTGCCTGGATCGCGGCTCTGATGTCATCGAGCCAGGTCGCGGCGACGTCCTGGGTCAGGGTGTCGATGCGGCCGCCGGCGTCGGTGAAGCGGCCGACCGCGTCGACCAGCGCACGACAGGCCGTCGCAGCGCCGACGTCGGCGCATGTCGCACTGCCAGCCCCGTCCGCGCAGGCCAGCAGCAGCCCGGCGTCCGCGGCGAGATCGGTGACGACGCTGGAGTCCTGGCAGGGCACGCCGTTACGGACGTGCGCGGCTCCCTGGATCGATGCGGCGAGATGGCGCCACATCGATCAGACCGTGGCCCAGCCCCCGGGGGCGGCGGGGTTGGCCAGCGGGACGTCTTCGCCGGGCGTCGACTTCGACACCGACTGCTGCGAATTCGACAGCCACTGGAACAGGTCGCGAAAGCGCAGGCCGTCCAGGTGCAGCGGCTGGCGCGTCGACAGATCCTGCAGCACGTCCATGCGCGCGCCCTCGACGCCGACCGAGAAGAACGCGAAAGCCTTCTTCTCTTCGCCGGCCCGCACGCGATCGGCCGCCGTCCGCCACTCGTCGGTGGGTCCACCGTCGGTCACCAGGAAGATCCAGGGCCGGTAGAAGGCGATGCCGTTGGCTCGGTACTGCTCCTTGCGAAAGGCGAGGATATCGAGCGCATAGGTGATGGCCGCGCCCATCGGCGTATCGCCGCGCGGGGTGAGCGTCGGGGCGATGAAGGACGCGGCGGTGCAGAAGTCGCTGGCCAGCTCCACCTGTCCGCCGAAGCTGACCACCGCGACTTCGACGCGCTTGGCCGCCAGGGGATCGGCGGCGAGCTCGTCGCGATAGAGCTGGAGGCCGGCGTTCAACTCGGCGATCGGCGCGCCCTTCATCGACGCCGAGACGTCGAGGATCAGCACCGACGGGCAGCGCGGCTCGGGGTTCTCGGCGAAATTGTCGGTTCCGAAGGGGACTTGATCGGCCATCGCGAAAGGCTCCGCCATTCCACGCCCCCACCGGGCGGGTCACGACGGAACCTTGGCCCTGGGGTGCTCCCAGGGAAGTCGGACCAACTCGGGGCCTTCTGCAATGGAATCGCGATCGTGCACGACAGTGCAGGCTTCGGCGCGACACCGGGCCGGCGTCGGCCGCGCCCTCGCTCCCGTACGGCCGCGTCCCCGGCTAGAACAGCGACAGCCGCGAGTCGGCGTCGCCGAACGCCGCCAGCTTCACGTCCATGCGGTCCATGATGCCGAGGTAGAGCGAGCACAGCTTGCGGTTCTCGTCGCCGGCGTCGGCGAAGTGGAGCGTCCGGCCGGTCTCGAGCGTGCCGCCCAGCCCACCGGCGGTGATCAGCGGCACCTTCGAGTTGTCGTGCTTCGATCCCGAGAACATGTTCGACAGATACAGCAGGCAGCAGTTGTCGAGCACGGTGCCTTCACCCTCCGGCATCTCGTCGAGCCGCTGCGCGAGGTAGGCGAACTGCGACAGGTGGAAGCGGGCGATGCGCTCGTAGCCCTCGGATGTGTCGTTGTGCGAGGCACCGTGGTGCGCTTCACGCACATCGAGAAACGGGTAGTAGAGGGCCGACAAATCGCGCGCCAGGATCAGCGAGACGACCCGCGTCTTGTCCGTTTGGAAAGCCATCGCGACGATGTCGGCCATCAGCTGCGCGTGCACGCGCAGATCTTCGGGCAGGCCGTTGTCGGGCCGCTTCATCGTCAGCAGCGGCTTGCCGTTGGCGCGGTCCTCGGCTTTGTCCTTCTCGACCCGCAGGCGCTCGACGCCGCGTTCGACGTCGCGGACGCTGCTCAGGTACTCGTCCAGCTTGGCGCGATCGGTCGAGGCGATCTGGCGGCGCAGCGACTCGGCGCGTTCCTTGACGCGATCGAGGACGCTCACGTTGCGCATGTTGCCGCGGTTCTCGAACAGGCTGTCGAAGGCGAGCGAGGGATACATCTCGTTCGGCATCGGCGAGTCGGCGTTCTGCCACGAGATGTGCGAGCCGTAGGCGTTCGAGAAATTGGTCTCGTGGTAGCCGGTCATCGGCTCCTCGCAGGCGAGCACCAGGCTCGACTGGGCGGTGTCCTGGCCGATGTGGTTGGCCAGCATCTGATCCAGGCTGATGCCGCTGTGCATGATGGCGCCGCGCTTGAGCGGCGCGCCGGTCAGCAGGTTGCCGGTCATCCCGGGGTGGATGCCGTTGCCGGTGGCGAACTTGTTGAACAGGCCGTCGATGACGTTGATCTTGGTCTTGACCTTCTCGAGCGGCTGCAGCGTCTGGCTCAGCTCCATCGCCGCGCCGCTGCCCTTGGCCCACCAGTGATTCGGGTTGATCCCGTTGCCCTGGAAGACGACCGCGAAGCGCTTCGGCGCGCCGGCGACTTCCTTGGCCCGGGCCGCGGCGGCCATCGTCTCGGTCGAGCCGAACCCGGCGAGCGACTCCATCCACGGCAGCGCCATCGTCACGCCGATACCATGGAGGACGGTGCGACGCGGGACGGCGTTGCGGCTGTGGCGACGCGACGGTCGATGCTGGCTCATGGTCTGGACTCTTTGGGTCTGGAGTCTTGGGGGTCGTGACGCTTCGGGTCGTGACCCGTGCTGAGCGATCCGCGCTTGTTCAGGAACTGACGGCTGGTGACGATGCGCTCGAGCAGGCTGTCGAACCGGTAGCCGCGGGCGGCCAGGGTGCGGCTCATGTCCTCGACGAGCGGCCCGTCGGTCAGCACCAGGCTGCGACTCAGCGCGAACGCCAGGAGCTTGCCGCTCACGTTGTCGACGAACTGACGCTGCCGGTGCGCACGAATGTAGTCGCGCAGGCCGGCGACGCCGGCGCCCTGACTGCCGCCGGGGAACGTCACGGTGACGTCGACCGGCCGATTGGCGAGATCCGTCTGCCGTCGCTCGCCGACCGGCCCGTAGCCTTCGAACACCAGGCCCATGGCGTCGAACTTGGCGTGGCAGGCGGCACACTGCGGATCGGCGCGATGGCGCTCCATCATCTGGCGCAGCGGCAGATCGAGCTTGGCTTCGTCCTGCGGCAGCTGCGGCACGGTCGGCGGCGGCGGCGAGATGTGCTCGCCTAGCACGTTCTTCACCACCCAGTTGCCGCGCTTGACCGGGCTGGTGCGCAGGCCGGGTGCGTTCCTGGTCAGGAAGGCGGCCATCGGCAGCAACCCGCCGCGACCGTAGGCCTGGGCATTGGTGACGCGGGTCCACGTGTCGCCCGCGCCCTCGCCGTCCGATGCCGTGCTCGTCTTCGGCGGCGGCATGCCGTAGTGCTTGGCCAGGACGGGATTGACGAACGTGTCGGTGGCGTAGAGCAGATCGAGCACCGGACGATTGGCCTGCATCACGTCGAGGAGCAGCCGCACCGGCTCCTCGAACATGGCGCTGCGCAGCTCGTTCGAGAACGCGGGGAAGCGCTCGCGATCGACGGTCGCGATGTCCTGGAAGCGCCGGAAGTCGAGCCAGTTGCCGCCGAACTCGACGGCCAGCGCCCGGGCCCGCGGATCCTTCAGCATCCGCTTCGCCTGGGCGGCCATCACGCCCGGCTTACGCAGATCACCGGCCGCCGCCCGCGCGAGCAGCTCGTCGTCCGGCAGGGTCGACCAGAGGAAGTAGCTGAGACGACTGGCGAGCGCGTAGCCCGACAGCGGCGCGACGTCCGAGTCGGTGGTCAGCAGATCGAGCCGGTAGAGAAAGTCCGGCGACATCAGGATCACGACAAGCGACTCGCGGATCGCGGCGTCGTGGTCCAGGCCGTCGTGGCGGGCCTGTTGGTAGTGCCTGCGAAGGTCGTCGCGCTCGGCCGGGGTCAGCGGCCGGCGATAGGCCCGCTGCGCGAACGCCGCCAGCGCGTCCAGGTGCTTGGGCTCCGCCTCGCGACGCAGGCGCTCCACCAGGCGCAGCCGATCGTTGATGAAGCCGAAGTACTGGTGAATCGCCTCGAACGTCCGCGGCTCGCCGCCCTCAGCCGCGACGACGAAGGCGGCCTCGATCGCCTTGACGCGCGGCTCCGACGTCACCAGATCGTTGTTCGGGTTGGGCGGCATGACCACGCGGCCGCGGCCGCCGCCCTGCGAGGTCTGGTTCTCGATGTACTGCTGGTACATCCGGCTGGTGACGTTGCCGACGACGTCCATGTCGAGCCACAGCGCATCGAGCGCCTGCTGCTGCGCCGTGTCGAGCACCAGCTCGTAGAGCGGCTGATCGTCGCGGAAGTAGCCCATCAGGCTGTGGAAGCCGGCGTCGAGATAGCGGCCGCGATCGTGGACCCGATCGAAGTAGTGCCGGCCGCGCTCCTGCATGTAGAACATGTCGGGGAAGACACGACTGAAGCGGGCGAACTGCGCTTCGTAACGGGCGCGCTCGCCGGCCGGCACGACGAGATCCGGATCGCCGATCGCGTTGACGACCGGCGGCGTCGGCCCGGGCCCGAACTGGTTGTTGCCTGGTTCCGGGTCCACGATCGGCTCGGGCCGCGGCTCGCTCCCGACCTGGAGCTGAGCCGGATCGAAGGTCATTCGATGGGTGGCGAACTGGACGTTGCGCCAGATCATGAACGGCTGCTGCGCCGCGTTGACGCCAGGCGCGACCAGGTTGCGGAAGCGCGGCTCGATCTTGGCGCGCAGCAGCTCGATGTAATTCTGCAGGGCCTCGCGGCCACCGGCGGCGGTGTCCTCGCCCTTCGGGCCCGGCGCCGGCAGCGCGCGCCAGCGATCCTGGACGCGGGCGATCGGCCCGACGGTCTCGCGCGGGCCCTCGAGCACGTCCCACAGCGTGGCCAGGTATTTGGCGCTCACCTTGGCATCCGTCGCGGTGTCGGCGAGCGTGGCGCGCGGGCGGCCCAGCGCGGCGCGATGCTTGTGCCGCCACGCCGCGGCGAAGTAGGCCGCGTAGCTCGTGTTCTGCTGGTGGTAGAAGTCGATGATGCGGTGGACGAACAACTTGTCCGCGTCGACGTCGGCCAGCATCGAGTGCGGCGCGAAGCGGATGCCGTCGGCGTTCAGGTAGGCGTGGTTGGCGATGTCGCGCGACGCGGCCAGGTACTTCTTCAGCAGCGACGGCGACATGGTCAGCGATTCGCCGGAGTTGTCGAAGCCGGCGGGGTTCGACGGGTCGGCCGGGAACTCGCGCGACGGCTGCAGGTCGACGCCGGTGAGATCGCGGATCGTGTAGTTGTATTCCGCGTTGTTCAGGCGCCGCGCCAGCACGACGCCGGGGTCGCCGGCGTTGCGGGCCACCTCATAGGTCCGCAGATCCTTGAACCACGCGACGGCCTGGGCGCGCGTGTGTGGCGCCGGCTGCTCCTTCGCGTCGTCGGCGGGCATCTCGCCGGACTCGAGCATCTCGAGGATCAAGCCCCAGCGGGGCTCGTTGGCCGCCGCCGTCATCGACGTCAGCGTGCTCAGGTCGAGTTCGGCCTCGGGCTTTTCGCCGCTGTGGCACTCGAGGCAATAGGTCTTCACGAAGGGCGCGACGACGGTGTCGAAGCGTGTGCCGAGGGCGGCGGGCCCCTGGATCGCAGGCTTCGGGATCGCAGGCTTCGGGATCGCGGGTGCGGCGCGCTGGGCGCCGATGGTGACCACACCCGACAGCGCCCCGACGAACGCGATCGCGGTCAGGAGCACCCAGGTGGACGGCCTCGGCCGGCGGGTCGGTGAATACCAGCGTCGCATTGGTCACACCCCTTTACGCCGCTGCCGCCACGGACTTTTCTCGCAGACGGCCTGCGAGGAAAGATTTTTGTCCGCTACAAAGACGTTCGCGAGGACAACAATCCCCTGGGGCCTACGGCCGGGCGAGGTGGAGAGGTGCGAACGCGCCCACGATCAGGGCTCGACAGTATAGAAGGCCTGCATTCCCATCCGGAGATGCGCCGACACGTGGCAGTGGAACAGCCACTTTCCCGGATTGTCGGGCACCATGTCGGCGACGAACATCCCCATCGGCAGCAGCATTCCCACGTCGGTGCGCATGTGGTTGGCATCGACGACGTTGCCGTGCCAATGCGGCGAGTGGAACTCGAAGTTGGTCGAGCCCATCAGGTACCAACGGACGCGCTGGCCCTTTTTCATGGTCAGGCCCGGCGTGTGGCCATAGGAATAGCCGTTGATCGTCTCCTTGAACCAGGTGCCGTAGGCCGGGCCGATCGCGGACGGGTCGGGCATCGGCTCGAGCACGGCCGCCGTGCCGGCCAGACCGGGCCTGCGTGGCGCGGCGCTGACCGTCATGTCGCCGAACGGGCTGCGATCGATCCAGGTCCCGTCAGGGTCGGTCGTGTAGGTCTTGATGTTCTCCTCGACGTACCAGCTGTGGTTCTCGTCGACCTCGATGAAGCCGGCGACCAGCTCGCGATCGACGTCGGTCGGCGAGCCGTCGGGGCGGGCCATTCCTTTGCGCGTGATGATCAACGGCCCGATGAGGCCACTGGCGACGTCGCGGATCTCGTCGTTGTGCGAGTGATACATCCAGAACGCCGAGCTGCCCTCGTGCGCGGTCGGCCCGGCGCGCTCGGGCACCTCCCAGGTATAGGTGTGGGTGCCGCCAGTGGGCACCGCGTCGTCGGCCTTGTCGCCGCCGCTCGAGCCGTCGTTGTAGTTGGCGCCCTCGGAGTCCTTGTTGTAGAGAACGCCGTGCGGGTGGACGGCGGCCGCGAACTTCGCGTTGTTGCGGAAGACGATCTTGATCGTGTCGCCGACCTCGGCGCGAACGAGCGGACCGAGGAAGCCGAGGTGCTCCCACTCGGCCGGCCGCGGCTTCAGGGCCGCGAACGTCGCGTCGGTGTACTCGCGATAGATCGCCTTCTTCGCCTTGCGGCCGGCGACGTGCGGGCCGGCCTCCATCCAGGGCTTCTCGAATGCGTTGAACGGCCGGCCCTCGGTGGCGTTGCTGCCGCTCGGCGCGTAGTCCCACACGACCTCGTCGGCGGCGATGTAGTAGGTGCGCGTAATCCCCTGGCCGGCAGCCGACAGCGCGGCCGGATGCGTCGCCCCGGAGGCCAGCGCCAGGAGAGGGGCCAGCAGCACGAGCCGGCGAGCCATAGACGTCATTGGAGACACTCCGATCGACACGGATGGGGGGACCGCCGAGACCGGAACGGCTGAGGTGGAGACCAATGTTACTCCTGAACGGGGCCAGAACCGCGCCGCTGTTGCCGGACTGCACGGACTGTCGAACGGATCCGGGCTTCAACCCGGGCGCTGGCCGACCGGTCTTATCGGTGTCGCTGCCCTGCGGAGCGCCTGAGGAGACCGACCATGACCCGATCGAGCCGCTTTGCCCGCCTCTTCCTCGCGATCGCGCTCTTCGCGTCGCTGCCCATCCTGTCCACGCCGGCGTTCGCCGATCGCGCGCTTCGTCACCGCGTCCGCGATCGCGCCGAGGACGTCCGTGATCGCCGGGAGGACCGGCGCGATCGACGCGAAGACGTGCGCGATCGACGCGAGGACCGGCGGGACGCGCGCCATGACGGCGGCGTGCGCGATCGGATGGAAGATCGCCGCGACCGGCGCGAGGACGTCCGCGATCGCCGCGAGGATCGGCGGGACCGGCGTGAAGACCGCCGCGATCGCCGGCACTGACACGCGGGCCACACCGACGGGTTCGCGGTCAGCGGCCCGTCGATCGTGCTACTTCCGACGACCGAGGTAGAGCACGTTGGGGGCACCAGACCTGGCCAGGGCGATGTCGATCTGGCCATCGCCGTTGACGTCGCCGAGCGCGAATCCGTAGGCCGAACCCGCCGTGTCGCCGAGGCGGGCTTCGGTGAAACGCTGCCCCGCCCCATCGTTGAAGAAGATGGAGTGCGGACCCGCCGTGTAGCCGAGCACGATGTCGGCGCGGCCGTCGCCAATTCAGATCGCCCGCCGCGATCGCATAGGGCGTCCTTTCGTTGTCCGCGATGCGAAAGCCCGCAGCAAGGCCGCCCTTGCCGTCATTCAGGTAGACGACCATCGACGCCGCGCGCTCGTCGCCGATCGCGAGATCGACGTCGCCGTCACTGTCGAAGTCGGCGGCCGCCGCCGCACGCGCCGCCGCATCGGGCGGCCCGAAGGGCATCCGTCGGGCGAACCCTGCTGTGCCGTCGTTGAAGTAGAGGTGACTCTGCCCGCCGTCGCGGCTCGGCACAGCCAGATCGACGAAGCCGTCCCTGTCGAAGTCGGCCGGCACGATGCTGGTCGCGGAATCGGCCGGAATCGGGATGCAGTCGGCCGCAAAGCGACCACCGCCCTGGTTGAGGCAGACGAAACTGGGACCGGGCCGGTTGGCCGCGATCACGTCGGGGCGACCGTCGCCATTCAGGTCGGCCATCGCGGCGTTTCTCGTCGACCACGCGCCGGCGCCCCACGTGCCGGCCACGGTGAAGCGGCCCTTGCCGTCGTTCAGGTAGACGAGCTTCTCGTCGGGCGTGTCGTTGCTGGTCAACACGTCGAGATCGCCGTCGCCATCGGCGTCCACGAGCGCCGCGGTGTAGGTGCGATCGGCGGTCGGGCCGAGGTCGGACGCCGTAAAGCCGCCCTTTCCGTCGTTGATCAGCACCCGATCGAGCAGGGGCGTGTGCCGGCCCTTGGCGAGCACCAGATCGAGATCGCCATCGCCGTCGAGGTCGCCCATGCTGACGTTCGCCGAGTCCTCGGAGGTCGTCTCGAGGCGCACCACGGTGTCGAACGTGGGATGAGGCCTGGCCGGTTGGCCAGCCACGACGGCGAGGCCCACGAACATGACGACGCCAATGGTGTTCGACATGCGTGCTCCTGATGGCGGCCGCCCTGCAACCGGTCGGGCCGGTTCGCATCATTCGCCTGGGGGCCGCGGCGGCCGGTCGCTAGCGTTGGCGCATGGTACACCTCAGCCGACTGTCTGCGCGCGTCCTCGCCGGGGCCGCTCTCGCCTTTTCGTCGTGGATCACGATCTCGCCGGTCGACGCCGCCGGCGCCGAGTCCTATCCGTTCACGCCGGATCGCTGGGCGCTCAGCGAGGGCATCAAGGTGGTCGAGCATCGCGGCGTCCAGGCGATCGAGATTCCGCGCCTGCCGACGCGGCCTGAAGCCGTCCTCAAGGGCCTCGACTTCACCAACGGCACCATCGAAGTGGACGTCGAGGGCACGACCGGCCTCGGCCCGTCGATCGGCTTCCATCGCCGCGACGCCGCCACCTACGACCTGTTCTACGTCCGGCCGCAACCCGAATGCCCGACCAAAGCCGATTGCGTCCAATACGCACCGGTGACGAAGAGCGTGCTGCTCTGGGACATCTACCCCGGACCGCAGGCGGCGGCGGGCTACAAGATGAACCAGTGGAACCACGTCAAGCTGGTGGTGTCCGGCCGACGCCTGCGCGTGTGGGTCAACGGCGGCGCGCCAGCCCTCGACGTCACGCGCCTCGAAGGCGACGCCCATAGCGGCGCGATCGTGCTGCAGGGCACGGGATTCCTGGCCAACGTCAAGGTGACGCCCGGGGCGGTCGAGGGGCTCGACCCGAAGCCGGGAGCGGATCCCACTGCGAAGGACGCCGGCTACGTCCGCCACTGGTCGGTGTCACCGGTCGTGTCGCTGGCTGAGGGTGCCAAGCCCGACTTCGCCACGCGCCCGACAACCAGGACCGCGTGGACACCGCTGCCGGCCGAAACCGGCGGGCTCGTCAACATCAGCCGCCGCTACGGGCTGCCCGAGGGGCGGTCGCTGGTCTGGCTGCGGACGACGATTCGCGCCGCGGCCGCCGGCGAGAAGCGCGCCGCCATCGGCTGGAACGACGAGGTCTGGGTGTTCGTCAACGGCAAGCAGGTCTACGCCGACGTGAACGACTACCGGAAGCCCGAGCTGCGCAAGCAGCCGGACGGACGCCTGTCGCTCGAGAACGGCTCGTTCCCGCTGCCCCTCCAGGCCGGCGACAACGAGGTCGTGGTCGGCGTCGCCAACGCCTTCTTCGGCTGGGGCCTGATGCTGCGCCTGGACGACGCCGCGGGCATTACACTGACCGCATCGAGCCGATGAGCGAGCGCGCGGATCCGGCCGGCCGGCTGCTGCGGAGCGGCGTCGGCCGGGCTGCGCTTCTCGCCATCCTCTGGACGGTCGTCGGCGTGATCTTCGCGCTGCCGAACATGGGCAGTTCGGGGAGCGTGCTGCTCGCCCTCGGCTTCTCGCTGACGCAGTGGTGGGCCTGGGGCCTCCTCTCGCCCCTCGTCGTCGCCGCCGATCGGCGGCTGCCCTTCTCCGATCGGCAACTCGCGCGACGGCTCAGCGCGCACGTCGTGCTGAGCCTCGGCTTCACCATCCTCTACGTCTATCTGGCCGCCGCGCTGCGCGCGACGGTGCACCTGATCCCGTGGGCCGGTGTCTTCACCACGCAGCTGATCGCCAACGCGCTGAGCGGCATGTATCTGTGGGGATGGCTGGTCTACTGGGTGATTCTCGGTGGCTGGCTGGCGCTCAACTACTACGAGCGCTTCGTCACCAGCGAATTGCGCCACGAGCGGCTCGAGCGCCGGTTTTCTGAGGCCCGCCTCAACAACCTGCGGCTCCAGCTCGATCCGCACTTCCTGTTCAACGCGCTCAACACCGTGTCGTCGCAGGTCGATCGCGATCCGCGGCTGGCGCGACGCATGATCGAGCACCTCGGCGATCTGCTGCGGCTGTCGCTCGACTCCAAGGATCGGCAGGAGGTGTCGCTGACCGAGGAGCTCGGCTTCCTCGACCACTACCTGGCGATCCAGCGGATCCGGTTCGGCGACCACTTGCGCATCGAGACGGACGTCGCGCCCGAGGTGCGGCACGCGGCGGTGCCGAGCCTGATCCTGCAGCCGCTCGTCGAGAACGCGGTGCGTCACGGGCTGGCCAGCCGCGCCTCGGGCGGCACGGTGAAGATCAGCGCCAAGCCGGCCGGCGATCGGTTGGAGATCCGCGTGCAGGATGACGGCGTCGGCCTGCCCAAGGGCTGGCAGCTGGACACGGGCGCCGGCGTGGGGTTGTCGGTGACCCGTGAGCGCATCGCGGAACTGCATCCCAACGGGTCGAGCCGCTTCACGGTCACGTCGCGCTTCAGCGGCGGGACCAACGTCGACATCTCGCTGCCGTTGCGGCTGGCCGGGGAGACGCGACCGTGACGGGCTCGCTGCTGCGCGTGCTCGTCGTGGACGACGAGGAGCCGGCGCGCCAGCGCCTGGTCGATCTGCTGCGCCGCGACGCCGGCGTCAGCGCGATCAGCGAGGCTTCGGATGGGCTCGCTGCCGTCGACGCCATCGAGCGCGAACGACCCGACCTCGTCTTCCTCGACGTGCAGATGCCCGAGCTCGACGGGCTCGGCGTCGTCGACGCCATCGGCGCCACGCGGATGCCGCTGACCGTGTTCGTCACCGCCTACGATCAGCACGCCGTCCGCGCCTTCGAGGCCAACGCCCTCGACTACCTGCTCAAGCCGTTCAGCGACGAGCGCCACGAGGCGACGATGGCGCGAGCCCGCGCCCGCCTCGGCGAGCGCGACCTGCGCGGCTTCGGGCAGCGCCTGGTCGACCTGGCGGCGACCTCCGCCGCGCCGCGCTACTGGGATCGGCTGGTGGTCAAGGCTGGCGGCACCACCCGCTTCGTCCGGGCCGCCGAGATCGACTGGATCGAAGGCGCCGGCGTCTACGCCACGCTGCACCTCGGGAAGACGTCGTACCTGTATCGGGCCGCGCTGTCCGAGCTCGCCGATCGACTCGATCCGCGGCGCTTCGTCCGCATCCACCGGTCGGCGATCGTCAATCTGGAAAGCGTCGTCCAGCTCGAGCCGCTGTCGCACGGCGAGTTCGAGGTGGTCCTCAAGAACGGCGCCCGGTCGCGCATCAGCCGGACCTTCCGGGCCCAGCTCGAAACCCGACTCGGCCAGTCGCTGTAGGCCAGCAGGCTATAGTCGGGCTGACCCTGCCAGTTCCAGTTGACCTGGCACGGCCTTCGCAGCTGGAGAACGCCCAGCGAGCGCCGCCGGCTGAACACGGGCCGTTGGAACTCGTCTATCCCCGAGGGCACCCACATTTTCCCGTTCGGGAACTCACGGAGGACTCATGACACGTCACAGTTCGCGTTCGTCCCGCCTGAGCTCGCTCGCGCACGTTGGTTTCGCCGGCGTGCTCGCCGTCGGCGCGCTCGGCGCCACGGCTTGCGACAAGAAGCACGAGCAGCAGGCGGAGCGCGCGGCCGAGAAGGCCGGTGAAGCCGCCGAGAAGGTCGGTGAAAAGGTCGGCGCCGCTGCCGAAAAGGCCGGCGAGAAGCTGGGTCAGGCTGCCGAGAAGCTGGGCGACAGGATCGGCCCGGCCTCGGAAGACGCCGCGCGCTCGGCGCGGGACGCCGCTGCCAGAGGCGCCAAGATCGCCGCCGTCGCTGGGGCCGAGGGGCTGACGACCGCGGCCGGTGTGCTGAGGACCGGCGCGATCAAGGCCGCACTCTTGCAGGACAACTCGATCGACGTATCCGATGTGGACGTGGATACCGATCAGGTGTCCCTCCGCGTCACACTGAAGGGACGGGTGCGCTCGGCCGCAGTCCGCGACAAGGTCATCGACCTCGCCCGCGAAGCCGCGCCGGGCTACACCATCGACAACGAGCTGACCATCCGATGAAGCCTGCACTCTCCGCCGCCGCTGCCCTGCTTCTCTCGGCCACCCTCGCCGCTCAAACGGCGATCAAGCCGCCGAAGAATCGTTACAAGCCCGAGGACGACGTCAAGCTCGGGCGCGAGGCGGCTGCGGAAGTGCGCAAGCAGTACCCGGTCATAGAGAACGGCCAGATCAACGGCTATCTGGCCCGCTTGGGCCGCGACCTCGTGGCCCAGTCTCCCCCCGAGCTCAATCGGCCCGAGTTCGAGTACTCGTTCACCGCCGTCAACCTGAAGGACATCAACGCCTTCGCCCTGCCCGGCGGACCGATGTTCGTCAACCGTGGCATGGTCGACGCAGCCGCCAACGAGGGGCAGGTCGTCGGGGTGATGGCGCACGAGCTCGCGCACGTGCTGCTGCGGCACGGCACCGCCAATGCGACCAAGGCGCAGAACGCCCAGATGGGCGCGCTCGCTGGCGCCATCGCCGGCGCGGTGATCGGCGGACGCGTCGGCACGGCCGTCGGCCAGGGCAGCCAGTTCGGGCTCGGCACCCTGCTGCTCCGCTACAGCCGCGGCTACGAGAAGCAGGCCGACATCCTCGGCGCGCAGCTGATGGCCCGGGCCGGCTACGACCCAAACGATCTGGCCCGGATGTTCGAGACGATCGAGAAACAGGGGAGCGGTCGCGGCGGTCCGGAGTGGTTGAGCGACCACCCCAACCCCGGCAACCGGTCGCAGTACATCGCGGCCGAAGCGCGCCAGCTGCCGGTGTCGCGGAACGCCGACAAGGGGCGCGATTTCCAGGCGGTCAAGCAGGCGTTCGCCGGCCAGCCGGCAGCGCGCTCGATGGGTGAGCTGGCGCAGCGGAGCGCCAACGGCAGCAACGGCGGCGGCACGGCGTCCTCGGCCGGCGGGCTGGGCACGACCGGTACGCCTGGTCAGCCGGTGCCGCCTCCGGCCGGGCGAATGCGGACCGAGCGCGGCGGCTCGGTCTTCCAGGTCAACGTGCCCACCAACTGGCGCACGCTGTCGGCCAACAACTACATCCGTTACGTGCCCGAGAACGCGTTCGGCCCGATGAATGGCCAGAACGTGCTGACGCATGGCGTCGAACTGGGCATCGCGCGCGCGGCGTCGACCGATCTGCAGGGGGCGACGGACACGTTCCTCCAGGGGCTCACCCAGGGCGAACAGACGATTCAGCGGGCTGGCGACACCCGCGCCGTGACGCTCGCCGGGCGTCGCGCGCTGGCTACGGCGCTGACCAATCGCTCGCCGCTCGGCGGCATCGAGCGCCTCGACATCGTCACCACCCAGCTCGCCGACGGGAACCTGTTCTACGTGCTGACGGTCGTGCCCGATCGCGACGAGGCGGCCTACGCCGACACCTTCGAGAACATCCTGCAGTCGATCCGGCTGAACGATCGCCGCGGCGGTTAGCACTCGCAGCACCGGCCCCGGGGGCTCCGGGGCGCTCCCGAGAGGGCTTGATCCGGCTCAGCGCCATCCTTCCCGGCCACGCTTGCTGGACTCATGACACCGGGTGCCATGCCCGTGTTACGCTGCGCGCCTCCCCTGGAGGTGCGTCCCATGGCCCGGCAGACGGTTATCCCCCGCTCCCTGCTCGTCGTCGGTGTGTGCGGCCTGCTGGCCGCCGCGCTCGTCGCGCAGCAACCCGCGCAATCCCTCACACAGCGACCCGCGCCGCCGCCGGTCGATGCGCCGTTCCGCAACGCGGCGTTGCCGATCGAGCCGCGCGTCGACGCCATCCTGTCGGCGCTGACGCTGGACGAGAAGCTCGCCTGCCTGCAGACCAGCACCGCCGTGCCCCGGCTCGGCATCCCCGACATGGGAGGCGCGGAGGGCCTGCACCAGCTCGTTCGCAAAGGCGGCTTCGGACCGGAGAAACCCATCCCGACGACGTCGTTCGCGCTGACGCTCGGCCTCGGCGCGACCTGGGATCCGGCGCTGCTGCGGCGGGCTGGCGAAGCGCAGGGGGTCGAAGCGCGCTACATCACCCAGAGTCCCACGTATCACCAGGCTGTCCTGGTGAACTGGCTGAACGTCGACCTGGCCCGTGACCCGCGCTGGGGCCGCTACGAAGAGAGCTACGGCGAGGATCCGTTCCTGACCGGCGCCCTCGCCAGCGCCTACATCCGCGGCATTCAAGGCGACGATCCGAAGTACTGGCGCGCGGCGGCGCTCCTCAAGCACTACCTCGCCAACAGCAACGAGACGACCCGCACGCGGTCGTCGTCCGACTTCGACCCGCAGCTGTTCCGCGAGTACTACTCGGTGCCGTTCCGCATGGCGATCCGCGAGGGTGGTGCCCGCTCGTTCATGGCGGCCTACAACAAGTGGAACGGCGTGCCGATGCTGCTGCACCCGACGGCGAAGACGGTGCTGGCCAGCGAGTGGGGCCTCGACGGGATCTTCTCGACGGACCTCGCCGCCGTCGGCAATCTCGTCAACCACCAGAAGCACCTCGCGACCATCGACGAGGCGCTCGCGGCGACGATCAAGGCCGGCTACGGCCAGCTGCTGTGGTTCCCGATGATGGACGGCGCCGAGCTGCGCGTGGTGCTCGACCGCATCCTCGCCAACAAGCTGGTGGCCGAAGCCGACATCGACGCCGCGTTGCGCGGCAAGTTTCGCACGCTGATCCGGCTCGGCCTGCTCGATCCGCCGGCGTCGTCGCCGTACGCGAAGATCGGCGCGTCGGGCGACCCCGAGCCGTGGACCACGGACGCGCACAAGACGCTGGCCCGCGATGTCGCGCGCGCCTCGGTCGTGCTGCTGAAGAATGCCGGCAACGCGCTGCCGCTCGATCGCCCGTCAGTGACATCGATCGCCGTCATCGGGCCGCGCGCCGATCGCGTGATGACCGATTTCTACGGCGGGCCGACGCCCTACGCGATCTCCGTCCTCGATGGCCTCAAGGCGAAACTGGGTGCAGCCGCGAGCGTCATTCACGCCAGCGGCAGCGACGTCGCTGCGGCGGTCAGCGCCGCCAAAGCGTCCACCGTCGCCGTCGTCGTCGTCGGCAACGATCCGATGTGCGGCGCCACGAACCCCATGGAGATGTTCAACATGGACGGCTCGACCAAGCCGTGCGCCGACAAGGGCATGGGCCGCGAAGGTCGCGACCGCGAATCGCTCGACCTGAGCGACGAGGCCTTGATCAAGCAGGTGTTGGCGGCGAATCCGAGGACCATCGTCGTCCTGGTCTCGAGCTTCCCCTACGCCATCACCTGGTCGCAGGCCAACGTGCCGGCGATTCTGCACATCACGCACGCCGCGCAGGAACAAGGCACCGCGATCGCCGACGTGATCTTTGGCGACTACAATCCCGGCGGCCATCTGACCACCACATGGCCGGCCTCGCTCGAGCAGCTGCCGCCATTCGACTCCTACGACATCCGCAAAGGTCACACGTATCAGTACTTCAAGGGGCAGCCGCTGTATGCGTTCGGCCACGGATTGAGCTACTCGACGTTCGAGTACTCGAACCTGCGCGTGAGCGCGCCGACGCTGGCCAGGAAGGGCGCCGTGTCGATCAGCGTGACGATCAAGAACACGAGCCCGCGAGCCGGAGACGAAGTGGCGCAGCTCTATGTCGAGCACGTCGGCTCGAAGGTGCCGCGGCCGATGAAGGCGCTGAAGGGTTTCCAGCGGGTCAGCGTGAAGCCGGGCGAAAGCCGCGCCATCCAGCTGCCGTTGAAGGCGGAGGCGCTGGCGTTCTGGGACGCCGGCGCCCATGCCTGGACGGTGGAACCCGGTGCCGTGAAGTTGTGGATCGGCAGTTCGTCGGCGTTGATTCGCGTGAGCACGACGCTGACCGTGCAGTGAAGTGGTGCGCACAACGACGATGTGGAAGGCGTCGGTCGCGCGCGCCGCCTTGCAACTATTGGCCCCTAGGGTGGACAGCTCGACCATAGGCTAAGGTAGAGCTGGAGTCGGCGCGTCTTGTGTTCGCAACAGGATACGTCGCACGGCACGAACCGTGGTTGTCTCTCTCCCGGAGGGTCACCATGTCGAACCGAAACGTCTCTCGTGCAGCGCTGCTCGCCGGCGCATTCTCGATGCTCACGGCCGTTGTCAGCGCCGGTCCGCTCGAGCGGCGAGCCGCCCGCGAAGTCACCGTGCCCAGCGGCACCGTGCTGCCGCTGACGCTCGACACCTACGTCGCCTCGGACACCAGCCGGATCGAAACGCCCGTGCACGCTCACCTGCGGCGCGCGCTCTACATCGACGGCGTCCAGGTGCTGCCGGCCGGCACGCGCCTCAGCGGCTTCGTCAGCGATGCGCAGCGCTCGGCCCGCGTCAAAGGCCGCGGTCGCGTCGCCTTCCGGTTCACGTCGATGTCGGTCGATGGCGACAGTTACACCGTCTCGACGTCGCGCGTCGTGCGCGAGGCCGCGGGCACCAAGAGGGACGATGCCCTGAAGATCGGGATCCCGGCCGGCGCCGGCGCGGTGATCGGCGCCATCGCCGACGGCAGGAAGGGCGCGGCGATCGGCAGCGCGGTGGGCGGAGCGGCCGGCACGGGCGTCGTGCTGTCGACGCGCGGCAAGGATGTCCGGCTCGGGCGCGGTGCGCCGGTGTCGGTCCGACTGCTCAAGCCGGTCCGCGTCGTGATCTAACCCGGGATCGCCGCGTGTGCAAAGGCCGCGCGGCGCGCCCGCGGCATCCGCGAGCGTGAGCCCGCCGCGCTCACGGCGTCCGCGGACCTCAGCGCGGGGACGTCAGCCGCATGGTCAGGGTGCCGTGCGATTCGGCGATGGCCCGGAAACCAAAGCGCTGGTAGAGCGCGACGGCGGGGTTGTCGAGGTGGACGCTCAGCGAGATCGCCCCGTGTCGATGTGACGCGCGATCGATCAGCGCGTCGAGGAGGCACGTGCCGATACCGCGTCCGCGATGCTCCGGCCGCACCGCGATGGCCAGCTCCGGCGTCGCGCGATCGATGAAGCCGTAGCCGGTCTCGACGCCTGGCCAGAGTCGCAGCCACGCCGCGCCGAGGTCGGCGCCGGTCGTCTCGTCAACGGCGAGCACGCCGTCGTCGCCGTAGCGGCCCCAGTCCTCGACGTAGCACGCGACGTCCGGGCGATCCACGACATCGGCCGGCAGCGGCGGATCGCCCGGCCGCACGAAGATCGACAGCTTCAGGTAATCGCGCAACAACTGCGCATCCTCGACCCGAAGTTCCCGAATCCGGACAGCCAACCGTCGCGTGTTCTGCAATGTCTCCCGGACCAGCTCCCGGAAAACGTCCGGGACAGTGTCCCGGAGGCCGTCCCGGACGACGTCCGGGAGGACCTTCGGAAGGTGCTTCGGGAGGCCGTTCGGGACGGCCTTCGGGAGCGATTGGCCTAGCGGTTGCCGCCTAGCGGTTGCCGCCGCGGCGCGGACCGGACGGGCTGCCGCCCGGTCGCCGCGGAGCGAAGCTGCCGCCGCGGGCTCCTGCCGCACCGCCGCCGGCGGGCCGACCGCCGGTGGACGCCGGGCGGCCGCTTGCGCCCGTCCCAGCGGGACGCGACGGGCCGCGGTTGCCGCCACCCCCGCCGGACGCCGAGCCGGACCCGCTGCCGGTCGATCGCACGTTGCCGCCGCTCGGGCGTCCCTGACCGCTTCCCGCCGGACGTCCGCCGCCGGCGCGACGCTCGGCGTTGACCTTGGCGCGGGCCCGCTCTTCCGACTTGCGCTTGCGAATCTCCGCGATGCGGTCGGCGAGCGGCACTTCGAAGCGCTCGGCCGCGCGCGCGGTGTAGTCGAAGTCGGGAACGGTCACGCGCGGCAGGCGCTTGCCGATCGCCTGCTCGATGGCGCGCAGATCGGCTTCCTCGTTCGGCGCGACGAAGGTGAACGCGTCGCCGGTCGCCTCGGCGCGAGCCGTGCGGCCGACGCGGTGGATGAAATCGTCGGGCACCAGCGGCACGTCGAAGTTGACGACGTGGCCGAGCGCCTCGACGTCGATGCCGCGCGCCGCGATGTCGGTGGCGACGAGGACGCGGTAGCGCCCGTCCTTGAAGCCGTTGAGAGCCTCGGTGCGCTGCGCCTGCGAGCGGTTGCCGTGGATGCGCGCGACGTTGATCTTCTGCTTGGCGAGCTGATCGGCGAGGCGGTTGGCGCGGTGCTTCGTGCGCGTGAAGACCAGCGCCTGATTCATCTGGCCATGGCTGAGCAGCTTGACGAGGAGAGACGTCTTGAGGTCTTGCGGCACCGGATAGACCGCCTGCGTGATGCCAACGGCCGGCGCCGCCTTGCGCGCCAGGTTCAGCGTCACCGGGTTCTTCAGCATCTCGTGCGCGAGCGTGGCGATGGCCGACGGCATCGTCGCGCTGAAGAACAGCGTCTGCTTGCGCGGCGGCAGGTGCCGCAGCACGCGCCGGATATCGGGCAGGAAGCCCATGTCCAGCATGCGGTCGGCTTCGTCGAGGACCAGGAATTCGAGCCCGGCCATCTTCGCGTAGGGCATCCGGAAGTGATCGAGCAGACGCCCAGGGGTGGCGACGACCACGTCGACGCCGCTGCGGAACGCGTGCTCCTGCGGTCCCATGCCGACGCCGCCGAACACGGCGGCGCCGCTGAGCGGGGTGTGGACGGCGAGATCGTTGAGATCGGCGAGCACCTGGGCGGCGAGCTCACGCGTCGGTGTGAGCACCAGCGCGCGCGTGGTGCCGCGCGGCCGATCCATCAGCTGGTGGAGGATCGGGAGGAGAAAGGCGGCGGTCTTGCCGCTGCCAGTGGAGGCGCACCCCAGGATGTCGCGCCCTTGGAGACCGGGCGGGATGGCATCGTTCTGAATGGGCGTGGGCCGGGTGAAGCCCAGTTCCTTGATGCCTAGTTTGAGGCTGGGGTGAAGCGCGAACTCGTTGAACGGCACGGAGATCCTTGCGGGAGGTCGACAGGCCCGCCCCGACGTGGGACGGATAACAGACCATGGTAGCAGGGTTCCTTCGTGCTGCCGAGCGGCGGCCCCCCGTCCAACCGGGCCAACCGGGCCGCTAGGTCGACCGCTGCTCGGCGGGCTTTTCAGCCCTGGCCAGATTGTGCGCCGTATTGACGAGCGCAATGTGGGAGAAAGCCTGGGGGAAGTTGCCGACGAGCCGGCGCTGGACCGTGTCGTACTCCTCGGATAGCAGGCCCAGGTCGTTGCGCAGCGAGATCAGGCGCTCGAACAGCCGCCTGGCATCGGCCGTCCGGCCGATGAGCACGTAGGCGTCCGCCAGCCAGAAGCTGCAGGCCAGGAAGACGCCCTCGCTGCCCGGGAGACCGTCGGGGCTCGTGGCCGGGTCGTAGCGCCGGAGGAAGCCGTCGACGAACAGGCGCTGTTCGACCGCGGCGATGGTGCCCAGCACGCGTGGGTCGGTGGGCGGCAGGAAGCCCACCGTCGGGAGCAGCAGCAGGCTGGCATCGAGCTCCTGCGAGCCGTAGGACTGGACGAAGCTTCCCAGCTGGGGATCGAAACCGTGCCTGCACACGTCGTCGTGGATGGCCTGGCGCACGGCGCGCCACTCGTCCAGCGGGCCCTCGACGCCGGCCGTCTCGATGGCGCGGATGCCGCGATCGAAGGCCACCCAGGCCATCACCTTGGAATGCGTGAAATGGCGCGGGCCGCCCCGCACTTCCCACAGGCCCTCGTCGGGCTGCTGCCAGACGTCGGCCAGGTGGCGGAGCAGCTCGCGCTGGAACGCCCAGTCCTCTTCGCGGAGGTCGATGCCGCCGCGGCGCGCCTGATGGAGGGCATCCATCACCTCGCCGAAGACGTCGAGCTGCAGCTGGCCGTGCGCGGCGTTGCCGATCCGCACCGGCCGCGATGCTTCGTAGCCCGGAAGCCAGGGCAGTTCGGCTTCGGTGAGCCGGCGCTCGCCCGCCAGGCCGTACATGATCTGCAGCTGCGCCGGTGCGCCCGCTGCCGCCCGCAGCAGCCAGTCACGCCACGCCCGCGCCTCGCTGTAAAACCCGGCGTTCATCAGCGCCAGCAGCGTCAGGGTCGCGTCACGCAGCCAGCAGAAGCGGTAGTCCCAATTGCGCGGGCCACCCAAGGCCTCGGGGATCGAGGTGGTCGGCGCCGCCACCATGCCGCCGGTCGGCGCGAAGGTCAGCGCCTTGAGCGTGACGAGCGATCGCATGACCGCGTCGTTCCACTCGCCGTCGGGACGGGCGCGCGCTGCCCACTCGGCCCAGAAGCGCTCGGTGTGCTGGAGTGACGACTCGGGATCGACGGCCTTCGGCGGCGGCCGATGCGACGAGCCGTGAGTCAGCACGAAGGTGACGGCGTCACCGGGGCCCACCTCGAAGTCACCGACCGTGGTGAGATCCTCGCCGTGCAGCGTGACGCCGGTGTGCAGCGTCACCATGTCCGGGCCGGCGATGGCGCGCATCGTGCCATCCGGTGATCGCGTGACCCACGGCACCGTCCGCCCGTAGTCGAAGCGCAGGATCAGCTCGGTGCGCATCGCCACGTGGCCGCGCTCGCCGCGGACGATGCGGACGACGTCGGAGTTGCGGCCGCGCGGCGGCATGAAGTCCACCACGACGACGACGCCGGCCGCCGTCTCGATCCGTGTCTCGAGGATCAATGTGTGCCCGCGATAGCGGCGGCTGACCCGCGCGCCCTCCTCGACCGGCGCGATCGACCATCGGCCGTGCTCGCGGTCGCCCAGGAGCGCGGCGAAGCACGCCGGCGAATCGAAACGCGGCCAGCACAACCAGTCGATCGATCCAGCGCGGGAGACGAGCGCCGCCGTCTCGCAGTCACCGATGAGCGCGTAGTCCTCGAGAGGTGTGCTCACAGGTGCGCCCCAGGTGCGTTCATGCCGGATCGTACCAAAGTACAACGTTGCCGTTCTGAAAGGCCTTCGTCTTCTTCAATGTGAACGCCTGCCGCCCGTCGAGCGTCTCGAATAGCGTCCCGCCCTTGCCGAGCGCGACGGCGTTGAGCACGAGCTGGTATTCGTCGATGAGGCGGGCCTCGGAGAGCTGCGAGACGAGGCTGCCGCTGCCCAGAATGACGACGTCCGGCCCGTCAGAGGCCTTGAGCGCCTTGACGGCGGCAACGAGATCGCCCCTCAGCACGGTCGTGTTCTGCCAGTCGGCGGCGGCAAGGGTGCGAGAGGCCACGAACTTGGGCATCGCGTTCATGCCCTTCGCCACGTCCGGCAGCATCGCCGCCGCCTGTGGCGTCGACCAGAACGCTTTCATCATCTCGTAGGTGACCCGGCCGAACAGCAGCGCGGCGCCGCCGCGCGCGTTGCTGCTGCTGAACGCGTTCCACTCGTCGTCGCGCTTGTGGGCCCAAGTCATGTCGCCGCTCGCGTCGGTGAAGTAGCCGTCGAGCGAAATGCTGGTGAAGGAGCGAAGCTGTCGCATGGGTCCTCTCAGTCGTGTCCGATGCAAGGGCATGGGCCGGGCCATCCGAGGCCGAACCGTGCCTGGGTTCTGCATCTACACGATCGGGAGGCGCGACTATCGACGGACGCGCGGCGTCAGCGTCGTTTCTTTCTTCTCGCCGTTGCGCAGATAGATTACCTTGGCCGGCTCGTCGGCCTTCATCAGGTCGAGCGCATAGGTGTAGTCGTAGACGTTGGCGATCGACTGGCCGGCGATCTCGACGATGACGTCGCCCTTCTGCAGGCCAGCCTGTTCCGCCGGCCCCCCTGCGCTGACGCCGCCCAGGAGCAGGCCCTTGGTCTCGGTGGCGTAGTCGGGGATGGTGCCGGTGTAGAGGCGGATGCCGTCGCGCGCGCCGCGGCCGCGCGTCTGCGGCTCGACCTTGGCAAATGCCGGCGGCTCGGCAGCATCGGCGACGCGCGACACGATGGTCGAGGCGTAGGCCACGATGCGATCGATGCCGGCGGCGTCCACGCGATCGGCGGTGTCGGTCGGCCGGTGATAGTCCTCATGGCTGCCGGTGAAGAACGAGAGCGTCGGGATGCTGGCTTGGTTGAACGTCGACGAATCGGTCGGGAGGTTGGGGTCGTTCTGGACGGCAATCTTCAGCGTTGGATCGGCGTTGGCGGAAGTCGCCAGCGCGGCCCAGGACGGGCTCGAGCCGGCGCCCTGCACCTGCAGCGCGTTGTCGCGCAGCCGGCCGACCATGTCGAAGTTGAAGTAGGCGGCGAGCTGATCGAGCGGCAGCGGCGGCTTGGCGGTGAACGCCGCCGAGCCGAGCAGGCCTGCTTCTTCACCCGACCAGAACACGAAGGCGACGTTGCGCCCGCGGGCGCCGTTCTTCAAGTGCTCGGCCGCGGCCAGGACAGCGGCGACGCCCGACGCGTTGTCGTCGGCGCCCGGATGCACCTTCGTTTCTTCGCCGGCACGAGCAAGCGAGGATCCGCGGCCGCCGTGGCCGAGGTGATCGTAGTGCGCGCCCAGCATCAGCCATGGCTTGGCGATGCCGCCGACGGCGCGGGTCGCCGGCAGATAGCCGGCGACGTTGTAAGTGGTGGCAACCTGTCGCGTCAGCTTCGCGTCGACCCGGACGGAGCGCGGTCCGAGTGCGAATCCGGCAGCATGCGGGTTGCCGGTGTCCAGTGCATCCTGAGCCTCTCGCAGCGACTTTCCGGCCGTGGCGAAGAGGGCGTCGGCGACGGCTCCGCTGACGCTCGCGGCAACGATTCCGGAACCGGCGGCGGCCGTGTCGAACGTGAGCGGGATCACTTGGCCACTGCCGGCCGACGTCGGTCCGGTCACGATGAGGATGGCCTTGGCCCCTGCCTGGCGAGCGGCCAGGGCCTTGTAACGCAGGGCCGAGAACCGCACCAGCTGCTCGCGCTGTTCGCGCTCGACCTTCTCCGGCACGTAGCGCAGGACGAGCACGATCTTGTCCTTCACGTCGAGGCCGGCGTAGCTGTCGTAGACGAAGCCGCCGCCGTTCTCTGCCGGGGCGCGGAGGCCGTAGCCAGCGAAGACGATGGGCGCGTTCACATCACCCGTCTCCGAGAAGGTGAGCGCCGCGACGGCGGACTTGTCGCGCCACACGTGGCCGGGCGTCGCGCCGTCGCCCGCGAGCGCCACCGAGGCGCCTTCGTCCTTGACCCCCTGGGTGAAGGTGAACGGCACTCGGAAGCCGGTCGCCCCGGGCAGCGGCTGCGCGCCGATCCGCTTCAGCTCGCGCTCGATGTAGGCCGCGGCGGCGTCCGCGCCGGGGGAGCCGGTCAACCGGCCCTCCAGCTTCGGCGAGGCCAGAGCGTCGACGTGCGCGCGGGTCCGCGTGGCCGGAGCGACGCCGGACGACGGCGCCGGCTGGGCCTGGGCAAGTGCGGCGTCGGGCCGGAGCAGCAGCCCGAGGGCGACGATCAAGGCGCCGCGGCGAAGGGGATTCAGCATGCGGGCGGGATCCTAGCATCCGCGTGCTCGGAGCGTGCTCGGAGCTTGCTCCGAGCAACTTGCAATTGCTGCGATCTTCCGGGCAGCGTCGTAGTTGACCGAGATCGCATAGTCTGAGCCCACAACTATGTCCCGAACCTACCGCCAGCTCGTCCTGGCGCTGGGCCTCCTGTTGGCCGTGCCCGTCGGGCGCGCCGCCGCCGAGCCCAAGCGTCCCAAGATCACCGGCATCGCCAACTTCGCGGCCAAGGTCGAGAACCTCGAGGAAGCGCGAAAGTTCTATGGCGGGGTGGTCGGCTTCGCCGAGGCCTTCACCACCAGGGACCCGCTGGTCGAGGGCGACCTGGTCGCGTTCAAGGTCAACGACACCCAGTTCGTCGAGGTCTCGCCGACGTTGAAAGGCGACGAGGATCGACTGATCCGCATCGGTTTCGAGACCGCCGACGCGCGCGGCCTGCGTGACTATCTCGCCGCGAAGAAGGTCGAGGTGCCGGCCAAGGTCGACACCGACCCGAACGGCAATCGCAGCTTCGTCGTGACGGATCCCGACGGACACGCCATCCAGTTCGTGCAGTACGTGAAGGGCTCGGTGCACAAGAAGGACGCCGGCAAGCACCTGTCGCCCACGCGTGTCTCCGACCACATCCTGCACGTCGGCTTGCAGGTCAAGGACGTCGCCAAGGCCGACGCCTTCTACAAGGACATCCTCGGCTTCCGGCTCCAGTGGAAGGGCGGTCCGCGCGACGACGCCTTCCAGTGGATCTCGATGATGGTGCCGGACGGCTACGACTGGCTCGAGTACATGGTGCGACCCGACAAGCTCACGCCGCAGCAGCTCGGCGTGATGCACCACTACTGCCTGGAGACGCACGACATCCAGAAGCTGCACCAGGACGTGATCGCGCGAGGCTACACGCCGCAGAACCCGCCGGCGGTCCACGCCCGCGATGGCCGCTGGCTGATGCAGATGTTCGACAAGAACCTGACCCGCACCGAGGTGATGGTCCGCAAGGCGGTGAACAAGCCGTGCTGCTCGCCGAACTACGACGATCACCCGAGCGTGAAGGGCGCGCCCGAGTACGCGACGCCGCCGGCGCCGGAGTCGAAGAAGTGACGCCCGGCTTGCCGCCGCGCGTGGCGCGCGATCCGAAGCGGCTCGAGCGGCTGTGGCGGGATCGACCTGAGTTCGGGCCTCAGAGCGCAGCCGGGGCGACGGCCGGGAACGGGGCTGGTACGGGCGCCGGCGCCGGCGCCGCCTCCGGACCGCTGACCATCACGGCGATGCGTACGTGGCGCCTCAAAGAGCCAGTCGGCGGACGCCGCTACACCGTCGTTCGCATAGAGACGCGGAGCGGTGTCGCCGGTTACGGCGAAGGCGGACCGGTCAAGAGCGTCGATGTCGCCGAGGCCAAGCCGCGCGTCATCGGACGGCGGGCCGTCGAGCAGGAGTACTTCCGCCACACCTTCGCAGCGAGCCCGGCGATCGAAGCGGCGGTGTCGAACGCCTGTCTCGACATCCTGGCGCGACAGGGCAAGGCGCCGCTCTACCAGTTCCTGGGCGGGCCGACCCGCTTCAAGGCGCGCGTGCTGGCCAGCCCCGAAGGCCTCGAGCCGGCGGCGTTCAAGGCGCCGCTCGAGCGCGCCGTGAAGCAAGGCTTCCGGGCGGTCACCATCCCCATCCCGCGGCACGATGCGCTGTGGAAGATGCAGGCCTACGTGAACGCGGTGCGGGCGCGGGTCGCCGAGGCCAGGCAGATGGCTGGCGCCGGCATCGAGATCGTCCTCGACGCGGCCGGCACGCTGACGCCCGGCGACGCTGCGTTCGTCGCCAAGGCGCTCGAGGGTGACCACATCATGTGGCTCGACGAGCCGACGACGGTGCTGACCAACGACGCGCTGGCGAAGATCTCGGATGAGAGCGTCGTCCCGGTCGCGCTCGGCCGCGACGTCACCGACATCGCCACGTTCCAGAACCTGCTGCGGCACGGCTCGATCGATCTGCTGCGTCCCAGCCTCGGCCTCAACAGCCTGCACAAGATCCGCCGCATGGCGGCGATCGCCGAGACGCACTACGTCGCCGTCGCGCCGTACCACGACGGCGGCCCGATCGGCACGCTCGCCGGCATCCACTTCAACGCCGCGCTGGCCAACTCGTTCATCCAGCAGGTGCCCTTCCCCGCCGCCGAGCGCGACGCGGCGATGCGCGCCGAGATCACGGGCGGCCAGCAGGAGACCGCGGTCGACGGCTTCGCTGCGCTGATCAACAGGCCGGGGCTCGGTGTCGAGATCAGCGACGCCGCCCTGTCCAAGTACAGCGAGGAGACGCTATGAGACGCCGGCATCTGCTGGGAACCCTCGCGGCCGGCGCAGGCGCAGCCGTGGCGCTGCCGCGACGCGTGGCGGCGGCCAACGGACGCGAAGCGGCAGCATTGGCTCGTGAGGCGGCGATCGCCGAGATGATCGCCGACTGCGCGTGCGCGACGCCGCAGGATGCCGCGCCGGCCGGCCGCGTCGGCCCACCGGGATCGGAACGCTTCCTCGGCGTCGGCTCGACGTTGCGGATCACCGACATGAAGGTGTTCGGCGTAACGCTCGATCCGAAGCTGGGACGCGCCGACCGGCCCTATGTCTTCGTCAAGATCGAGACCAACCAGGGCGTGTTCGGCTGGGGCGAGGCCACGCTCGAGGGCAAGGCGTCGGCCGCGATGGCCTGCGTCAACGACCTGCGCGATCTCGTGATCGGCAGCGATCCGATGCAGGTCGAGCACACCTATCAGCTGATGTACATCGGCAGCTTCTACCGCGGCGGTCCGGTGCTGGGCTCGGCGATCTCCGGCATCGACCAGGCGATCTGGGACATCCGCGGCAAGGTGCTCGGGCTGCCGGTCTACGACATGCTCGGCGGCGCCATCGATCCGCGCGGGGTGCGAGGCTACTACCACGCGTCCGGCCGCACGCTCAGCGAGATCAAGGACCTGGCCGGCAAGACGCGCGAAGCTGGGGTCACCGCGCTCAAGTTCCAGCTGCCCGACATGCTGGAGTGGATCGCGACCGGCGAGAAGATCGTGCGCGCGGTCAAGCACATGGAGACGCTGCGCGAGGGCCTCGGGCCCGACCTCGACTTCGCGGTCGACTTCCACGCCCGACCGAACCCGACGGTCGCGGCGCAGATCCTGCGCGAGATCGAGCCGTATCACCTGCTCTTCGCCGAGGAGGTCTGTCCGCCCGAGAACGTGCGGGCGATGATCAAGGCGGTCCGCAAGTCGACGACGCCGATCGCGACCGGCGAGCGCCTGATCGCCGCCTACGGCTGCGCCGACGTCATCGACATGGGCGTGGTCGACATCCTGCAGCCCGACATCGCGCACGTCGGCGGGATCACGGCGCTGTGGAAGGTGTCCGCGGCGGCCGAGGCGGCGGGGATCCGCATGGCGCCGCACGCCTGCGAGGGTCCGGTCGGCGGGTTGGCCAGCCTGCACGTCGACGCGGCGAGCCCGAACTTCCTGGCGCAGGAGATCTGCGGGCTGGTCGACGCCGGCGAGATGAACCGGGTGTGGGAGGACCTGCTCGGCTTCCCGGCGATGCGAATGGTCGACGGCCGGTATCCGATGTTGCCGAAGCCCGGTCTGGGCTTCGAGGTCAGCGAGGAAGCCCTGAAGCGCTACCCCTTCCAGGGCACGCGCCCGTTTCCGACCGCGTTCCACGAAGACGGCAGCATCGCCTCGATCTGAGCTGAGTTCGGAGCCCAGCTCGGAGCCGGGCTCGGAGCCAGGTCGGTTGCTCGAGTCCCAGCTCAGAGCTGGGCTCTGAGCCAGGCCGGTTTCATGGCAGTTTCTTCAATACTTCGCCGAGCTTCTTGATCTCTTCGCCGTAGAGCGCCCAGTTGCCGTCGCGCTGGGCGGCGAGGGCGCGCTCGTAGTGCGCGATCGCTTCGGCGGCGAGCGCCTTGCGCTCGGCCTCGCCGGCGACGCTGGGCCGCTCGACCGGGGCCGGCGACGCGGCGGACGTCGGCGCCGAGCCGGAGACCGGCACGGCGGACGCAGGCTCCGCCGCGTCGGCCCGCGTCGGCGATGGACCAGCGCTGCCGGCTTTGCCGAACAGGCGATCGATGGCCGCGTCCAGCGTGTCCTCCATCACGATCTCGTTCTGGTGCGCGACGATGACGCGCTTCAGCTCCGGGATCGTTCCCCCTTCGGCTTTGAGGTAGAGCGCGCGGACGTAGAGCAGCGATTCCTCGATCGGGATCACCAGCAGCGTGCCCTGGATCACTTTCGAGCCCTGCTGGCTCCACAGCGTGATCTGGGGCGAGATGACCTGGTCCTGGTTGATGCGCGCGACCACCTGTCGCGGCCCGAAGATCAGCTTCTGCTTCGGGAAGGTGAACACGACCAGGTCGCCGTAGTGGTCGCCGTCAGTGCGCGACACCATCCACGCCGCCAGGTTGTCCTTCTGCCGCGGGGTGAACGGCAGCATCTGGATGTACTCGGCCTGCTTCTCACCGGGCAGCCGCATCACCGCGTAGTACGGCTCCATGCGCTGCTCGCCACCGGCCGCGCCGATCGACGGCACCTCCCACTGGTCTTCCTTGTTGTAGAAGACATCGGGCCGATCCATGTGGTACGTCGAGAACATCGCCGCCTGGATCGCGAAGATGGTCTGCGGATACCGCATGCGCTGGCGCAGCCCGGCGGGCATCCGCTCGACCGGCGTGAGCAGGCCGGGGAAGGCCCGGCCCAGCGTCGCGGCGATCGGATCGCGCGGGTCGATCGCGTAGAAGGTGGTGGTGCCGTTGTAGGCGTCGATCACCACCTTGATGCTGTTGCGGATGTAGTTGATGTCGCCGGCGCGCTGCGCGTACGGGTAGCGATCGCTGGTCGTGTAGGCGTCCTGGATCCAGAACAGCCGGCCCTGATCGATCGCCAGATACGGATCGGCGTCGTATTCGAGGAACGGCGCGATCAGGCGCACACGGTCGGCGATGCGCCGGTGATAGAGGATCCGGCTCTCGCTCGTCAGCGCGTCCGAGAGCAGCGTCTTCATCGATCGGAAACGCAGCGCGAACAACAGCTTGCGCCCGAACGACCCGATGCTGACGCCGCCGGTTCCGGCGTACTCGGTGTAGACGTCGCCGTCCGCCTTCGGGTAGTGGAACTCGCGCGTCTTCGTCTTCACGAAGACGTGATCGTTCGACAGCTCGCCGAAGTAGAGGCTCGGCTCGGTCACCGGCAGGTCGACGGTCGACTCGGGCGGCAGGTTGCGGATGAACAACGTCGGCAGGCCTTCGCGCGTGACCTGGTTCACCGGACCCAGCGTCAGGCCGTAGCCGTGCGTGAAGGTGAAGTGCTCGTTGATCCAGTTCCGGTTGGGCAGCGAATCGGAGTTCAGCTCGCGCGCCGACAGCATGATCTGCCGGTACTCGCCGTTGATCAGATAGCGGTCGTTGTCGACCGAGACGAAGTCGTAATAGGTCCGGATTTCCTGGATCTGGCTGAACGTGTCCTTGAGCGGCTGGTGATCCCAGAGCGGCACGTTGCGCAGCGTGACGGCGTTGGCGTCGATGTCGTGGCGGGTCAAGGCCGCGTCGCCGGAGAGGGCGCGCTCCTGGACACGCTCGAGCGCGAAGGCATCGCGGGTGGCGGCGATGTTGGCGACGATGTACGGCGCCTCGCGCGCCTGCTCGTTCGGACCGACCACGAACCGCTGCAGCGCCGCCGCGTAGATGGCGCCGCCCATCGACGCCAGGAGACACAGGCCGAAGGCCGTCGCGAGCGGCCAGATGCGCGCCTGCATCACCTGGTAGCCGGCGAGCAGGATGCCGATCGTGGCCACCGCCACCAGCACCCAGGCGGCCGGCATCCGGGCATGGACGTCGACATAAGTCGCGCCGGTGATCAGGCCGGACGGCGCCGTCAGCATCTCGGGAATCGACAGCCATGCCGCGGCGGCGATGATGGCCAGCCAGCCGGCCGCTAGCACCGCCGCGTGCGTGGACGCCGGCGGCAGCAGCTGGAGCCCGCGACGCGAGCTGACGCGCAGGAAGCCGGCCCCGACGTAGACGAGGCCGACGCCCACGGTCGTCAGCGCCAGGGTCAGCATCGCCAGGGAGTGCAGCCAGCGCCAGAACGGGAGCTGGAACACATAGAAGCCAACGTCGTAGCCGAGCACCGGATCGACCTTGCCGAACGGTGTCGCGTGCCAGTAGACGAGCCACGTCTCCCACTGGGCCGCGGCGATCGAGGCCACCAGCACGGCGCCGCCGCCGGACACCAGCGTGACGATCGGCCTCAGGCGAACCGGATCGACGACGATCGCTCGCGGCCCCTCCGGGGTCACCATCACGATCTCGCGCCGCGTCAGCACGCGGAAGGCCAGCCGCAGGTTGACCAGCAGCACGCCGAAGGTGAGGCCGAACGTCACCAGCCACAGCATCGACTGGGTGGTCAGGCTGCGCGCGTAGACGGGCTGGAAGCCGACTTCGGCGAACCACAGCCAATCGGCATAGAACTGCACCGCCGACGGCAGCAGGAACAGCATCGCGACGAGCAGGGCGAGCAGCGGGAGGCGGCGGGAAGTCATGGTGGGGGGGACCGGGAGGGCCTGCTGGCGATTGTATGCGCGCCAGACTCCTTCCCGACGGCACGTCCGCCCGCCGGACGGTTCGCCTGTCGAGCACGGCTCGAGGAGCGGGCTCGAGGCCTGGCCTCCCGTGGGCCGCCTGATCTAGCCGGCCTGGTCGGCGAGTTCGCGGGTCATCGCCGCGAGCTTCACGACGGTGTTCAGGTTGCGGCTGGTGCCCACGTTCCAGAGCGGCACCTTCAGCTTCGACCGTCCCATGCCATTCGGATAGTGGACGAACAGCTCGCGGCCGCGGACGGCCAGCTCCTCGCCGTCGGGTGCGACGACGCCGGCGAGGACGTTCTTTGGTGGCGGGTCGGGCAGGAAGAAGACGAGCAGGCGGTTCCCTGCGACGCCAGGGAAGGGATTCGCGTCGACGGTCGCGGCAAGTTCGGCCGCGGTCCGCATCAGCACCGGCACCGCGCGGCCCATGTGCTTCACCAGCGACCGCTCCAGGGCATCCCGGACCACGGCTTCCTTCTTCGCGCTCGTGAAGACGACGTTGCCGCTGGCGATGTAGGTCTTGACGCAGCCGAAGCCCTCGCGCTCGCAGAGCCGGGCGAGGTCGGTCATCACCAGCTTGACGCCGCCGACGTTGATGCCGCGCAGAAGCGCGGCGTAAGCGGTGGCCGCAGGCATCGGCCGCAGTGTAGCAGCGTCGCGCCGGCCACTCAGGGCTTGGTCGGCCCGTCGTAGGTCACCTTCGTCTCGACCGACCACTTCTTGTAGTCCGTGTAGTCGGTGCGGACGTCGAAGGTGAACGGCCGGAACAGCAGGGTGCGGCCCTTGGCCGTGATGTGCGACGACGACGGCAGCCACGTCTCGTTGTTGACGCGCCGCCGCGCGAACTCGAGGCGCGCACCCTGGTGGACGCGGCCGACGACGCCGTAGCCGACCGAGATGTCGTCGAACGCCGTCAGATCGAGCCGGACGATGGCGCCGTCCGCCTCGGCGATCCAGAGCTTGCCGGCGAACTTCTTCATGTAGCCGCCCTCGCGCGTGCGCGGCGACGCGTTCTTGCGCGGCGCGACCCACAGGATCAGCGCCGGCTGGCCGTCGACGACGTCGCGGCCGATCGCCGTCGCCTCGAAGATCGCGAAGGCGTCGTTGGCGATCGCGTCGCGCTCGCGGCGCTCCTGCGCCTCCTTGGCCAGCCGCGCGTTGCGGACCGCCGGCGCCTCGGCCTTTTCGCGCTCGACTTCCGCCAGCAGGTTGCGACGGTGCTCGTCGTCGCGGCGGGCCAGATCGGCCGGCGGCAGCGGCGTGCCGTCGACGGCGATCAAGCGCTTGTAGGTGCGGCCCGGCTGGTTCGACGGGTAGACCTCGAAGGTGCGCAAGGGGCCGACCGTGATTCGACCGAGCCCGGTGACCTTCACGTCACGCCGACGCTCGAGGTAGGTGTAGGCCTGCTGCAGGTCCTCGTCGAAGCGGATCGCGGCGCGCATCTTCCGGATGAACGGATGCGAGAGCGGCAGCGGCGTGTGGAACGGCGGCGCGTCGGCCGACGCGGGAGCCTGGGGCGCCGGCGGAGAGGCGGGCGCCGCAACCGCCGGCGGCGTCTGTCTGGCCGCCTGCCTGGTCGGCTGCCCGGCCGCCTGGTGGGCCGTCTGGTCTGGCCGGGACGCACCGGTCACGCCCACAGCCGCGGCCAGGATCACAGCCGGGACGATCGCCGCACGACGCCAGGGGCTCATGAATCCATTGTGGCGCGCTGGCGGGCTC
>JBDSLU010000404.1:0-20252 GCA_039916225.1 Vicinamibacteraceae bacterium
CTCGCCGGCTCCGTGCGCGGTGTGCTGACCGACGGCGTCTGCGAGGTCTGTCGGCTCAGCGTCGATCCCGGCCTCCAGCGACGCGGGATCGGCTCGGCGCTGCTGGTCGCCATCGAAACGCGGTTCCAGAGCATCGAGGCCTTCGAGCTGTTCACCGGCAACCGCAGCGTCGAGAACCTGCGCCTCTACGACCGACACGGCTACCGTCATGCGCGCACCAAGGCACTGTCGCCTGCGGTATCGTTGATCTTCCTTCGCAAGCTGGTATCCGTCTCGCAGCCACCCGCATGACCTCGATTGCACCGTTCCTCTCCGTCCGCCGCGGCAGCGAAGCCCTGGCCTTCTACAAGGCGGCCTTCGGCGCCGAGGAGCTGCATGTGATCGAGGCGCCGGATGGCGCCGTGGTCGCGCAGCTCGCCGTCGATGGCGCGCAGTTCTGGGTCAGCGACGAATCCCCCGAGCACGGCAACTTCAGCCCGGAAACGCTGAAGGGCGGCACCGCGCGCCTGATCCTGACCGTGGCCGATCCCGACGCCGCCTTCGCCCGCGCCATCGCCGCCGGGGCCACCGTGGTGACGCCGATCACGGAAGAGTACGGCTGGCGCGTCGGCCGCGTCGTCGATCCGTACGGCCATCACTGGGAAATCGGCCACCCGCTCGGCGCCTGACCCGCCATGCTGGACGACCGTGAACGCTCGGCGATCGACGCCCTGTGGACCGTGAAGATCAGCCAGGACGCGCGCGACCTGCCGCAGGCGCAGCGCTGCCGCAACCTCGAGCCGGACTCGGCCGAGTTCATCTGCGCGCTGGCCGCGGGCTGCCGGGCGACGTCGCTGCTGGAGATCGGCGGCTCGAGCGGCATCTCGACGATCGCGCTCGCCGCCGCGGCGCGTCGGACCGATGGCCGCCTCGTCTCGCTCGAGATCGAGCCGGCGCGCCAGGCCGAGTCGAAACGGACGCTCGCCGATCTCGACCTGGCCGGCTACGTCGACTACGTGCTCGCCGACGCCGGTGACGTCCTCGATCGCTACCGCGACCTGCAGTTCGTCCTGATCGACTGCGAGAAGGACGACTACGTCCGCTTCTTCGATCGGCTGTCGCTGGCGCCGGGTGCGGTCGTCGTCGCCGACAACATCCTGTCGCACGACCTGTGGGAGTACGTCCGGCACGTCCGGACCCGGCCCGGCCTCCAGTCGGTCACGCTGCCGATCGGGAAGGGCCTCGAAGTGAGCCGGCTGGTCGAGCCGCCGCCCGCCACCGTCTGACGCGCCGCGCGGTCCGGCCCCAGCACCACTGCCGCACGGGCGCGGTTTTCTGTACACTGTCGCCCTTATGTTCGACCTCCGAACCAGGAGTGCAGGCCCCGCATGATTGCCGTCGTCGCTTACCCACGACTCGACGTCGCCGACACCCGCGCCGTCGAGGCCATCCGCACTGCGCTCGATCCGCAGGCGCGGCGCATCGCCGCCCACGTGACGCTGGTCTTCCCGGTCGATCTGCCGCCGGCCGAGGTCGCGGAACGCTGCGCCGCGGTGGCCGCGTCGAGCCGGCCGATCCCGTTCGTCATCCGCAAGGCGATGGCCCGGCGCGAGCCGGACAGCGCCGGCGGCCGGGTCTTCTACGTGCCCGAGGAGGGCGCCGAGGCGACCTCGGCGCTGCACCGGCGGCTCTACGACGGCCCGCTGAAGGTGCATCTCTGGCCCGAGCCGCCCTACGTGCCGCACATCACCCTGGCCGTCGACCCGGACTGGGCGCGGTGCGAGGCCCTGGCCGAACGCCTGACCACCGGCGTGCGTCCGATGTCCGGCTGGATCGACACGATCTCGATGATCGAGATCCGCGATCCGCGGGTGGTGACGATCGCGGACTGGACCGTCGGCACCTCGATCACGATCGTGCCGTTCGAGGACAAGTACCAGGATGCCTTCGCCCGCCTGAACAAGGCGTGGCTGACCGAGCATGGCCTGTTCGAGGAGGCGGATCGCGCCCACCTCGAGCAGCCGCGTAAGTCGATCCTCGCCAGCGGCGGCCAGATCTTCGTCGCCGTCGACAAGGGGAGCGTGGTCGGGGTGTGCGCGACGATCGTGCAGGATGCCGACACGATCGAGTTCGCCAAGTTCGCGGTCGCGCCCGAAGCTCGCGGCCGTGGCATCGGCCGTCATCTCACCGCGGCGGCGCTGGCGTGGGCCCGCGATCGCGGCGCCCGCAAGGTGATGCTGCTCTCGTCGCGCAAGCTCGACGCCGCCCTGCGGCTCTACGAGCGCTCGGGGTTCATCTACGGGCCGCTGCCGGCACACGTCCCCTACTCGAGCGCCGACGTCTACATGGAACTGACGCTGTAGACAGCGACGCTCATGGATACGTCGCAACCTCTGGCGCGCGTTGCGCTCGTCGGGGACCACGATCCCGCTGTGGTGGCGCACCAGGGAATCCCGCTGGCGCTGGGGCTCGCGGCCGGCGACGCCACGCCCCGGCTTTCGTGGGAATGGCTACACACGTCGACGCTGGTGGGTGACATTGCTCGCAGCCTGGCCGACTTCGACGGCGTGTGGTGCGTGCCGGGCAGCCCCTACGCGAATATCGCCGGGGTGCTCGCCGCGATTCGTATCGCGCGACAAGGGCGCCTGCCGTTTCTCGGCACGTGCGGCGGCTTCCAGCACGCCCTGCTCGAGTACGCCGAGGCCGAATGGGGCGTGCCCTCGCCGGCTCACGCCGAGCTCGATCCGACGGCCGCGAACCCGGTGATCGCGCCGCTCACGTGCGGGCTCGTCGAGCAGACCGGGGAGATCCGCTTCGAGGCTGGCTCGCGGCTGCTCGCGATACACGGCAGCCCCGACGCGGTGGAGGGCTATCACTGCAACTACGGCCTGAGCCCCGCCTACGCCGCTCGCCTCGACGCCGGTGCGCTGCGAGTCGCCGCCCGCGACCTCGCCGGCGAGGTCCGTGCCGTGGAGCTCGCCGGCCATCCCTTCTTCGTTGCGACGTTGTATCAGCCGGAACGATCAGGCTTGGCTGGCCAGCGGCACCCGCTGATCGCGGCGTTCGTGCAGGCGGTGCGCGCGCAGGCCTCGGCAGCCGCGCCCTACTGGCCCACGCGCGTGAAGATCAGCCGATAGATGTCGAGGTTCATGCCGGTCGACTGATCGTGCCTGCCGACCATCTTCAGCATCACGCGGTTCGGCCCGTCGAGGAAGTCGAGCGTCCCGAGCGTCCGCCGAGGGGGCACTCCCCCGCCCGCTCCGAAAAAGTCGGCGGCCTCGCCGATGGCCACCTCGTTGCGGAACAGCTGCACGCGACCCTGGGCCGGCCCCTCGACGGCCTCGATCGCGACGGTGTAGCGGCCCGCCGCCGGCAGCTCGCAGATCAGCGACAGATAGTGCGGCCCGAACACCTCGCGGGCCTCGCGCACGGCGAACGCGAGGTAGCGGAACTCGCGGCCGGCGATCCGCTCGGAACGCTTGGTCAAGGTCGCATTGGTCCACGAGAACGCGTGGATCGGCGTCGTCCAGCCCGGCGTGAACACCGCGGCCTCGGGATCGTGGACCGCCCGCCCCTCGACCGCGGTCAGCGGCGCGATGCCGTCCGGCGGCCGCTCGGCGTAGAGCCACGTCACGCTGGTGTAGTCGGCCGGCACGGCGTTGCCGGTCGGTCCGTGCTCGATCGTCGTCTTCACGCTCTCGCGGAACGCGTAAGCGTCGCCAAGCAGCAGCCGGTAGCCGCCGGTCCGCCCGAGGTGACGCTTGAAATCGAGGCTGCCGCTGAACGGCAGCGAGACGCGGTCTTCCCACCGGCCGGGCACGTCGTACCAGCCACCGTTGAAGAAGTCCTCGGATCCGGTGCCGTGGGCGACGAGCGCGCCGTCGATGGTCGCCTGATCGTCGCCCTCGAAGAAGGTCGGTACGCCGCCCGGCTCGGTGCCTTGCGCCTGCAGGAAGAACGCCACCGCGTGGCCGCGGCCACGGACGTCGAGGAACGTGAAGGGCTGGCCGGTGGTCACCTCGCGCTCGCGCCGCCAGCTCGCATAGAGCGCCCCTTCGTCGGGACGACGGGCGACGTTGGACACGATGATCTCGGCGTGCACGTCGATGGCCGGCCCGGACGCCCGCTCCGACACCAGCTCGATGCGCGCCGACGTGGCGAACGGCATCGGCAGGTAGAGGTAGTTGGTGTCGTCTGCCGTGCCAATGAGGAACGAGCGCGTGGCGGGGTCACCGAAGCTGTAGCCGAACAGATCGCCGACCGGTCCGGTGATCGCCGGCGTCTTGGCACCGTCCCAATAGATGTTGAGGACGAGGTCGCGGGCCTTGGCTGCAAACGCGCGCGCCGGACCGAGACGCAGGCCGGCGATGCGCCCCGGGCTGGCGGTCTCGAAGATCGTGAGGCGCTGGCCCGGCCGGAGTGCGCCGTCGAAGCGCGTGGTCTTCAGCGCGGCGCCGGGGCCGCCGCTGGCGGCGCTGATGTCGGTGCCGGTGGCCGCGACCAACTTCGCCGCGCGATCGAGCTCGACGCGGAATCGATCGATCGCCGCCGGCGTGGCGCCGTATGTCTCGATGGCCGTGCCGGACGCATAGGTGGCGTAGTTGATCTGGTAGAACTGCACCTTCTCGGCCTTGACGACCACCTTGAGCGACTGCGCGTAGGCCAGCGGCACATAGGCGTAGAACCCGCCGGCGCCGATGCCGACGACCGGCGACACGAACGGGAACGTCCGCCCGGTGAACAGGTCGCGCATCGGGACCCGCAGCCGCGCCGCGGTCTCGCCGTCGAAGTAGAACTCGACGACGTCGTCGGTCGGCGTCGGCGTCCAGATGCGATAAACGACGCCCGGCCCTTTCAGGTCGGCGATGACGAGACCTTCGGGATCCTTGCGTAGAAAGGAGTGCTTGCCGGAGAACCCGTCGTCGTTGCCGCCGGTCCGGTCGTAGCTCGAGACCATGCCGACCGCGACCGACGGCTTGAAGCGCGGCAGCAGGTCGAGGCGCGCCAGCGCGTCGATGCCGATCGGTTGCTGGGCCAGAGCGGGTGCCGCGCATGCCAGCCACGCGGCGGCGATCATCGACAGGATCAGCAGTCGGGCTCGTAGCATGGCACCTCGTGACGGATTCACGCGTGGCATTATCCTGGAACCGGCGCTCGTCGGCTACGCGGCGCCAGGAAATCCCATGCGAGACCGCGACCTCAGCGAACGCCGAAAGCGACGGGGAAATCGACGCTACTACCGGAAGCTGCTGCGGTGGCCCACCGCGGTAGTCACCGTCGATCTCGAACGTGGCGGCCCCTTCGACATGTGGCACTGGCATCCCGACATGTGGGGTCGTCGCAGCCAGCCTCGGGGCCGCTCCCGGCACGCCCATCTGACCGCCCTATTCGCCGCTCTCGAGCGACTCGTCCGCGAAGCGGAGGGTCTGTCGAGACCGTTGCAGGTGTTCGCCCATGTCGAGGACGCCTTCCCCAGCAGCGACGCACTCTACGTCCACGGCCCGAACTCGGGCGGCGTGGCGTACTCCTACGGCTTCGTTGGCTACACGTTCGGCGAGCCGGTGCCGGACTGGCTGATACCCTTCGTCGACGTGCAGCGCTTCGAGTTCGGAGTCTCGAGCGGCGCCGATCTGGAGCGACCGGCCCAGGAGCCTCCGGCCGGCCGCCATTTCCTCGTGGTGCCCCGCGGCCGCCTGGGCCGCGGCGCACCGACTGCACACGAGATCCCGTGATGATGAACGCCGCCTGGCACGATGCTCACCCCATGCCGCCCCGCGCGACGCTGGCCCAGCGCGTCACGTGGCACCTCGCGCACGCCAAGGCCTGCGGCTGCCGCCCGATCCCGGCGACCGTCGGCGCCGAGCTGAAGCGGCGCGGGACGAAGGCGCCGGCGGCAAAGCGGATCGCCAAGAAGCGTTGATTTGGTGCGATAAGCTTCGCGGCGTGGGTTCCGTCGCGCCGCTCGTCATCCCTCGCCTCCCTGGCCCCGTCGACGTGACCTGGGCCGTTCCCGGCTCGAAGAGCATCACCAACCGCGCCCTCGTGCTGGCCGCGCTGGCGGACGGCGAGACGACGCTGACCGGTGCCCTCGAAAGCGACGACACGCGGCACATGCGGGCGGCGCTGACGCGGATGGGGATCACGATCGAAGACACTGGCCCCGACGCGCTGGTCGTCCGCGGCGGCCGGGCCCGCCTGCACGCGCCGGATGGGCCGCTCTTCGTCGGCAACAGCGGGACGACCGTGCGCTTCCTCGCCGCCGTCGCGGCACTGGTCGACGGCGAGGTCACCCTCGTCGGCGACGAGAACATGGCCAAGCGGCCGATCCGCGTCCTGGTCGATGCCCTGCGCGCCCTCGGCGCCGAGGTGACCTGCCCGACCGGCTGCCCGCCGCTGACGATCCGCGGCGGCCGGCTGCGCGGCGGGCACGTCCGCATGCGCGGCGATCAATCGAGCCAGTACTTCTCGGCGCTGCTGATGGCGGCCGGTTTCGCCGACGCCGACCTCGACGTCGAGATCGAGGGCACGCTCGTCAGCCGGCCCTATGTCGACATCACGCGCCGGATGATGGCCGACTTCGGCGGCGAAGTCGCCGAGACGCCGGCGGGGTTCCACGTCCGCGCCGGCCGGCCACTGAGCGGCCGCGCCTATGCCATCGAACCAGATGCATCGTCAGCCAGCTACCCGTTCGCGCTGGCCGCGGCGCTGGGCGGCGCGGTGGTGGTGCCCGGCCTCGGCCGCGACGCCCAGCAGGGTGACTACGCGTTCGCGGCGATCCTCGAGCAGGCGGGAGCGACCGTGACGCGCGGCGAGACGTCGACGCGCATCGAGCGGCTGGCTGCGCTGCGCGGCGTCGACGTCGACATGCATCACATCTCGGACACGGTGATGACGCTCGCCGCGATCGCCCCACTCGCCGCCGGCTCGACGCGGATCCGGAACGTCGCCAACATCCGCATCAAGGAAACCGATCGGCTCGCCGCGACGGTGACCGAGCTGCGGCGCCTCGGCCAGCACGTGACGCACGGCGACGACTGGCTGGCCATCGAGCCGGGCCCGATCACGCCGGCCGTCGTCCATTGCTACGACGACCACCGCATCGCGATGAGCTTCGCGATCCTGGGCGCCGCCGCCGGTGGCATCACCATCGAGGATCCGGCCTGCGTATCGAAGACCTATCCGCGGTTCTTCGACGATCTCGCCGCGATTTACGCCAAGGCAGGTGTGGCGTTTCCTGGGTGAAGGCGCCATCGGGGGCATCGATTGGCAGCGATGTGCTACATGTGTCACACTGATAGCCATGCGCACAGCGGGAATCAGAGAAGCCCGACAGAACCTGACCAGCCTGCTGGATGACGTCCGCAAGGGCCGCCAGGTCGTGATCTCGGACCGCGGACGTCCGGTAGCCATGCTGGTACCGGTCCGAGCGCAGGAAGGATTCCCCGACCTGAAGCCGGTCCGGCGGCGGATGCAGGCGGCACGAGCCAGGCTTTCGCAGGCCGTCGTCGATGACCGCGATGACCGGCTGTGAGCGCCGAATCATGGGCCGGGCCGTTGTATTTGGACGCCAGCGCCCTCGTGAAGCTGATCGTCTCCGAACCGGAAAGCGATTCCCTGAACGACGCGCTCGCCGGCGCGCCGGATGTCGTCATCTCTGACCTGGCCCTGACAGAACTTGCGTCCGCGCTGGGACGGCGCACTCGTGAGCGTGCCCTGTTGCCCACCCAGGCCCGCACCGTCCAGCGAGCAGCCGAGAATCTGGCTGCGAAGTGTCGGCGCGCCGAGCTGACGCCAGCCGTCCATCGACGCGCGGAGCGGCTGTTGCTCGCGTCCCGAACGCCACCGCTGCGTGCACTCGACGCGCTGCATCTCGCCCTGGCAATCGATGCGCAGGCCGCGACGCTGGTCACCTACGACCTGCGCCTCCGTGCCGCGGCGGCGAGTCAGGGCCTGGCCGTGGCACCGGACTGATCGCTCCCCCCGGCACCGCGAGCCAGAGACGCGTCAGACGGTGGCGGCGTGCGGCATCGGCGGCCGCGCCCGGACGTCGCCGAGCACCCCCAGGGCCAGCGCCAGCGCCTCGCGGGTCGCCGGCGGCCCGAGGCACACGCGAACGAACGGCGGCGCCGGCCCGGCCCCGACCACGAAGCTCTGGCCGGCGCTGACGATCACGCCGCGCAGCCTCGCCTGCTCGAGGAACTCGACGCCGCCGAGCGGCGCCGTGGGCAGCCAGACGTGCGGGCTGATCGGCGGCAGGTCGCGCATCCCGAGCAGCTGCCGGGCCAGCACGGTGCGGGCCTGGAACTCGGCGCGCTTCCAGGCGATGACGCGCTCGGCGAGGCCGTCCGCCAGCCAGCGGCCGACCAGTTCGGCACCGAATGGCGGCGCCATCACGCCCGAGGCGAACACCGCCGCGCCGAGACGGGGCACGAGCGCGGCCGGAGCCCGCAGCAGCCCGACGCGCAGCCCGGGCGCGACCGACTTCGACACGCCGGTCAGGTAGATGCAGCGATCGGGCGCGTCCGCGGCCAGCGGCAGCGTGCTCGAGAACACGCCGTACTCGTCGTCCTCGATCAGCATCACGCCGTGCTTCACCGCGGCCTGCAGCAGCGCCTTGCGACGGCCCGCCGCCAGGGTGACGCCGGTCGGGTTCTGCAGCGTCGGCATCAGGTAGGCGACGCGCGCACCGGTGCGCTTGGCGGCGCGCGCGAAGGCCTCGACGTCGAGCCCGCCGGCGTCGACCGGCACCGGCACGAGTCGCAGGTGCAGGTGGTTGGCGACCGAAATCGCGCCGGTGTAGGTGACGGCTTCGGTGAGCACGGCGTCACCGGGGCGGGTCAGCGTGGCGAGCGCGGCCAGCAGGCTGTGCTGCGCACCGGCGGTCACGACGATCTCGTCGACGCCGGCCGGCACCCCGCGCAGACCGGCCCAGCGCGCCATGATGCGACGATGGCGCTCGCTGCCGCTGTGCGGCTGGTACTCGAGCAGCGACGACAACAGGTCGGGATCGATCGTCGAGGCAGCGGCGATCAGCTCGCCGCCGAACGGCGTCGCGATCAGCTGATTGAGCGTCAGGTCGGCAACGCCGCTCGTCGTGTGGGCCGGGGCGGCGTGGACGAAGGTGCCGCGGCCGACGGTCGCCGATACCAGGCCCCGGCGCCGCGCCTCGCTGTAGGCGCGCGTGACGGTGGCGATCGTCGTGCCGAGGCGTTCGGCCAGCTCACGCTGCGTCGGCAGCCGCGTCTCGGCCGCGACGCGGCCCGACGCGACGTCCACCGCCAGGGCATCGACGATCCGCAGGTAGAGCGGGCGCGGGCGGCCATGCGCGCTACCGCGGGTGGGGACGGAGACGGGAGCGAGCTTGGGCTGCCACATGGCGGTTGGAATCAGCAGGGCACGTCGGACACGGTGTCCTGCGCCGGTTTAATTGTCCTCGTGCAATGTACGCATTGACATGCATACAAGCAAGCTCTTATTGTCGGGCATGGCCGCTCCAGCCCCGCTCCCGTTCCTGCAAATCGACGCGTTCACCCGCGACCCGTTCGGTGGCAACCCGGCCGCGATCGTCTTCCTCGACAGCCCGCGCGACACCGCCTGGCTCCAGGCCGTCGCCGGCGAGATGAACCTGTCCGAGACCGCCTACCTGTGGCGCCGCGGCGATGGCCGCTTCGACTTGCGCTGGTTCACGCCGATGGTCGAGGTCACGCTGTGCGGCCACGCGACGCTGGCCAGCGCGCACGCGCTGTGGTCGACCGGGCGGGCCGACGCCGGGGCACCGATCGTGTTCGAGACGTTGAGCGGCGCGCTGACCGCACGGCCGACCACGGCGCGGCCCGGTCGCGACGGCACCATCACCATCGATCTCCCGCTGCGGCCGGTATCGGAGGCCACGCTGCCGGCCGACGTCCTGGCCGCGCTCGGCGTCCCCGTGGTCGCCGTCCACGCCGCCCGCAAGGGTCCCGGCGGCACCGACTACATCGTCGAGTGTCCGGACGAGGCGGCCGTCATCGGCGCCACGCCCGACATGGGGCCGCTCAAGAAGATCGACGGCGGGGTGATCCTCACGGCCCGGGCCTCGACGCCTGGGCTCGACTTCGTCTCTCGCTATTTCGTGCCGGCCTTCGGCATCGACGAAGATCCGGTCACCGGCTCGGCGCACTGCGCGCTGGCGCCATACTGGGCGGAACGCCTGGGTCGCCCGTCGCTGACCGCCCGCCAGGTCTCGAAACGCGGCGGCGCGCTGCAGGTGACGATCGAAGGCGACCGCGTTCACCTGACCGGACACGCCGTGACCGTGCTTTCTGGCGAACTGACCGCCTGAGTCAACGAAAGGACCATTGATCGTGGACGCTTCGACACGCCGCACCCTGATTGACCAGTATCGCGCCGGCCACGCCGCCGTGATGGACGCCCTCGCCGGGGCCGATGACGCCGACCTCGACCGCCGCCCCGGGCCGGGCGCGTGGTCGGCGCGGGAGATCGTCCATCACCTCGCCGACAGCGAGATGACGTCGGCGATCCGCCTGCGCCGGCTCATCGCCGAAGACAACCCGACCATCGTCGGCTACGACCAGGAGGCCTTCGCCGTCCGCTTGTCCTACGATCGGCCGATCGCGGCGTCGCTCGAAGCCTTCCGATGGTCGCGCGTCACGACCGCCGAGATCCTCGATCGGCTCACCGACACCGAGTGGGCACGGGCCGGCACGCACAGTGACAGCGGTCCCTACGGCGTCGAGCGCTGGCTCGAAATCTACGCCGAGCACGCCGTCAAGCATGCCGCCCAGATCCGCCGGGCCCGCGCCACCTAGTCTGGCGCCGAGGCCGGCCGAGCGGACATAATCGGCGCGTGCGTCTCCTTGCGATCGTCGCTGCGGCCGCCGTCAGCCTGCTCCCCGCGGCTGCAGCGGCGCAGACGTTGACGCTCCAGGACGCCATCGCCTCGGCCCTGGCCAAGAACCGCGAGATCGTCGTCGAGCGCGAATCGGTCGTCCAGAGCCGCGAGGGCATCGCCCGCGCCGAGGCAGCCTTCGATCCGGTCGTGCGCGGCGAGACGCGTTATCGCGACCAGACGTTCCCGGTCATCTCGATCCTGTCCGGGGCACAACCGGGCGACCTGGCGCCGACCACCCGCGGCCTCTCGAGCGCGGCCAGCTTCTCGCGGCTGTTCGGCTCGGGCGCCTCGGTCACCGCGTCGACGTCGCTCTCGCGCGACACGTCGAACAGCTTCCTCACGCTCATTTCGCCGGCGTGGTTCACCTCGCTCGGCGTCGAGCTGCGCCAGCCGCTGCTGCAGGGCCGGGCCATCGATCCGGCGCGCCGCGCCGTCCGGGTGTCGCGGGCCGCGGTCGATCGATCGGAGGCGTCGCTGCGCCGCGTCGTCGCCGAGACCGTCGCCGCCGTCGAGCAGGCCTACTGGAACGTCATCGCCGCTCGCCGCGACGTGTCGATCCGCGAGTCGACGCTGGCCCTCGCCGATCGCCAGCGCGCGGACGCCACGATCCGGGTCGAGGCGCAGGTGGTGCCGGAGTCGGACCTGGCGCAGTTCACCGCCGAGATCGAGCGGCGCCGCGGCGACCTGTTCGCGGCGCGCGAGCTGGCGATCCGGGCCGAGCTGCTGCTCAAGGCGCTCATCCTCGACAGCGCCGACGCGCCGCAGTGGAACACGACGCTCGCGCTCGAGGACCCGCCGCCGCCGACGCCGGCGCCAGTCGACGTCGACGCCGCCCTGAAGGCCGCGGCCGAACGGCCCGAGCTCGCCGATCTCGACGCCCGCAAGGCGCTCCAGGCGATCGAACTGGACGCGGCGCGCGATCGCCTCAAGCCGCAGCTCGATCTCGTCGGCGGCTACACCGCCCGGGGCGTCGCCGGCGCGCGGAGCGACGGCGTCCGCCCCATCCCTGGCTTGAGCGTCGAGTTCGCCGACGAGCTGCAGGGCGCGCTCGGCGCCTCTCTCGAGTCAGTGGCGCTGCACCGTTTCCCCGACGTCACCGCCGGCCTCGCGCTCACCATCCCGCTCGGCTATCGCGCCGCCCGCGCCGACATCGCCGCCGCCGAGAGCGCGACGCGGCAGATCGTCGCCGCGCGAGCGCATCCGCATCCAGATTGCCGTCGAGGTCCGCAGCGCCGCCGCCGCGCTCGACACCGCCGGCCAGCGCATCGAGGCGGCCCGCGCCGCCCGGGAAGCCGCGGCGATCCAGCTGCGGGCCGAAGAAGATCGCCTGACGGCTGGCGCCACGACGCCGTTCTTCGTGCTGACGCGGCAGAACGACCTGACCGCCGCCGAAGTCGCCGACGCGGCCGCGGCCGCAGCCTACCGGCGGGCCCTGACCGAGTTCGCCCGCGCCCGCGGCACGCTGTTGCGTGACCGGGCCGTCGACTGGCGGACCACCCCATGACACGCTCTTGCCGCTCCTCTCGCGCGCTCCTTCTCGCCCGAGGCCTCGGGGTGCCTTTGGCCGGGATCCTCGCCCTGAGCGCCTGTCGCCAAGCGGCCGACCCGAACGTGGTGCGCCTGAACGGCCGCATCGAGGCGGCCATGGTCGACCTCTCGCCGAAGGTGACCGGCCGCGTCCGGGAGGTGCTGGTCAAGGAAGGCGATCGGGTCAAGGCCGGCGACGTGCTGGTGCGCCTCGACCTCGGCGAAACCGGCCTGGCCGTCGCCCGCGACAAGTCGACCGTCGCCGCCGCGCAGGCCCGCGTCCGCGACCTCGAAGCGGGCACGCGACGCTCCGAACTGGCCGCGGCGGAAGCCGAGGTGAGCGATCGGAAGGCCGGCCTGGAGCTGGCCAAGAAGGAGCTGCAGCGGCAGCAGTTCATGCTCGAGCGGAAGGTCGGGACGCAGCGTGACGTCGATCGCGCCTCGACCGAAGTCGAACGCCTGACGGCGGCGGTCAGTGCTTCGGCGAATCGCCTGACCGCGCTGCGCGAGGGGGCCCGGCGCTTTCAGGTGCAGCAGGCGCGGGACGATGTCGCCCGCGCCGAGACCGTGCTCGAGCAGTCGCAGACCACGGCCAACGAAGGCGAGCTGCGCGCGCCCGCCGACACCGTGGTCGTCCACCGCTTCGTCGAGCCGGGCCAGCTCGTCACCCCTGGCCAGCCGACGCTGACCCTCGCCTTCCTCGATCGGCTCTACGTCCGCACCTTCGTGCCGGAGATCGTGCGTGGCCGCGTCCGCCCCGGCATCGAGGCGGACATCATCGTCGATGCCTACAAGGGCAAGACCTTCAAGGGCAGGGTCGCCGAGATTGCCCGCGACGCCGAGTTCACGCCCAAGCAGGTCGAGACGCGCACCGAGCGGGTCAATCTGGTCTACGCCGCCAAGGTCGATCTCGTCGGCGGCTGGAGCGAACCGCTCGATCTCGGCCAGCCGGCCGAGGTCGTGATCAAGACGACGCCGTGATCACCACGTCGGCCCTGACGCGCCGCTTCGGCGCGACGACGGCGCTCGCCGGCATCACCCTGGAGGTGCCGCGCGGCGAGATGTTCGCGCTGATCGGGCCGGATGGCGCCGGAAAGACGACGTTCTTCCGACTTGTCGCCGGGGTGCTGGCGCCGACGTCGGGCACCGTCACCCGCGCGACCGGCACGTTCGGCCTGGTGCCACAGCGCTTCGGCCTCTACCAGGATCTGACGATCGACGAGAACATGCGGCTGCGCAGTGATCTCTACAGCGTGCCGCGCGCCGAAGCCGAGCGACGGGCGACACGGCTCCTCGACATGGTCGGCCTCAGCCCGTTCCGCGGAAGGCTGGCCGGCGCGCTCTCCGGCGGCATGAAGCAGAAGCTGGCGCTCGCCGCCGCGCTCGTCACCGAGCCCGACCTGCTGCTGCTCGATGAGCCGACCACCGGCGTCGATCCGCTGTCGCGGCGCGAGTTCTGGAAAATGCTGCACGAGCTGAACCACCGCGGCCTGACCATCGTCGTGTCGACGCCGTACATGGACGAAGCGGAGTACGCCTCGCGCATCGGCTTCCTCGACGGCGGACACCTGGTCGACGTCGGCACGCGCGCCGAGCTGCTGTCGCGGTTCGGCCGCCCGCTGGTCTCGGTGGCCACGCCGAACCGGGTCGGGGCCAAGCAGGTGCTGCGGACGGTGGCCGGCGTCGACGACGTGTCGCTGTTCGGAACCTCGCTGCACGTGCGCGGCACCAGCGGCGACAGCGCCGCCCTGGCCGAAGCCATCCGCATGGCATTTTCTGCAGCGGGTTTGGAGCCCAGCTCTGAGCTGGGTTCAGAGCTGGGTTCAGAGCTGGGCTCACAGCCGAGTCGCCGAGTTGCCACCGCAGACTGGACGGGTGGCAGCAACAGCGTCGACGTCCAGCCGATCCCGCCGTCGCTCGAGGACGTCTTCGTGCTGCGCAGCGAAGCGGCCGGACGGGCGGCATGAGCGGCACGGCGTCGGCGGCGCCCTCGGGATCACCGCCGGCCTCGCCCGCCGGCGAGCCGATCGTCTCGGTCCATGGCGTCACGCGGCGCTTCGGCGGCTTCACCGCCGTGGACGCCGTCACCTTCGACATCCCCCGCGGCGGCATCTTCGGCTTCCTCGGCCCGAACGGATCCGGCAAGTCGACGACCATCCGCATGCTCGCCGGCCTGCTCGCGCCGACCGCCGGCCGCGTCACCGGCCTCGGCGGTCTCGACGTCACCAGGGACACCGAGCAGTGGAAGCACCGCCTCGGTTACATGTCGCAGAAGTTCTCGCTCTATCTCGATCTCACCGTGATCGAGAACCTGCGCTTCTTCGGCGCCGTCTATGGCCTCGAGGCGAAGCCGCTCGAGGAGCGCATCAGCGCCCTGGCCGCGCGGCTCACCTTCGAGCCGCTGCTCAAGGTGCAGACCGGCACGCTCTCGACCGGCCAGCGGCAGCGGGTCGCGCTCGCCGCGGCGCTGCTGCACGAGCCCGAGCTGCTCTTTCTCGACGAACCGACTGGCGGCGTCGATCCCAAGGGGCGGCGCCAGTTCTGGGACCTGATAGACGAGCTGACCGCGACCCGCGGCATGACGGTGCTCGTCACCACGCACTACATGGACGAGGCCGAGCAGTGCGGGCGCCTGGTGCTGATCCTCGACGGCAAGCTGGTCGCCAACGGCACACCAGCTGAAATCAAGCGGTCGCTGGCCGGCCGGATGCTCGAGGTCGTGCCGCACCGCGATCCGTTCGAAGCGCTGACCACGGTGGCGGCCGGCCAGGGCGTCGAGGACGCCTACCTGCTCGGGATCGCGCTGCGCGCGGTCGCGGCGCCGGGCCGGCTCGACGCGATGCGCGCGACGCTGGCCGCGATCGGCCCGGTGACGGACGCCGAGCCGACCCTCGAGGACGCGTTCGTCACGCTGGTGCGCGAGCACCGGAAGAAGGGGGAGGCATGAGACGCCTCGTCGCGCTCACCATCAAGGAGTTCCGCCAGCTCTCGCGCGACCACCTGACGCTGCGGATGATCGTCATGGTGCCGTTGATGCAGATGGTGATCTTCGGCTACGCCATCAACTTCGACGTCAAGCACCAGCCGATGGTGGTACTCGACGAATCGCGCTCGTTCGAGAGCCGCGAGCTGGTGGCGCGGATGGAGGCCAGCCAGTACTTCGACCTGATCGGCAGCGTCGGCTCGTTCGATGAGCTCCGCAGCGCCCTCGATACGGCGCGGGCCTCGGTCGCCCTGGTCATCGATCGCGACTTCGGCAAGAACCGGCGTCGCAACGAGCCGGCCCACGCCCTGCTGATCGTCAACGCCTCCGACTCGACGACGTCGACCCAGGCGATGTCGATCGCCGCCGGCATTGCCAACAGCGCCTCGATGCAGCAGCTCGCCGTGCGGGCGCACTGGAGCAAGCGCGAGCTGCCGGTCGACCTGCGCGTGCGCCCTTGGTACAACCCGGATCTCCGCACCGCCAACTTCATCATCCCGGGCCTGCTGGCGATCATCCTGACCTTCACGCTCATCAGCTTCACCGCGGCGTCGATCGTCCGCGAGCGCGAGCTCGGCACGCTCGAGCAGCTGCAGGTGACGCCGATCACGCGTACCGAGCTGATCCTCGGCAAGATCCTGCCGTTCCTGGTGATCGGCTATGTGCAGCTGACGATCGTGGTCTTGATGATGACCTACGTCTTCAGCATCCCGATCGCCGGCAGTTTGGCCGCGCTCTATCTGCTGAGCGGCATCTTCATCGCCTCGATCCTCGGTCTCGGCATCTTCATCTCGACCGTCGCGCAGACGCAGATGCAGGCGACCCAGATGTCGTTCTTCGTCCTGCTGCCGTTCGTCTTCCTGTCCGGCTACGTGTTCCCGATCGGCGGCATGCCGCCGGTCTTCAAGTTCCTGACCTACCTGATCCCGGCCAACTACTTCCTGCAGATCGTCCGCGGCATCGTGCTGCGCGGCGCGACGATGGCCGAACTGTGGCAGCCGATCGCCTGGCTGTCGTTCTACATGGTGATCATCATCACCCTCGCCGTAATGCGCTTCAAGAAGACCGCCGCGTGAACCGCCCTGCACGCACCGCGCCGCAGGCTGCCGTAAGATCCCCCCGCCATGACGCCTGAGGAATTCCGCCGCGCCGGCCACGAGCTGGTCGACTGGATCGCCGACTTCCGCGCGACGCTGGAGACCCGGCCGGTCATGGCCCGTACCGTGCCGGGCGAGATCGCCCGGGCCTTCCCGACGACGCCGCCGGAATCGCCGCAGCCGATCGAGGAGATCTTCGCGACGCTGGACGCGACGATCGTCCCAGGCCTGACGCATTTCGGCCACCCGCGCTTCTTCGGCTTCTTCCCGTCGAGCAGCAACCTGTCGTCGGTGCTCGGTGATTTCATGAGCACCGGCCTCGGCGCGCTCGGCCTGACCTGGCAATCGGCGCCAGCGCTGACCGAGCTCGAGGAAGTGACCACCGACTGGGTACGGCAGATGGTCGGCCTGTCGCCGGCCTGGCGCGGCGTCATCCAGGACACCGCGTCGACCGCCACCCTCGTGGCCCTGGTCTGCGCCCGCGAGCGGGCCTCGGACTTCGCCCTGACCCGTGAGGGCCTGCAGGGCGGCGGATCGCCGCTCGCGGTCTACGTGTCCGATCAGAGCCACAGCTCGGTGCTGAAGGCCGCGCTCGTCGCCGGGTTCGGTCGGACGCATGTTCGCGAGATCGCGACCGACGGTGCCCACGCGATGCGCCCGGACGCCCTGGCCCAGGCGATACGCGAGGATCGCGGCCGCGGCTGGACGCCGTGCGCCGTCGTCGCCACGTCGGGCTCGACGACCTGCACCGCGTTCGATCCGATCGACGCGCTCGCCGCCATCTGCGCCGAGCACGGCGCCTGGCTCCACGTCGACGCGGCGATGGCCGGATCGGCGATGGTCCTCGAGGAGTGCCGGCCGCTGTGGGCCGGCGTCGAACGCGCCGACTCGATCGTGCTGAACCCGCACAAGTGGCTCGGCGCGATCTTCGACTGCTCCCTTTATCTGGTCCGCGATCCCGAGCACCTGGTGCGGGTGATGAGCACCAACCCGGCCTATTTGCAGTCGACGGCGGCTGGCGCGGTCACGACCTATCGTGACTGGGGCATCGCCCTGGGCCGGCGCTTCCGGGCCCTCAAGCTCTGGACGCTCGTCCACCTCGAAGGCGTCGAGGCCATCCGCACGCGGATCCGGCGCGACCTGGATCACGCGCAGTGGCTCGCCGCCGCGGTCGCGGCCACGCCAGGCTGGCGTGTCGTCGCGCCGGTGCCGCTGCAGACCGTGTGCCTGCGCCACGAGCCCCCCGGTCTCGACGGTGAGGCGCTCGACGCCCACACGCGGGCCTGGTGCGACCGCGTCAACGCGTCCGGTGTCGCTTACCTCACGGCGGCAGTGCTCGACGGACGGTGGATCGTTCGCGTCGCGATGGGCGCCCCGACGACCGAGCGCCGCCACGTCGAGGAGATGTGGCACGCGATGCAGGACGCGGCGGCCGCCGGCGCCTCGGGACCGCTATGAGCGCGGGCGAGCCGGCCACCGCGGACGCCATCGAGCTCGTCCTCGAGACCGTGCGCGGCCTGCTCGCCGAGGTCGATCCGACGCGTGCGCGCACCGCCGTCGGCCCCGATCAATCGCTGACGCGCGAGCTGGCGCTCGGCAGCCTCGAGCGCGTCGAGCTGGCGATGCGATTGGAGCAGGCCGCCGGTGTCCCGCTGGGCGAGACCGTCCTCGCCGACGCCGACACACCGCGCCAGATCGCCGCGGCGATCGCCCGCGCGAGAGCCCCGCTCGGAACCCAGCTCAGAGCTCAGCTCGGAGCTCAGCTCGGAGCTCAGCTCGGAGCCCAGCTCAGAGCTGGGTCTGAAGTACGCAGAAATTGCGGACCGGCGACCGGGGCACGGACCCTGATCGAGGCGCTCCGATGGCAGGTCGAGCAGGGCGCCGACCGCGTCCACATCCAGCTGCGCGCCGACGACGGCACCGACACCGCGATCACCTACGGCAGTCTCTACCGCGACGGCGCGGCGGTGGCGGCGGGGCTGCGCAGCCGCGGCGTCGTCCCCGGCGAGCGCGTCGCGCTGCTGCTGCGGACCGAGCCGGCGTTCTTCCACGCCTACGTCGGCATCCTGCTCGCCGGCGGCGTGCCGGTGCCGCTCTATCCGCCGTTCCGCGCCGATCAGATCGAGGAGTACGCGTCGCGGCAGGCCGCGATCCTGCGCAACGCCAGCGCCCGCGTCCTGCTGACGTTCGCCGAAGCCGAACGTGCCGCGGCCCTGCTCCGCCCTCTGGCGCCGAGCCTGACGACGGTCGCCACCGTGGCGGACATCCGGCGCGACTCCGGAGTGGCCGCCCACCACGACCCGCGTGAAGACGACCTGGCGCTGATCCAGTACACGTCGGGCAGCACGGGATCGCCGAAAGGTGTGGCGCTCTCGCACGCCAACCTGCTCGCCAATGTCCGCGCCTTCGGCGAGGCCTTCGAGATGTCCGGCGACGACGTCGGCGTGACGTGGCTGCCGCTGTACCACGACATGGGTTTGATCGGGGCGTGGTTCGGCCCGCTCTATCACGGCATGCCGATCGTCTCGATGTCGCCGCTCGCCTTCCTGGCCAAGCCGGTGCGCTGGCTCGAGGCGATGTCGCGCAACCGCGGCACCATCACCGCCGCCCCGAACTTCGCCTACGACCTCTGTGCCCGCAAGATCGCCGACGCCGATCTGGAGGGGCTCGATCTGTCGTCGTGGCGCGTGGCCCTGAACGGCGCCGAAGCCGTCCTCGCCGGCACGATCGAGCGGTTCACGACGCGGTTCGCGCCGCTCGGCTTCCGGCCCGACGCGATGCGACCGGTCTACGGCCTCGCCGAGGGCAGCCTGTGCGTCACCGCCCCTCCGCCAGGCCGCCTGCCGCGGATCGAACGCCTGCGACGCGACGCCTTTCAGCATGCCCGGGCCATCGAAGCGGCGGCAGTCGACGATCCGCAGCCGCTGACCTTCGTCGCCTGCGGCCAGCCGATCCCCCGGCACGAACTGCGGATCGTCGACGACCGCGAGGCCGGGCGTCCGCCGCGCGTCGAAGGCCGCGTCCAGTTCCGCGGCCCGTCGTCGATGCAGGGCTACTTCGAGAATCCCGAGGCGACGGCGGCGGTCGTCCGCGAGGGCGGCTGGATCGATACCGGCGACCTCGGCTTCCTCGACGACGAAGGCGATCTCTTCGTCACCGGCCGGGCCAAGGACGTCATCATCGCCGGCGGCCGCAACATCTACCCGCAGGAGGTCGAGGAGGCGGTCGCCGACGTGCCCGGCATCCGCCGCGGCTGCGTCGCGGCGTTCGGTGTCCAGGAGGCGCGGACCGGGACGGAGCGGCTGGTCGTCGTCGCGGAAACGCGCGGCGCGGTCCCGCCAGACGGCTCGCCGCTGCACGCCGCCGTCGGCGCGGCGATCGTCGCGGCCGTCGGCGTGCCCGCCGACGCGATCGTCTTCACGCGGCCCGGCAGCGTACCCAAGACGTCCTCCGGCAAGATTCGCCGGACGACCACCCGCGAGTTGTTCGAGAGCGGGCGCCTGCACCGCGGCCGTGCCTCGGCGGCGTGGCAGTGGGCTCGCCTGATCGGCCGGCACGTGGCCTGGCGCGCCGGCCGCGGCCTGGCTTTCGCCGGCACGCTGCTCTACTCGATGTGGGTGTGGACGGCCGTCGGGCTCGTCGCGTTGCCGCTGTGGCTCGCCGTCGCGCTGACGCGGACACCGCGACAGGCGCGACGCGTCGTCGGCGTCTGCTCCCGGCTGCTGCTCCTCGCCGGTGGCTGCCGCCCCCACGTCGACGGGCGTGATCCGGCGAC
>JBDSLU010000405.1:0-16770 GCA_039916225.1 Vicinamibacteraceae bacterium
TGGCCTTCTCCAGCATCGTGGCCCGCAACTTACGAAACGACGCCAGCGACGCCGGGGCATTGGCGAACTGTCCGTGCGGGACGCGGGCCTCGCCGGTCCGCTGACGGTTGGTCCGATCGATGCCGTACCACAGCATCTGCTCGTCGGTGGCCTCGGGCTTCCAGCCGGCCTTCACCGGCTCCTTGAGCGACGTCTCGAGGTTGGTCCAGTACTGCGGCTCGGCGATCGCCAGGTGCTCGGCGACGTCCTTGATGCTCCAGCTCTCTGGCGTCATCTTGAAGGTGAGCTGAGCGTCGGACAGCCCGGTCAGCTCGCCGACCAGCCAGTCCTCGGTCATCTGGAGGTGGGCGATCAGCCGCTGGCGTTCGCCGGCAGTCATGGGGCCGGCGACGGCGCGAGTTGGAGCGATGACGCTCGCGGCGACGAGCAGGGCGGCGACGAACGGCAGGCGGATCGGCATGCGCGCAGCCTATGAAGTCGGCGCGCAGCCGGTCAACGGGATTGGGAGAGCCCAGGGACGAACAATCGCGGCGGCGTCCTGACCCGCCCCTCACGGGAACGCGGTGGCAAGGGCGTTCGCGCCCGAAGCCCAGAACTGGCTGCCGTAGTGCCGGTAGACCGCGCTCTCGACCACGAGCTCGACCGGTGACGCGCCGGCGCTCGTCACGAGGACACCGTAGCGCGCCGGCATGCCCTCGAGCCGCACGGTGGTGCGGCTGTCCGGCGGCAGGTTGACGACCCGCTCCAGACTCGGGACGAACCCGGACGGTGACATGACGCGCAGCACCGCCTGTCCCGGTCGATTCTCGGTGTTGGCGAGCAAGACATAGGTGTACGTATCCGGGTCACCGTCGCCACTGGCGATCGCCCAACGCCGCGCGGTCTGGGTCGTGCCAGCCGAGGTGTGCCCCTCGTAGTAGTCGAAGAAGCCGCCCGGCCAATACATCGCGCGCTCGACCACGATCGGGACGTTGTTGGTGGAGGTGACGGTCGTGGCCACCGAGGTGTCGGTCAGGCCGGGGATGCTGTCGACGTACACGCTGAAACGGCTGTGCGCGCCAACCAGATGGTACCGCGTGATGACGACCCCGTCTTCGCGTGCATAGTCGACCCTGAGGTTGGCGTCAGTGCTGCTGGGGTTGGCGAACAGGACGTAGAGATCGAAGAACCCCCCGGTGGCCCCCTCGGCGAGAAACCAGCGCGTCGCGGGGGCCGTGACCCCGATCGAGTTGGTGCCGAGCCCGTAATACTGGCCCGCCGTGCTCCGGTACATCGAGCGCTCGGCGATGATCGGCACGTTCGAGCTGATGTCGCCCGAGACGTCGATCTCCTCGATCCCCGGGATGGCGTTGAGGTAGATCGTCGAGCGGCTGTGCGGCGCCATGTCGTAGGTCCGCGTGACCACCGTCCCGGAGGACAGCAGATAGCGGACCGTGACAGTAGCGATCGTCGCCTGCGGGTTCTGCAGCAGGTAGTACAGGTCGAAGCCGAGGACGGTGGATCCTTCCGCCAGGAACCACGTCGTCGAGGCCGATGGCACCGCCGTCTCGAGCGCCGAGCCGTAGCCATGGCCGGTCGAGGGATCGACGCCCCATTCCATCATCCGGTCGACGGCGATGGGCCGGTTGCTCTCGATCGTCGTCGACACGTCGCTCGACTCGAAGCCGCTGACCGTGCTGACGTCGACGAAGGCCGTGCCTCCGGGAGCAAGGGAAAGGGGCATCGTCCGCGTCGTCCCCCGTCCGCTGTCGAACGTCAGCACCACGCTCGCGGAATTGACGGCATCCGGATTGGCCAGCGACAGCTTCGTCGCAAAGAACGGGCCGGTAGCGCCCTCCGCCAGGTAGCGTCTGTATTGGGCGGCTGCCGGCGTCGCCGCCACGAGACAGCCCACGACCGCAATGGAAGCACGCCACGTCGTCGTCATGGCCGCGCTTCTAGCAACGACCGTGCCGGAGCCGAGCGACGCTCAAGTCCCAGGCACGCCGGGAACGGCTGGCTTTCCGCCGGCCTACTGGAGAAAGAAATGGGAAAAAGCGGAAACGGCCGACCCTCGAAGCCGGCCGGTACTCCATGTCGCGCAAGGACGGCACGACTCGACTACGGCACCGGCGTAGCCAGGGCGTTCGAACCGGCGCTCCAGATCACTCCCGCGTCGAGCCCCAGCGGGCACGGCGCCGCCCGATTCGCCGCCGGAAGACCCATTCAAGCGCCGTCACCGTGCCTCGAATTACGACGCAAAAAGGAAACGGCCGGGTCCGGGAAGGACTCAGCCGTCGAGAGGACGCACGTCGGCGCGCTAAAGCGCGTCGTGGCTACAGGTTCGCGACGAGGCTACGGGTTCGCGACGAGGCCGCTGGCGGGGTAGGTCTGCATGCCGTGCCCCTCGCGCGACAGGTAATCGCTGAGCGTGTGGGCAACCAGGATCGCGAAGAAGAAGAACGCCGCCGCGAACGTCACCTTGATCAGCTTGGGATGATCCTTCAAATGCATGAAGAACATGATCACCAGCACGGCCTTGGTCGTCGCGATGGCCAGGGCGAGCGGCAGGTTGAGCCAGCCGAGGTGGATGTAGGTCACGGCCACGGTGACGGCCGTGCCGACCATCAGCGCGATGAAGACCAGGAAGTAGGTGAACCGGTTCCCGATGATGTGCCCGGACATGTCAGTGAGCCCCACCGATGAGATAGAGGAGCGGGAACAGGAAGATCCAGACCAGATCGACGAAGTGCCAGTAGAGGCCCATGATCTCGACCGGCGTGTACCACTCGGCGGTGAACTGCCCCTTGGCCGCCTTGTAGGCCAGGATCGCCAGGATCACCATGCCGACGATCATGTGCGAGGCGTGCAGGCCGGTCAGGGCGAAGTAGAGCGAGTAGTAGATCTGGGCCGTCGCCTGGTAGGCCGGGTCTTCGAAGTGGAAGTTCGGACCAGGCACCAGGTGGTGCGTGATCTTGTCCATGTACTCGATGACTTTGACACCGAGGAAGATCGCGCCGAGCACCATCGTGCCGAACAGCCAGATCACCTGCTCGCGTGGCCTGGCGCCGCGCTGCGCCGCGTTGACCGCGTAGGCCATCGTCAGCGAGCTGCCGATCAGGACGGCGGTGTTGAACGTGCCGAGGGGGACGCTCAGGTGCGAGCTGGCATGGACGAACATGTCCGGATACCAGATCCGGTAGACGATGTAGGCCATGAACAGGCCGCCGAAGAACAACACTTCGGTGACCAGGAACACCCACATGCCGAACGTCGACGCGTAGAGCTGCTGCTCCAGCGAGTCGAAGTGATGCTGGAGCCGCGGGTGGTGCTCGTGGCCGTGATCGGCCAGGGCGGCGTGGACCTCAGACATGCGCGTCCTCGTTGGTGAAGGCGTAGGGCGGGCGCGTCACGATCGGCGTCTCCTCGAAGTTGGCCGTCGGCGGCGGCGACGCGGTCTCCCACTCGAGCCCGGTCACGCCCCAGGGGTTCGGGCCGGCCGGCGGACCCTTGAACCACGAGTAGGTCAGGTAGAACGCCGGCAGGATCACGCCGAGCGCCAGGATCGAGGCGCCGGCCGTCGACAGCACGTTCAGCACCTGCCAGCCGTCAATCTCCGGGTACTGGTGGTAGCGCCGCGGCATGCCCATGTAGCCGAGGATGAACTGCGGGAAGAACGTCAAGTTGAAGCCGACGAAGACGATGACGGCCGACACCTTGGCGAACGGCTCGTAATAGAGCTTGCCGGTGATCTTCGGCCACCAGAAGTGCAGCCCACCAAGGTAGGCCAGCAGCGTGCCGCCGACCATCACGTAGTGGAAGTGGGCGACGACGAAGTAACCGTCGTGCAGATGCAGGTCGAGGCCGATGGCCGACAGGAACAGGCCGGTCAGGCCGCCGATGGTGAAGAGGCCGATGAAGCCCATGGCGTAGAGCATCGGCGACTCCCACGAGATGGAGCCCTTGTAGAGCGTCGCCGTCCAGTTGAACACCTTGATCGCCGAGGGGATGGCAACCAGGTAGCTCAGGAACGAGAAGATCAGCCCGGCGTAGATCGACTGGCTGCTCGTGAACATGTGGTGCCCCCAGACGAGGAAGCCCACGAAGGCGATGCCGAGGCTCGACACCGCGACGAACGAGTAGCCGAACACCGGCTTGCGGCTGAACCCGGCGATGAGCTCGCTGATCACGCCCATGCCCGGCAGCACCATGATGTAGACGGCCGGGTGCGAGTAGAACCAGAACAGGTGCTGGTAGAGCACCGGGTCGCCGCCCCGGGTCGGATCGAAGAACCCGAAGTGCAGGACGCGCTCGAGTACGACCATCAGCAGCGTCACCGCGATCACGGGCGTGCCCATGATCATGATCAGGCTGGCGGCGTAGTGGGCCCAGATGAAGAGCGGCAGCCGCATCCAGGTCATCCCCGGCGCCCGCATCGTGTGGATGGTGACGATGAAGTTGAAGCCGGTCAGGATCGACGAGAAGCCGGCGATGAAGATGCCGACGCCGGTCATCACCACGTGGGTGTTCGAAACCGCGGTGCTGTACGGGGTGTAGAAGGTCCAGCCGGTGTCGACGCCGCCCATCACCATCGCCGACACGGCCATCAGGCCGCCGACCAGGTAGATGTACCAGCTCAGGAGGTTGATGCGCGGGAAGGCGAGATCCTTGGCGCCGATCATCATCGGCACCAGGAAGTTGCCGAGCGTTGCCGGGATCGACGGGATGAGGAAGAAGAACACCATCATCACGCCGTGCATCGTGAAGAACTTGTTGTACGTCTCGCTGCTGACGAAGTCGCCGGCCGGCGTCAGCAGTTCGAGCCGGATCAGGGAAGCGAAGACGCCGCCCATGAGGAAGAAGATCGAGACGCTGATCAAGTAGAGCAGCGCGATCCGCTTGTGGTCCTTGGTGAGGAACCACGACGCCGCGCCGTGCGTGGCGTTCAGGTAATTCGTCGGCTTCGCGATCGAGGCTTCCATAATCGTTCTCAGTGAGCCGCGGCCTGGGTCGTGCCAGCCGCCGGGGCGCCGCCCGGAGCGGGCGCCGGCGTGCCGGCCCCCGGCGCGGCCGGAGCAGTGGCGAGCGATTTCACGTAAGCCGTGAGCTGGGCGATCTGCTCCTCGCTGACGACGCCCTGGAAGGTCGGCATGAGCGGCGGGAAGCCGGCGACCATCTTGGCGGTGGGGGTCAGAATCGATTCGCGGACGTAGGCTTCGTCGGCGGTGATCTTGTCGCCGCTGGCCAGCGTGACCTGCGAGCCGAAGACGCCCTTCAGCGATGGCCCACGGCCCTGCGCCGAGTCCATGTGGCAGGTCGAGCAGCCGAGGTCGGTGAACACCTTGGCGCCGAGGTCGGCCATCGTGCCGGTCGACTTGCCGCCGGCGAGCCAGGTCTGGAAGGCGGCCGGCTCGAGCGCGGTGACCATGCCGATCATTCGCGAGTGGCTCATGCCGCAGTACTCGGCGCAGAACAGCTGGTAGGTGCCGGCCTTCGAGGCCTCGAACCACATCGTCGTGGTGCGGCCCGGAACGGCATCCATCTTCATGCGGAAGGCCGGCACCCAGTAGGCGTGCAGGACGTCTTCCGAACCGATGATCAGCTTGACCGGCTGGCCGACCGGCACGTGCAGCTCGTTGATCTCACGCTGTCCGGTGACGTGCTGCGCCTTCCACATCCAGCGCTTGCCGACGACGTAGACCTCCATCGCGTTCGATGGCGGCGTCGTGATCTGGAAGTAGAGCGACGCGCCCCACACGAACATGACCATCGCGATGACGAGCGGGATGAACGTCCACGTCAGCTCGAGGACGAGCGAGCCATGGATGGGCGCCCCGACCTCGTCGGGGCTGCGCCGGCGAAAGCGCACCGCGAAGACGATGATCAGCGTCGCGATGAGCACGGAGAAAAAGGCCGTGACCGCGACGAAGAAGACGTACAGCGCGTCTACGCTGGCGGCATGGGTCGAGCCCTGCGGCGGGAAGAACGGCAGATATGACAGCATAGCGGTGCGAACCTGGTCAGCGCCGTCCGAGCGTCGGCGAGACGTCCTTCTCCTTCATCATGCCGCTGCGGTGGCGCGCTCACGGCGCCACATGACCGTCCAGAACGCCAGCATGGCGGCGATCGTCGCGATCCCTCCCGCCTGCACCAGGCGCATGGTCAGGAGGCCGTACTTACCGGTCGTGGGGTCGTAGTTGTAGCACCAGGTGATCACCTTGCGCTCGAACGACGACCCGACGTGGCCCTCGGACGCCTCGATCAGCGCGAAGCGGAGGTCGCGCGCCGAGTAGTCGATGCCGAGAAAATATTTGGCGATACGGCCGTCCGGCGTCAGCACCGCGATCATCGCCGGGTGCGCGTACTGGTCGATGGCCGGATCGTACTGGTACTTGTACCCGACGGTATCGAGCAGCGGCGCGATCGACGTCTGGTCGCCGGTCAGGAAGTGGAACCCGCCTTCGGTGCCCGGCCGCTTGTACTTGGCCATGTAGGCGGCCTTCTTGTCGCGGGCCAGCCCGTACGGCTCTTTCGGGTCGAAGCTGACGACCACCACTTCGAAGTCCTTGCCCGGATTGAGGGAGATCACGCCGAGCGCCGTGAAGAGGCTGTTCAGCACCTGCGTGCACAGCATCGGACACTCGTAGTAGGCCGGCACCAGGATCACCGGCCGGCCCTCGTGCAGCAGGTCGCGGACCTTCACCGTCTGCCCGGTCTCGTCGCGGAAGGTCAGATCGACCGGCACCTGGGCGTTCATGTGCCCTTCGATGTTGACCTTCTTCAGGATCTCCGGCGCCTCGTTCGACGGCAGGCTGCGGTCGACGCGCATGGATCCCTGCGCCGCCGCCAGCGTGGCGGAAGTCAGGAGCGCGACGATCGTCAGTGCGGCGGTACGCATGGCTCAGTGCTGTGGCGGCGCGGGCGCGTGCGGCTTGTCCTGTTCGGACGGCGCGGTCGTGCCCTGCTGCGGTTTTTCGGCGGTGCCGTGCGCCGGCACCGGCGACGGCGAATGTTCGGGGAGCGACGGCGCCGCGGCGTCGTTGACGCGGTCCATCATCGCCGCGCCCGGGAACGCCCACGAGTGATCCGCGGGGGCCTTGGCGCGCTGGTCGGCGAAAGCGTCGGCGCGGGTGACGATCAGACGCATCGCGCCGCCGATCGGCATGCGCACGGTACCGGCGGTCTGGTCGACCCACGCCAGGCCGTCGAGCTTGGCCGCCTGCTCGGCGCGGTAGGCGGCGAGGTCAGTGCCGGGCACGCTCTGCAGGCGCGGCGTCGGCGGGAGGCGCTTGCCGTAATCGTCGGCGGACATCGCCGGCTTGCCGGGATCGCCCTGCCGGATCTGCGACAGGAAGAAGCCCCACACGCCCCACATCAGCAGCATCACGACGCCGATGAAGACCACGAACATCGCCGCCGCACGCGTCGTCCCGGCGAGCGGGATGTCGGTGACCTCGTGGTGCACCTCCACCGACTCGTCGCGGACGCCGCGGCCGTGCACCTCGCCGCCGGGGGACACGTGCGAGTGCTCGTCGGGGCCGGGATGCGCGCCGCTCGCGCCGGGTTCGTTAATGCGCGCCATGGCTGGAGAGCGCCTCCGGAAGATACGGGTCACCGATCGGCAACACCGGCGCCGCCTGGTACTGCCAGGCGAACAGCGACACCCAGATGCCGCCGACACCGACCAGCGTGGCCAGGTTGGTCCAGTGCGGCATCGGCGTCTCGTGATGGAGCGCCGGCATCACGTTCCAGTAGAAGTCGACGTAGCGCATCACCAGGACCAGCGCGCCGACGAGGGCGAGGCGGCCGGCCGTGCGCTTCAGGTCGCGCGACAGCAGCAGGAAGAACGGCAGGAAGAACTGGCCGACGATCAGCAGGATGCTGAACCACTCCCAGCCGTGGCTCATCCGGTCGAGATACCAGGGAATCTCCTCGGGCAGGTTCGCCGACCAGATGATCAGGAACTGCGAGAACGAGAAGTAGGCCCAGACCATCACGAAGGTCAGCAGGAACTTGCCGTAGTCGTGGAGGTCGTCCTTGCGGACGATGCGCGACATCGGCAGGGTCTTCGTCATCGAGGCCATCAGCAGCAGCACGAAGCCGATCGCCGCCAGGACCTGCTGGATCAGGAAGAGCAGGCCGAAAATGGTCGAGAACCAGTGCGGGTCGAGCGACATCAGCCAGTCGACCACGGCGAAGGTCGAGGCGATCGCGTGCAGCAGGAGGCCCCCGCCGCTGAGCAGGCGGAACTTGCGCTCCGAACCCGGCTCGTAGCTGGTGTCCTGGCGGCGCGACCACCCGGAAAGGGTGTAGGCCAGGCCGGTCCAGATCACGAAGTAGAGAACGTAGCGGGCCACGAAGAAGGGGACGTTCAGGTACGGCTGCTTCTGGACCAGGATCGGGTCGGCGGCGACGCGCGCCGCGTCCGTCCACTCGTAGAGGTGGTGCATCCCGAGCAGCAGCGGCACGCCGAGAAGCGCCATGAAGGGCAGCGTGCGCGATGCCGCCTCGAAAATCCGACGCACCGGCATGCCCCAACCGCCCCCCGAGAGGTGGTGGACCATCATCAGCGCGAGCGAGCCGAGCGGGAACGCGATCCAGTAGATGAACGCCAGCAGGTACGACTCGGTCGCCGCCTTCGGATCGAAGAGGTAGCCCGCCACCGACGCGGCGATGCCGACGAGGCCGATCCCGAGGGCCTTGGTCTGGAGCGCCGCGATCGAGGGCGGCGCCTGGAGATCGGCGGCCTTGATCTCAATCATGCTGTGGGGCTCCTTCAGCGGCCGGCGCGTGGCCGGACGTCTCGCCGTGCGCGGGCTCCGGCACGGGGCCGGTCTCGCCGCGCTCGAGGCGCTCGCGCTCGACCTGCGACAAGTCACCCACGCTGGCGTGCTGGCTGAGCTGCAGGGCGCGGATGTAGGCGACGATCGCCCAGCGATCCTTCGGCGACACCTGCGCCGCGTAATCCGGCATCTGACCGAAGCCACGGGTCATCACGTCGAAGAAGTAGCCGGCGCGCTCGTTGCGCAGCCGCGGATCGTGGTACGACGTCGGCTGCTTGTAGCCGCGCTTGACGATCATGCCGTCGCCGTCGCCGGCGACGCCGTGGCAGGGCGAGCAGTAGATGTTGAAGCGCTCGCGGCCGCGGGCGACGACGGCCTCGGTCAGCGGCATCGGGATCTTCTCGACCGGCGCGCCGGCCTGCATGCCGGTGTAGAACACGTCGTCGTCCTTGAGGAAACCCCGGGCGACGGTGCCTTCGATGATCGGACGGGACGATCGCTTGTCCGCGAAAATGTCGCTCTCCTGGAGCGGCTTGTAGCGGGGCGCATCGTGCATGTCCTGCCGGCACGCCACCGAGCCGGCCAAGGCGACGAACGCGGCCGCGGCGATCGACGCGCGCGCGGTGCGGCTAGCCGCCTGTGGCCGACGGGTCGCGTCGCACCGAGACGGGCGAGGCGCCAGCCGATCAAGGCGCGAGGAGGGAGTAGATGGGGCAGCTGCGACCGACGAGCAACGCAGAGCGGCGGGATGGATCGCCCGTCGAATGCCGCGGCACGTCGACCACAGGCGGCTAAGGCTCGACGTCATACACCCCTCTCGCCCCGAGGCCCTTGAGGAAGTCGCGGGTCTTGGCGGCGTCGAACTTCGGATCCTCGGCTTCGACGCAGAGGAACATACCGTCCGTCGAGCCGCGCTCACGGAAGCGCTTCACGTTGAACACCGGATGGTACGGCTCCGGGAAGCCGCACAGCGCCAGCGTGCCGATGACCGCCGTCAGCGCGGCGAACAGGATGGTCAACTCGAAGGTCGGGATGATGAACGCCGGCAGGCTGACCAGCGGGCGTCCACCGACGTTCAGCGGATAGCCGCTCAGGTAGACGCCGCCGATGTTGATGTTCCAGCCGATCAGGTTGACGTGCAGCTGGAGGCCGAGGCCGGCCGCGCAGCCGAACAGACCGCCGGCCAGGATCATTTTCTGGATGCGGCGGTCGTCGTAGCCCATCGCCTCGGCGAGGCCGTGCACCGGGATGGGCGTCAACGCGTCGATGCGCGTGTAGCCCTCCTGGTGCACGCGCTCGGCCGCGCTGACGAGCGCGTCGGTCGACGTGAACTCGGCCATCAGGCCGTAGAGAAGAGTGTCAGCCATGATCGTCCTGCTGGCGCGCCGCTAGTGCGAGTCCTTCGGCGTGTTGCCTCCACCGGGCAGCAGCATGCGCATCTCGAACATGGCGATCATCGGCAGCACCCGGATGAAGAGGTAGAAGAGCGTCAGGAACAGGCCCATCGTCCCGAGATAGAACGACCAGTCGTAGCGACTCCCCTGATACATGCCCCACGACGAGGGCAGGAAGTCACGGTGCAGGCTGGTGACGATGATGACGTAGCGCTCGAGCCACATCCCGATGTTCACGATGATCGAGATGAGGAACAGGATGCCGACGTTGAGCCGGATCCTCTTGAACCACAGCAGCTGCGGCACGAAGCCGTTGCAGAAGATCAGCGTCCAGTACATGTACCAGTACGGACCGGTGGTCCGGTTGTAGATCATGTACTTCTCGAACTCGTTGGCGCTGTACCAGGCGAAGAACGCCTCCATCATGTAGCCGTAGAACACGATGAGCCCGGTCACGAGCATGATCTTGGCCATGTTCTCGAGATGGCGCAGCGTGATCATGTCCTGCAGGCCGTAGATGCTGCGCATCGGGATGAGCAGCGTCAGCACCATCGCGAAGCCCGAGTAGATCGCGCCGGCGACGAAGTAGGGCGGGAAGATGGTGGCGTGCCAGCCCGGGAGCAGCGAGACGGCGAAGTCGAAGCTCACCACGGTGTGGACCGAGAGCACCAGCGGTGTCGAGAGGCCGGCGAGGATCAGGTAGGCGGTCTCGTAGATCTGCCAGTGCCGCGCCGAGCCGCGCCAGCCCAGAGCCAGCGCGCCGTAGATCACCTGGCCGACCCTCGTCCGCGCGCGATCGCGCATCGTCGCCAGATCCGGGATCAGACCGGTGAACCAGAACAGCGCCGAGACGGTGCCGTAGGTCGAGACGGCGAACACGTCCCAGATCAGCGGGCTGCGGAACTGCGGCCACACGCCCATCGTGTTGGGATAGGGCAGCAGCCAGTAGGCGGCGAGCCAGGGCCGGCCGGTGTGGAAGATCGGGAAGAGCAGGGCGCAGGCGACGGCGAAGAGCGTCATCGCCTCGGCGGCGCGGTTGATCGAGGTGCGCCACTGCTGCCGGAACAGCAGCAGGATGGCGGAGATCAGCGTGCCGGCGTGGCCGATGCCGATCCACCAGACGAAGTTGATGATGTCGAAGCCCCAGCCGACCGGAATGTTGATGCCCCACACGCCGACGCCCTTGAAGAGCAGCATGTAGATGGCGAGCAACAAGCCCTGAAGAAGCGTGAAGCCGACGACGAAACCGAGGAACCAGCGGATCGGCGCCCGGAACTGCAGGACGATGTCGCTGATCTTGTCGGTGATCGAGGCGTAGTTGTGCCCCGGTCCGAGAACCGGAATCGTCGGCGGGGGGCTCGGATTCGGAGACGACATCTAGTGGTGCCCTCCCGTTGCGGGCCCGGCCGGTTCCGGCGTGAGCGCCGTATTGGGGTTGCGCACGGCGGCGAGATACGTCGTGCGCGGCCGCGTGTTCAGCTCGGCCAGCAGGCCGTAGCTGCGCGGATCCGCGTGCGCCTTGGCGACGCGGCTGTTCTTGTCGTTCAGGTCACCGAACACGATCGCCTGGGTCGGACACGCCGCCTCGCACGCGGTGACGATCTCGCCGTCCTTGATCTTGCGATCCTCGATCTTGGCCTGCTGGCGCGCGGTGTTGATGCGCTGCACGCAGTAGGTGCACTTCTCCATGACGCCGCGGCTGCGGACGGTGACGTCCGGGTTGCGCTGCATCTTGAGCGTCGGCGTGTCCCAGTCGGCGTAGAGCAGGAAGTTGAAGCGGCGGACCTTGTACGGGCAGTTGTGCGAGCAGTAGCGCGTGCCGACGCAGCGGTTGTAGACCATGTCGTTCAGGCCTTCATCGCTGTGCACGGTCGCGCCGACCGGGCAGACCACCTCGCAGGGCGCGTTCTCGCACTGCTGGCAGGCGACCGGCTGGAAGTGGACCGACGGCGCGTCGGGCGAACCCTCCCAGTAACGGTCGATGCGGAGCCAGTGCATCTCGCGGCCCTTCATCACCTGCAGCTTGCCGACGACTGGAATGTTGTTCTCGGCGACGCAGGCGACGACGCAGGCATTGCAGCCGTTGCAGGAGTTGAGATCGATGGCCATGCCCCAGGCGTGGCCCTCGTACTTCCACGGCGCGTACATCGACTCGTCCGGCTTGGGGACGTGCGCCATGTGCTGCGCGAACGTGGGATCGTGCTCGAACTGGGTCCGCGTCCCGACGCGGATCAGGGCCCGGTTCTCCATCTGGAAGTGGCCCTGCGTGCAGGCCACGTTGTAGATCTGGTCGAGCAGCGTCAGCGACGCGCCCTGCAGCACCCACGGGGTCGAGGAGTAGCGGAAGAAATTGGCGTTGTAACCGAGCCCGTTGCCGATGCGGCCGGCGTGCGTGCGCCCGTAACCGAGGTGCAGCGCAATCGACCCATCCGGCTGGCCGGGCATGATCCACAGCGGCACTTGCAGGGTGTGCCCGTTGACCGTCAGGTTGGCCAGGTAGACTTCGACGCCGTAGACGACCGGCTTGCGCTCGCCCACGCCCAGCTGCTCCGCGGTCCGCGGGCTGATGTAGGCGACGTTGTCCCAGCAGACCTTGTCGAACGGCTTGGGCAGTTCCTGCAACCAGCCGTTGTTGGCGAAGCGGCCGTCATAGACCGACGGATCGGCGTGGAACGTGACTTCGAGACCCCCGACCGACGTGTCCGAAGAGTTCGGCACCACGCCGGATGAGGCCGGGGAGACCGCAGCCGCGGCTGGGGCCGCGGCGACCGCACCGGCGGCCAGGGCCACCGGCTTCGGCGCGAAGGCGGTGCCGGGCACGAAGCCGTCGTGCAGCACGCGCCGCCAGAACTTCTCGAAGGTGGCGAAGTCGACGCCGGTCGTGTCGGTCAGCTTGCCGAACGCGCCGCCTGCCCCAGCCGACGCGGAGCGGCCGTCCCAGTTGGCCTTCCAGAAGCCCTGGACGATCTCGAGCGGCGTCTTGATCTCGCCCGAGAGCGCGGCCACGAGCTCGTGCGCCGAGCGGCACTCGTACATCGGCTCGATCAGCGGCTGGCAGACGGTGACGGTGCCGTCGCCGGTGCGCGCGTCGCTCCACGTCTCGAGATAGTGCGTCTCCGGCACATGCCACTGGCTGTGCGCGGCGGTTTCGTCGCGGTGCAGCCCGAGGTGGACGGAGAGCGGGACCTTGCCCATCGCCGACGCGAACTTCAGGTCGGACGGGGCGGTGAAGACCGGGTTGGCGCCGAGGATGACGAGCACCGCGACGGTGCCGGCGTTCATCTCGTTGACCAGATCGCGGAGGCCGGCGAAGCCCTCGCCAGGGTTGGCCTGCGGCGTCTGCGTGTAGACCACCGTCGTGCCGACGCTGCCGAGCGCCGCGTTCATCGCGTGCGCCAGGGCGTGGACGGCGGCGGGCTGCCGTTCGCCAGCGACGACGAGGGCGCGGCCGCGATGCGCCTGCAGATCCTTGACGACTTCGGTGGCGAAGGCGGTGGCCGAGGCCGGCGCCTGGCCGGCCGCGCCGGCGACGCCGAGGCCGGCGGCGATGGCCCCGGCCAGCGCTGGAATCTCTCGCGCCTTGAGCGACAGCCGGTGATCGGACTTCGAGCCGGTGTTGCTCGGCGAACTCTCGGCGACGTAGAGCCGGTTCATCGCCGTCTGCCCCGGGACGACCTGGCGGCGCGTCGCGAAGTCCCTGGCGTAGCGCAACTTACCTGCACCGGCGTCGAGCAGGTCGGCGTCCAGCGACAGGATGACGTCGGCCTGATCCAGGCGATAGACGGGCTCGAGGTAGTCGCCGAACGCCAGCTTCGAGCCGGCCCGCGCGTTGTCGTTGCCGATCGCCTCGTACTGAATCCACTTCGCCTGCGGCATCGCCGTCAGCAGGCCCTGGATCTGCGCGGCCAGCGTCGGTGACGTCACCGCACCGGAAAGGATGCGCAGGCCGCCGCCGCCGGCGCCCTTCTGCCCGGCTCCCGCGCTCGTCAGGGCCAGCGACAGCTCGCTCCACGGTCGAATTTCGCCCTTGCCCATCACGGTCTGCGACCGGTCCGGGTCGTAGAGCTCGAGGACCGACGCCTGCGCAAACAGGTCGGTGCCGCCGTGGGTGAACGGGTGCTCCGGATTCGGCTCGATCTTGGTCGGCCGGCCCATGTGGCTCTCGACCAGCACGGGAACCGCGGTGCCGGCGAACGGCATCGCGGTGGCGAAGAACAGTGGCTTGCCGGGGACCAGATCCTCGGGCGCCTTGACGTAGGGAACGATGTGCTCGGTCGGCTGGCGGGTGCACGCGGCGGCGCCGGCGAGGGCGATCGACGCGCCCATCAGCCGCAGGAAGTCGCGGCGGCCGGCCGGGTCGGTGAACTCGGACGCGCCCTCGGGGAACTCCCGGTGGAGCATGGCCGCGAACTCGGGGGTCTCGGCCACCTCATCGAGGCTGCGCCAGAAGGCCGGCCCGGTCTGGCCGGTCCCGTCCTGCTTGGCAAGCCGGGCCCGGATCGCCGAAAGGTCGATGTCACGCATGAAGGGAAGTCCTGGGCCTGGCTTGTCCTGGGCCTGTCTTGAGCTTCTGGGGCAATCGCGCTACCGATGGCACGTGGAACAGCTCGTGAGGCTCTTGACGTCGTACTTCTTCACGAGGTCGCGACCGATCGTGAGCTGGTCGCCCGCCGGGTGATAGCCCATCTGGTAGACCGCTTCGCGGGGGCGCAGGAACTGCTCCGGCGCGCGGTGGCAGGTGATGCACCACTCCATCTGCAGGCTCGACGCCTGGTAGATGCCGGCCATCTGGTCGATGCGGCCGTGACAGGTCTCACAGCCGACGCCCTTCTTCACGTGGACCGAGTGGTTGAAATAGACGAAGTCGGGCAGGTCGTGCACCCGGTTCCAGACGAGCGACTGCCCGGTGCGGAAGCTCTCGCGGACGGGCTCGAGGTAGCTGCTCGTCAGCCAGATCTGCGAATGGCAGTTCATGCAGGTCTTGGTCGGCGGGATGTTGGCGAACCGCGCCGAATCGACCGTCGTATGACAGTAGCGGCAGTCGATGCCGAGGCCGCCGACGTGATGGGCGTGGCTGAACTGGACCGGCTGGGTGACGTTGGCGTTGGCGCCGGTGACGAAGTCGGAGCGCATCAGGAGCAGCCCCAGCCATGCCACCAGCCCCACGGCGAGGGCGCCGCCTACCAGGCTGAAGCGCGCAATCTGATTGGCGCTGCGGTTGAAGATCTGGCTCATAGGTCGGAGTCGGTCAGATCGCGGGCGGACACGGCCGTCCTGAGAACAGCGGGAGCGCCAGACATGGCTGGGCCAGAGCCCTGAAGGACCCTGGCCACGGCCAGCGTGCCGCTTCTCGCGGCTTGCTGTCGCGCAGGATGGAACACGCGGTCAAAACGTCGCGGACAATATCACGAAGGTGCGCGCGCATTGTGTGAAAAGTTTCACAACAGCCTCTCGTGACGGCTCTCGTGACGGCTGCGTCCACCGACCACTTTCGCCCCTATTTCACCGCCGCGGCCCAGCTCTTGACGAGCGCGGTCTCGGTTCCACCGAGCGCGGTGTAGCGAGCGGCATATCGCTCGAACCGCGCGCGATCGCGCGACGGATCCTCGACAGCCAGACTCGTCGATCGCGCACCGTGCAGGATGCGCAGGGCGGCGAACAGCAGATCCGTCGACGGCGAATCGACGGCGTCGAGAGCGGTCAGCGCCTCGGCGACGCGGCCGCGCGCGAGCTCGAGCAGGGCACGGCGCGGCCGGAGGCTGGCGTCGGCCGGCCAGCGCCGCTCGGCTTCGGCGGCCACGTCATCGGCGCCGGCGGCATCACCCATGCGCAGCCGCGCGTCGACGATCAGGGTGAAGAGCCGCGGATCGTCGTCGATGCCGATCAGCGCCGTCTGCCAGGCGCCGGCCGCTTCCTGGTCGCGGCCGCCGAGCGCGTAACACGCGCCAAGGAAGACCGCGGCGGGCAGGAAATCGGCGTCGGCGCGCAGGGCGTCGCGGAACCGCTGCGCCGCGCGTTCCAGGTCGGCGCGCGCCAGCGCCCGCGCCGACGGATCGCGAACGGCCGCCGGCAGCGCCGCGAGGTCGGCGAGGCCGGACAGGAACGCAGCGGTGGTGGCGTCGCCGCTGGCGATTGCGGCGTCCGGCGCCACGCCCGGCGCGGTGCGAGCGCGGGTGATCGCCCGGCGCGCCGCGTCCGACTTGGCCCGCGCCGCCAGGGCGTCCAGGGCGCGGGCGAGGAGCGGTGACGCCAGCACATCATCCGGAGCGAAGCGCGGCACCAGGCCGGTGATGTCGCCGACCAGGGCGCCCAGCGCCGCCGCCGACGCCGTGACGCCGGCTCTGGTGGCGGCGGCCACGCCGCGAACCACGAAGGCCCGGCGGCGATCGACGACGACCGTGTTGTCGCGGATCAGCTCGCCGACGATCTCGAACGGGCCGACCGGCAGCAGTCCCTGCCGCACCACGGCGGTGGCGCGAACCAGGCCCGGTCCGGCCGCTTCGACCTCCGCCGGCACCGTCAACACCGCGGCGCCGCCGCCGGCCGGCACGATGCGGAAGCGCCCCGTCGGCGCGTTCGCGGCGGTCGCTTCCCACTGCAGGAACGTCGTGTCG
>JBDSLU010000406.1:0-5424 GCA_039916225.1 Vicinamibacteraceae bacterium
GGTGCCCTCCCAGCTGTTGCTGGTGATGCTGAAGGCGCGGCCCAGGCCGCCGCAGGCGAGGATCAGCGCCTTGCACTGGATGACGTGGAAGCGCCCGCGCTCGCGGTCGTAGGCGACCACGCCGGCAACGCGACCCTCGTCGAGCAACAGCGAGACGACGGTGTGCTCCATCAGCACCGTCGCGCCCTTGTGGATGGTGTGGTCCTGAAGGGTCCGGATCAGCTCGAGGCCGGTGCGATCGCCGACGTGGGCCAGGCGCGGATAGCGATGGCCGCCGAAGTTGCGCTGCAGGATGCGGCCGTCCGGCGTGCGGTCGAAGACGGCGCCGTAGCGCTCCAGCTCGCGGACGCGATCTGGCGCTTCCTTGGCGTGCAGTTCCGCCATCCGCCAGTTGTTGACGTACTGGCCGCCGCGCATCGTGTCGGCGAAATGGACCATCCAATTGTCCCGATCGTCGACGTTGCCGAGCGCCGCGGCCATGCCGCCTTCGGCCATGACAGTGTGGGCCTTGCCGAGGAGCGACTTGCAGATCACGCCGACCGAGACACCGGCATCAGCCGCCTCGATCACCGCCCGCAGGCCGGCGCCGCCGGCTCCCACGACGAGGACGTCGAAGCTTTGCGTCGTCGAGACCCGCATCAGAACAGTCTCCAGTCGGTGATCACGCCCATCGAACACAGTCGGACATAGAGATCGGAGAGTCCGACGGACAACAGGCTGCACCAGGCCCAGAGCATGTGCTTACGGTTACAGACACTCACGCAGCGGTGGGCGCCCTTCCGGATCGGCTTGTTCGACAGCACGTCACAGCCCCCGCCGACGACGTGGCGCAGCGAGTGGCAGCCGCCGACGTAGAGCCCCAGCAGCACGCCGTTGGCGGTGAGGATCAGCGCACCGAGCCCGACGCCGAAGTGCTCGACGCCGGCCGCATCGGCCCACCAGAACGCCTTCCAGGCGTCGTAGAGCAGCACCACCAGTACCGCGAGCGTCAGGAAGAGGACGTAGCGGTGCGCGTTCTGCAGGATCAGCGGAAAGCTGTGTTCGCCCCAGTAGCTCTTGCGCGGCTCACCCACCGCACACGACGGCGGATCGGCCCAGAACGCCTTGTAGTAGGCGCCGCGGTAGTAGTAGCAGGTGAAGCGGAACCCGCCCGGGATCGGCAGGATCAGCAGCGCCGGCGACGCCGGCAGGAAGGCCGGCCACCAGCTCGGGAAGGGCCCGAACCAGGCGTGCGGCGAATTGCCGAAGATCTCCGGGGAGTAGAACGGCGACAGGTATGGCCCGAATGTGTAGTGCTCGCCCTGGAACGCGGCCCACGTCGCATAGACGATGAAGGTCGAGAAACCCAGAAACACCGCCAGCGGAGTTGCCCACCACGTGTCGCGGCGTTCGGTCTGCCCGAACCCGCGGACCACCGTGGTCGCGTGCGCATGCGACATCGGCCCGTTCCCCTTGTGTGAAACCCGTGTGAACGCCCGTTCTGACCCGTTGAGTGCCGATACCATACAGGCCGGTGCGCGGCTTGCGCAACCGCACGCACCCGCCGACCCCGCCAGCGCGTAGCATGGACGCTGTGTCCTGCGTCACCCATCGCGTCGACGGCGAGCTGGGCTGCTGGACGGCGGTCGAGTGGCGGCCCGACCACCTCCGCGGCGTGGTGGAGCGGCTGTGGCACTTCACCGGCCGCACCGCGCATCCGCGCGAGCGGGTGCTCCCGACGGGCCTGCTCCAAGTCGTCGTCCACCTCGGCGAGCGCTATGGCGTGGTGCGTGACGACGGGATCGCGCGTTGTCCGGCAGTCGGGATGAGCGGGCAGCAGACGCAGCCGTTCGTCATCCAGGCGCCGCACAGTGCCTCGACCGTCCTCGGCATCGAGTTCACGCCGGCCGGTGCCTATCGGCTGCTGCGGCGGCCGCTCGACGCGCTCGCCGGCCAGGACGTCGACCTCGGCGATCTGGTCGGGCGCGATGCCACCAGCCTGGCCGATCGCTGCGACGCCGTGTCGCAGGACGCGAGCGCGTGCCTGGCGGAGGCGGCCTCGTGGATTGAGACGCGCCTTGGCCCGCCGGAGGCCCTGGACCCGGCGATCGCCTGGATCGCCGGACGGATCCGCGGCCGGCGCGGCAACGTGGCGATCGGCGTGCTGCGCGATGCGGCCGGCCTCACCGCGGCACGCCTTTCCGCTGGCTTCCGAGCCCAGGTCGGCATCACGGCGAAGACCTACGCCCGCATCCACCGATTCCACCACGCCGCGGCCCGGCTGCGCACCGGGGCGTCGCCGCTGACGGTCGCCCTCGACGCCGGCTATTATGATCAGCCGCACCTGAACGCCGAGTTCCGCGAGCTGAGCGGGCTGACGCCGGCCGCGTTCGCCGCCAGCCTCGGCTACGAGACCGGCGTCAACGTGCCCGAGCGGTAGCCAGGATCGGCGATGCGCCGCGGGCAGACCTCGAGGGCGAGGTCCGAAGGACCGGAGCCCTGAGGCTAACTACGCGGCCGACACCTGACGAGCCGCCCCGACGGGGCGGCGAGGATGGTGGGGGCGGCGGGAGTTGAATTTTCTTCCAAGACCCGGCGCCCGGCCGGTCGCTAGTCTGGTGGGCAGGAGAACGCCATGACCCAGACCGCTTCCACCGCCACATCGCACGCCCCGGCCGGCCACCACACCGCCACGCCCTACGTCATCGTCTCGGACGCCCGGGCCGCCATCGACTTCTACACCCGCGCCTTCGGGGCCGTGCAGACCTCGCTCAGCGTCGACGACACCGGCAAGGTCCGCCACGCCGAGGTCCGCATCGGCGACTCGCCGATCATGCTGGCCGAGCATTTCGAGTTCCGCGGCGTGTCGGCGAAGAGCCCGAATGCCGGCGGCGGCTCGAGCATGCACGTGTATCTCTACGTGCCGGGCGTCGACGCGCTGTTCGCCCAGGCCATCGCGGCGGGAGCGCGCGAGGTGATGCCGGTCGCCGACCAGGCCTACGGCGATCGGTCAGGGGGGGTCGTCGACCCGTTCGGCCACGTATGGTGGATCGCCACCCACACCGGCGTGCGCTGAGGAGCGCGGCGCCGACGCCTACTCGTCCCTCAGCGCCGTCATTGGGTCGACGCGGGCGGCGCGGCGAGCCGGGAACAGGCTGGCGGTGAGCGCGACCAGCGACAGCCCGCCGACCGCCGCGATCATCGTCGCCGGGTCGCTCGGCTCGAGCCCGAAGAGCAGCGTGCGTGCCGAGTTGGTGAGGAGCAGCGAAAGCACCACGCCGACGCCGACCCCGCCGGCGACGAGCAGCCCACTCTCGCGGACCACCGACGCGGCGATCGCCGACCGCGTCGCGCCGAGCGCGAGTCGGATGCCGATCTCGCGCCGCCGCCGCTCCACGGCGTAGGCAATGACGCCGTGCAGTCCGACGGCGGCGAGGACGGCGGCCAGGAGGCCGAACAGCGCCGACAGCATCGCCAGGGCGCGATCGCGCAGCAGCGTGTCGTCGATGGCGGCGTCGAGCGGACGGAAGACGAAGCGGAGGCGTCCGTCGACACGGAGCAGGGCGGCGCGCACGGACTCGGTCAGAGCGCGCGCCGGCACGTTGGCGCGCACCAGCCAGCTCGCGCCGGGGTCATGCTGCGCGAGCGCGAGGTAGACGACCGGCGCCGGCGTCTCGCGCACCCGGCGGTATTTCGCGTCCCGCACCACGCCGACGATCTCGTAGCGGGTCTCGGGCCGGGTTGGCGTCGCCTCGATCCAGAACTGCCGGCCGATCGGGCTCGCGCCGGGGGCGAAGCTCCGGGCAAACGTCTCGTTGACGAGCGCGACCTTCGGCGCCTCCGGTCCATCGGTGCCGGCCACGTCGCGGCCGGCGACGAGGCGCATGTCCAGCGTCTCGAGGTAGCCGGGCGAGATCCGGCTGAAGAACGCGTCCTGTCCGTCGGCGCGCGCGGCGCCATCGCGCCAGACACGGTTGTTGGTCGTGTTGCCGCTGAGCGGCACGACATTGGTCTGTGAGACCGCCACCACGCCGGGAACCGCGGCAAGGCTCTCGGCGAGCGCCTTCCGCAGCGCCGTCGCAGCCTCGGGCGATGGCTGTGGACCGGGCAGTCCGGCGTCGACGACGAGGACGCCCCGCCGATCGAACCCGAGCGGCTCGGTCACGAGATTCTGGAAACTGCGCGCAAAAAGCAACGCGCCCACGACGAGGACCAGCGACACGGCGACCTGCGCGACGATCAGGCCGCGGCGCAGCGTCACGCCGCCGGCATCCTCGGACGCGCCGCGCGGCGCTGCCCGCATCGCTTCGCCCGGCTGGCGCCGGGTGGCGCGGAGCGCCGGCGCCAGCCCCAGCAGGAGGCACGTCGAAACGGCCGCGATCGCCACGAAGGCAAGGACGCGCCAGTCCGTTTCCAGCGTCAGCGCGATCGGCCGCTCGCTGCTGCCGATCAGGCGGACCAAGGCGCGGCTGGTCAGCTGCGCGACGACCAGCGCCCCGACCGCGCTGGCTCCGACGATCACCACGCTCTCGGCGAGGAGCTGCGACACGAGCCGCCCCCGTGACGCACCGATCGCCAGGCGGAGCGAGAGCTCGCGCCGGCGCACGGCGCCCCGCGCCAGCATCAGGTTGGTGAGGTTGGTGCAGGCGATGAGCAGCACCAGCGCCGTCATCGCAAGCAGCAGTGTCAGTGGTGTCTCGTACTCCTCGCGCAGCCCCGAGCGCCCGGTGGCGGCGCGCATCGCCTCGAGACCGGAGCCGAGGTAATCGGGCACGCTCACGGCCGGGTAGTCCGCCTGCAGCGTCGCCTTGAAGATGGCCGGGGCCAGTGTGCGGATGTGCGCGTCGGCGCGCTCGACGGTCCAGTCCGGTCGCAGCCGACCCATGACGGTCAGCCACCAGGTCGTGCCGCTCTCGAGCATCCGCTGCCCCGGGCGCAGGGCGTCGATGGCGCACACCGGCACCGCCACGTCGAAGCGCCGGCCCACCTGCAGGCCGGTGAACCCCGCCGGCGCGACGCCGACGATCGGCACCGTCCGCGCGTCGACGTTCAGCGTCCGGCCGATGGCGGCCGGGCTGCCGCCGAACTCGCGCTGCCAGAAGTCGTGGCTGATCACGGCGCCGGTGAGACCGCAGCCGCGGCGATCGTCCGCCGGCCCGAACAGCCGGCCGGCCGCTGGCGCAAGCCCGAGCACCGGAAAGAACTCACCGCTCACGAACAGGCCGGACACGGTGCGGACCTCGCCGACCGGGGCCAGGTTGAAGTCGTCGTCGGCCCAGGCGAAGGCGTCGAACGCCTGCTGGCGCGTGCGCAGCGCCTCCCAGAGACCATTGGTCACCGACGGGTAGCGGTAGATGGCCCCACGCGCCTTGTCGAGGTCGCGATCCGGCAAGCGGACTTCGACGAGCTCGTGCGCCCGCGCCACCGGCAGCGGGCGCAGCACCA
>JBDSLU010000407.1:0-2836 GCA_039916225.1 Vicinamibacteraceae bacterium
GCACCAGGGGATCGATGGCTCGAACCACGTCGACCAGCTGCTGGCAGATCACGATCACGACCCGCGAACGACGTACTAGGACGCGCTCGACCAGGCCCATGCCCCAGACCAGCGGCTTGGACGACGAGAAGTCGAAGTTGGAGAGCTGCTGCGGCAGGCTCGAGTGCATGTCGTAGAGGTGCGGCACCCCGAGCATCGCCGACAGGACGATCCCGATGAGGCCGGCTTCCTCGTGCGAGTGGACGGCGTCGTACGACGTGCCGAGGGCCCGCCGGAGCGCGGCGGCCGCCAGTGCCGCGTCGAGCGGCACCTTGGCCCAGGACGGCCCGATGCGCACCTGGGTGACCAGCGGCGGCCGCAGGCACCGGAAGACGCGAAGGCCGGGCATCTCGACGTCGCGGCCGAACGGATAGGTGACCAGGTCGACCGTATGGCCGAGCGCGATCAGCGCCTTGATGCGGTGGAATTCGCTGAACGGGGTGCCCCGCGGCTCGAAGAACGGCTCGGGCGCGATCATCAGGATGTGCATCGGCGGCCGCAGCCGACCGAGTATACGGGTCGCGCTTCTGACCGGTCAATTTGACGAAACGGAAACGGCGCAAGCTCAGCGCTGTCCAAATATTGAACACTCGCCTCTAAGGTTTGCCGACATCGCGGCCGACAACCGGCGTACGGGGCCCGCCACGGACTGCCTGCCCGACGGCGCCCGTTCTCCTTCGAGGTTGTGACGACATGAAGAGGCTGCACATTCCTGGTGCGGCGGTGGCCTTGGCCCTGCTCGCTGCCCCCACGCTCGCCACCGCGCAACAGACGCGCTGGTATCTCGCCGAAGGCTCGACCGGCCCCTTCTTCGAGGAAGAGGTCCTGGCGATCAACCCGACCGATCAGACGGCGACGGGCTTCGTCCGCGTCTACCGCGACGGGACCGCCGTCGACTTCCCCATCGCCATCCCGCCCCGACGCCGGGCGACCCTGCCGGTCAACCTGGTGCCTGGCCTGGCCACGGGCGAGACGTCGGCCCTCGTCGACACCAGCGCCAGCGGCGTGCCGATCTACGTCGAGCGCACGATGTACTGGAACGGCCGGCGGGGCGGCCACAACGCCGGCGGCGTCGAGGCCCCGCAGACGACGTGGTACATGGCTGAGGGCGCGACCAGCGACTTCTTCAGCACGTTCATCCTGCTGGTCAATCCGAACCCGTCTGCCGTGTCGGTGACGGTACGCCTGCTGAGCGACGGCGGCCCGCCGGTGGACTTTCCGTATTCCGTCGCCGCGAACAGCCGCCTGACCATTCCGGTCAACAGCCTGCCGCAGTTCCACAGCGCCAACTTCGCCGCCCAGGTCACGGCGTCGCAGCCCGTCTTCGTGGAGCGGGCGATGTACTGGCTCGGCTTCAGGGGCGGCCACGATGCCACCGCCGTCTCCAGCCTGTCGTCGACGTGGCGATTCGCCGAGGGCTTCACCGGCGGGGACTTCGAAACCTACTTCCTGCTCGCCAACACCGGCGGCGCCAGCGTCTCGACGACGCTGAGCTTCTTCCTCGACACCGGCGCCGTCATCACCAAGAACGTGTCGATCGCGGCGAACAGCCGGCGCACGGTGCGCGTCCGTGACTACCCGGACCTGCTGGACGCGGCCTTCGCCACCCGCATCACCAGCAGCGCCCCCATCGTCGCCGAGCGGGCGATGTACTGGGGCGGGTTCGTCGAGGGCCACGCGACCGCCGGCCTGACCACCGAGGCCACGCGGTGGGCGTTTGCCGAGGGCATCGCCGGCAACGTCGGCGGCACCAACTACGAGACCTTCTACCTGTTCCTCAACGCGACCGCGAGCCCGATCACGGTCACCGGCAGCTTCTATCGCGAAGACGGCTACGGCACGCGGCAGCAGTACACCATCCCCGCCAACTCGCGCTTCACGCTCTATGGCGCGGCCGTGCCGCACATGAACGGCCAGCGCTTCGGGGCGGTCTTCGAGGGCAGCGCGCCCTTCATCGCCGAGCGCGCCGTCTACTGGGGCGCCGGCCGCTACGGCGGCCACGTCTCGACCGGCATGCCCTACACCGGCACGCCCGGCACGCCAGCCGAGCCCCCGGTGGCGCCTCCGCCCCCGCCGCCGCCCCCGCCACCGGTCTGCCCGGTGCTGATCTGCGACAACCTGCAGGGCTCGTCGGTCGGCCAGGTGTTCGGCGGCGGCTTCGACGGCTTCGGCTATGTCATCGGCGACGACCGGGCCGGCATCGAGTACAGCGTCCCGACGATCACCAGCGGCTTCGTCGAGTACGAGCTGACCGGGATGCGCACCGCGTTCAACGACGAGAAGTACAAGATGTTCGCGATGTACGACGGCAGCTGGTCGTCGGGCAATCTCTATCGCGCGACCATCGAGCAGCGGCTGCCGCCGCGCGACGCCCGGTTCAAGTTCCTGACCGGCGACGGCTGCGACGCGAAGTGCGGCACCGAACAGCGCTACATCGAACGGGACACCGCGATTCCGTGGAACCCCGCCGACACCTATCGCGTGCGGCTCGAGTGGGGCGACGGACGGGCGGGCTTCGTCATCACGTCCCTGTCGGGCGCCGGTGAGTGGGCCCGCAGCTGGGCCTACGGCAATGCCCACCTGGGGGGCATCTACAACCCGGCCAATCACCGCATCGCCATCGGCAATCCGCGCGCCGGCGGCGGTGAGCACGGCTCGTTCCCGGGCATGCGGATCCGCAACGTGCGGATCGGGCAGCATTAGCAGACGGCGGGTGGCGATGAAGGCGCTCGGGGGCTTGCGTCGGCGTGGTAGATTGGCGCGTTGACGATGTCGCGTGAGACCCCCCGGTGGCGTT
>JBDSLU010000408.1:0-2685 GCA_039916225.1 Vicinamibacteraceae bacterium
GAACGGCGACGGCAACTTCGGCAACGACGGCGTCCGCTGGCACACCCACTGGGTGCTGCTCGGCAAGGACGCGCGGGTGGCGGGTGGCCTGAGCGTCAAGGCATTCACCAAGGCCGATGCGGCCGTGCTCCCGCCGACCAACCCCGGCATGCCAATGTACATGGACGCGCCCGGCTTCGCGGTCTCGACGCGCGGTCGGTCGCTGAAGGTGCTGGTGCCGGTGTCGCGGCTGCGCCTCGATGGCGCACCAGCGTTCCGGTTCGACGCGGTCACCTGCTACCTGCAGGTCTTCGCGCCGCCCGGCGATCACGCCCACGGCGCCGCCGCAGCGAAGCCGATGCTCGGCGTCTACGACGTCTTCGAGGTGCTCTCCGGCGACCTGAGCCTGCCCTACTCGGTGCAGCGGAAGTAACGCCGGCGCCGACGATCTGGCGGAGCGTCGTTCAGGACCAGGAGGCGCCTCCATCGCTACGGGGCGCCAACCGTCATGTGCATCGGCCCGGTGGGGCGGGTCACAGCCGCTTCAGGATCAGCACGATGGACGGCAGCTCGCGCTCGATCGCGCGATACACCCTCTCGGCCGCCTCGTAGGTGGCGCCAGCGCGGTGGCGACCGCGCCAGAACCACAGCCCGGCTGCTCCGAGCAGTGGGGAGAGCGCCATCCAGAAGGACGCGCTCCAGAGATACACGGCATACCGGCCACGAGCGCTGCGAGGGTACAGGCGACACAGACGGCCGCAAGCCTGTTACCAAGTGACCAGGCTCGACGCTCCTCCACGGTCGCCTGTTCCTCGAAACGACTGTGCAGGAGATGGTCGGCCGCCTCGCTACGGAACGCGGTCATCTGGTAGTGGCCCGCGGGCACCCGAACCTCCTGGCCCATATGCGGGTACTCGTTCGTTGAGAGCGCCCCGACGAAGATCTCCTCGCCCGCCACGAGGAGCCGTCCGGACGGGATGCGAAGCCTGGCCACGATCACGGCATCGTGCAGGTAGGAGCGAATGGCGGAAGCGGGCTCCTCATCGACGTAGACGTGAATGAGGTATGCGCCATCCGCTCCCGTCGCCGCGCGCCACATGGCTCCAGACGAAATGGCCTCGTCTCTCTGGCGTTCGAAGCCGCGCCCTTTGCACTCGCGGAGCGGGGTCAGGAGCGTCGGGTCTCCCACAGCGACGGCCGCGACGTCTGTCGCTGTCTCAACTGTGATGCGCATCATGTCCCCCCGAGATCGGTCCAACGATCGACGGCACGATGGGCGACGCCGGCCCTCGAGTGATCAGCCGAACTCGGCGAACGCGGCCCGCGCCGCCGCGATCGTGCGATCGACGTGCCGCTCGGTGTGGGCCGCCGACAGGAACCACGCTTCGTATTGCGACGCCGGCAGATAGATGCCGCGGGCGAGCATGGCGCGATGGAACTGGCCGAAGCGCGCCGTGTCTGACAGCGTGGCGGTGGCGTAGTCGGTGACCGGCGTCGCCGTGAAGAACGGCGTGATCATCGAGCCGACGCGGTTCACCTGGAGCGGCACCCGGGCCTTGGCCGCGGCGTCGAGGAGGCCGTCACCGAGGCGCTTGGTCAGGCGATCGAGGGTGCGATAGAGCGTGGCGGTGAGCCGCCCGATCGACCACAGGCCAGCCGTCACGGCCAGCGGGTTGCCGGAGAGCGTGCCAGCCTGGTACATCGGTCCGGCCGGCGCGACCAGCGACATCAGGTCCTTGCGGCCGCCGTAGGCGCCGACCGGCAGCCCGCCGCCGATGATCTTGCCGAGGCAGGTAAGGTCCGGCGACACGCCGTAGAGGGCCTGGGCGCCGCCGCGATGGACGCGGAAGCCGGTCATCACCTCGTCGAAAATCAGGAGCGCGCCGTGCTGGTCGCACAGCGTGCGCAGCCCCTTGAGGAAGCCGGGGGCCGGCGGCACGGTGCCCATGTTGCCGACGATCGGCTCGACGACGACCGCGGCGACTTGAGCGGTATGGGCTTCGAGGAGCGCTTCGACGCTGTCCAGGTCGTTGAAGGTCGCGGTCAACGTCAGCGCCGCGACCGACGCCGCGACGCCCGGACTGGTCGGCACGCCGAGCGTCAGCGCGCCGGAGCCGGCTTCGACCAGGAACCCGTCGGCGTGACCGTGGTAGCAGCCGGCGAACTTGATGATGCGATCGCGGCCGGTGGCCGCGCGCGCCACACGCACCGCGCTCATCGTCGCCTCGGTGCCAGAGCTGGTGAAGCGGACCATCTCGATGGAGGGCACCAGCGCGCGCACCTTCTCGGCGATCTTCACCTCGAGCTCGGTCGGCGCGCCGTAGCTCGTGCCGAGGCGGGCGACCTTGCCGAGCTGGGCGATCAGCTCAGGCGGCGCGTGCCCGTGGATCAGCGGGCCCCACGACATCACGTAGTCGATGTAGGTCGTGCCGTCGACGTCGGTGATGGTCGCGCCCTTGGCCCGGGCGATGAACCGCGGCGACCCGCCCACCGCTTTGTAGGCGCGCACCGGGCTGTTGACGCCACCCGGGATCACCGCCTGGGCCCGGGTGAAGAGCGCCGCGGACTTGCGAGCGGCGACGGTCGGACCGGCGCCAGCCGCAGCGCGCGGCGTCTTCTTCGCGGTGGTGGCGCGGCGCGCCGGCTTCGAAGTCTTGCGCGTCACGTCGTGGAAGCCCTCAGCAGGCGCGCGGCGTCGCGCGCGTA
>JBDSLU010000409.1:0-2652 GCA_039916225.1 Vicinamibacteraceae bacterium
TCAAGTCGTTCGCGTTCTTCATCTTCGGCTATCCGGGCGAGACGCCGGCGGCGCTCGAGCAGACGACGCGATACGCCATCGATCTCGACCCCGACTTCGCCAACTTCTATCCGGCCGTGCCCTACCCGGGCACTGAGCTGTACGCCAAGGCCAAGCGCGACGGCCTGCTGGCCAGCGAAGACTGGTCGCGCATGGAGTACTCGTACTACCTGCTGCGCGGCAACGGGCTCGACGAGGCAGTGGTCATGCAGGCCATCAACCGCGCCAAGCGGCGGTTCTTCCTGCGTCCCCGCTACATGGTGCGGCACGCCGGCGACATCGCGCGTCTGGTCACCACCAAGTGGCGCGTGGTCGGCGAGATCGTGCCACGGCTGATCTTCGGCTCGACGCCGCCCCCGCCGGCGGCCCGCACCCGGGTCGCCGCGACCGCCGACTAGCTTTTTCTTCCGTGCACAAGCGGCTGAAGCAAGCGGTCTTCTGGACGCTGTTCGCGCTGTGCGTCGCGCTGCGGCTGCCGTCGCTGCAGCAGCCGGCCGGGGCCGACCAGGCTCTCTACGGCTACGTCGGCCAGCGCATCCTGCACGGCGAGCTGCCCTACCGCGACGCCTGGGATCAGAAGCCGCCGGGCATCCACGCCACTTACGCGGTGCTGTGGGCGATCTGGCCGGACGAGCGCGTCGTGCCGGCCGCCGACCTTGTCGTCGCGCTCGCCACCGCGCTGCTCCTGCTCGCCCTCGGCCGGCGCATCGGTCCACCGGGCGCTGGCGAAACCGCGGCCCTGGTCTTCCTCTTCCTCGGCGATCCGGCGTGGGGCCGCCTCGGCGGCGTCCGCGCCCGCGGCCAGTCCGAAGTGTTCATCGGTTTGGTGTCGACGGCCGGCCTGCTGCTGCTGCATCGGGCGCTGGACGTCGGCGCGCGGCGTGTCCAGGGCCTCGCCTTCGCCGCCGGCGCGCTGTTCGGCGCCGCGTTCGTCTACAAGTACAACGCCGGCGCGGTGCTGATCGCCGCGGCGATGGCGGCGTTGTGGTGGTCGCGCCGCGGCGAGCCATCGTCGCTCGGCGGTCACGTCCGCGGGCTCATGCCGGCCGGTGTCGCCGTCGCCTCCGGCTTCGTCACGGTCGTCGCGGCGATGCTGGCGATCTTCGCCTTCGCCGGCGCCTTCGACGACCTGTACCACGCCACCATCAGCTACAACGTCTTCTACTCCGGGGAAACCTACGCCAGCCGCTTCGCCATGGTCGGCTACCTGTTGCGCTTCCCGATCGAACGCGCCCGCGTCGACGGCCTGTGGTTCGTCGGCGGCCTCGGCTGCGCCGTGATCCTCGTGACCGCATTGGTGCGGCGGGCCCGCGCCGGCACGCCGGACATCCTGCCGGTGCTGTGGGTCGCCGCCGCCTGCCTGTCGATTGCCGTCAACGGCAGCCGCGGCCTGCCGCAGTACTTCCTGCAGGCGGCGCCGGCGCTCGCGCTCGCCTTCGGGGTGGCTGCCGCGTGGGCCCTCCCCCGCGTGGCCAAGCCGTGGCGCCTGGTCGCCATCGCACTCGTCGTGGTCGGCGTCCAGCGCGTCGTCAACGTCGACAAGGTCGCCGACTACCTGGCGTGGGATCTGAGCGCGTGGACCGGGACGCGCACGCGCACCGACTACCTCGCCCGCTTCGGCGGGCGGGACACCGGTGACAAGTATTCCGCGCTCGCCGTCCACGAGCTCGCCCAACTCATCACCGAGCGCGTGCCGGCCAACGAGACCGTGCTGGTCCTCGGCTTCTCGCCCGGCGCGCTGCTCCAGTCCGAGCGGCGCAGCGCCACGCGCTTCTTCTGGAGCCGGCCGCTGATCGTCGGCTTCGGTGAAGGCTGGCCCGGCTACGGCGTCGCCGGCCTCCTCGCCGAGCTCGAGGCTCGCAAGCCGGCACTGGTCGTCCTGCAGCGGCGCGACTGGGATCCGGACACGATCGACTCGTACACCTGGTTCTCCCGCCAGCCAAAGCTGGTCGCGTGGCTCGGCCGCGACTACCAGCCGGCCGGCGAGCTGGGGAACTTCGTGCTCTTCCGCCGGGCGCCACGCGAGTTCTTCGCCCGGATCGCGCCCCGGTAGCCACAGGAGAAGACCGACTTGGACATCGATTGGCACGCCCTGCGCGGTCGCTCCACTGCCGACCTGATTCGCGATCGCGCGAGTTGGGAGCAGGCGGCGGCGGGCGTCCTGTTTGAAGGGTCCGAGCTGCACCAGCTGACCGCGTACGGGGCGCTTGCCTGGGACGGCCGCGATGGCGTCCCGGCCGGCCCGGCACACCAGTGGCTGGGCGCCAACCTCCTCTGCAACGCCGCGCCGACAGCCTTCGAGGTCGCCGGTCAACCCGCCGCGTCCATCGACAGCTTCCTGCACGCCTTGAAATTTCCTGAAGGCAGCCCGGAGCGGCTGGCGTGCGCGATGGCGCCGGCGCGCGTGGCCCGCGAGCAGGCCCGCCGGAGCCGGGGATCGCAGTTCACCTTCGGCGGGCAGGACATCCTGGTCGACTCCCCGGACCATCAAGCGCTGGTCGCCGAAGCGATTTCGGCCAAGGTGCGGCAGCACGACGAGGTCCGCCGCGCGCTGGCCGACACCGGCGTGGCTCGCCTGACCTTTCCGCGGGCCCATGGCCAGAGACCGGGTAT
>JBDSLU010000410.1:0-3693 GCA_039916225.1 Vicinamibacteraceae bacterium
TCGAGACGGTGACGCTCGCCCGCGGCGGCAGCGCCCTCCTGATCGAGGACCCGAGCGAAACCGGCGGCGAGCGCGTCACGGTCATCGTCAGCCGTCCGACGCGGCTCTACACCGTCAGCAGCCCGACCCGGGCCCAGAGCCTGCGCATCGCCAACACCCTGCCCTGATACCGCTGGCCCCGCGGCATCGGAGGGTGGCGCGAGCGGATTCGGTTCAGGTGGATCGCCGCGCGGACGAGATGGACCGCTACGTGAGCGGGGCCGAGATTTCGACCGGGACGCACCCAATATCTGGGCGCGGACGGACGGCGGTCCCGGCGCATAATGCCGGTACTGTGTCGAGATCATCGCGGCGGGCCGCTGCCCTGAGGGGCGGCGCCGTGCTGTTCGTCACCCTCGTCGCCGGAACGCTCGGCTGTGGTCGGCACGCGGCTCCGCCGATCGCCGGCGTGCCCGATCGCATCGACTTCAACTTCCACGTCAAACCGCTGCTCTCGGACCGCTGCTTCAAGTGCCACGGCCCCGACGATCGGCAGCGGAAGGGCGGCCTTCGCCTCGACGTCCAGGCGTCGGCGCTGGCGACGCTGGAGTCGGGGCACCGGGCGGTGGTCCCGGGCAGCACCTCGAAGAGCGAGTTGGTCCGCCGCATCACGAGCACCGATCCCAAGGTGATGATGCCGGCGCCCGACTCCCACCTCGCCCTCGACGAGGTGGAGAAGGCCACGCTGATCCGCTGGATCGAGCAGGGCGCCGAGTGGAAGCCGCATTGGGCCTTCATCCCGCCGAAGACGCCGGCCGTTCCCGCCGTCAAAAAGGCGAACTGGGCTCGCGGCGAGGTCGATCGCTTCGTCCTCGCCGCCCTCGAGGCGAAAGGCTGGACGCCGTCGCCCGAGGCCCCGCGCGAGACCTGGCTGCGACGCGCGTCGTTCGATCTGACCGGCCTGCCGCCGACCACCACCGAGATCGACGCGTTCCTGGCCGACACGCGTCCGGACCCCTACGACCGCGTCGTCGATCGCCTGCTCGCCTCGCCTGGCTACGGCGAGCGGATGGCCGCCGACTGGCTCGACATCGCCCGCTACGCCGACTCGCACGGCTACCAGGACGACGGCATGCGCGAGATGTGGCCGTGGCGCGACTGGGTCATCAGCGCCTACAACCGCAACCTGCCGGTCGATCAGTTCATCACCTGGCAACTCGCCGGCGATCTCCTGCCCAACCCGACGCAGGAGCAACGCGTCGCCACCGGCTTCAACCGCAACCACATGCAGAGCCAGGAAGGCGGCATCGTCGCGGAGGAGTACCGCACCGAGTACGTCGTCGATCGCGTCAACACGCTCGGCCGGGCGTTCCTCGGCCTGAGTGTCGAGTGCGCGCGCTGCCACGACCACAAGTACGATCCGGTCACCCAGAAGGAGTTCTTCCGGCTCTACGCCTTCTTCAACAACGTCAACGAAGTCGGGCAGATTCCCTACTCGGGGGTGCCGAGCCCGACGGCGATCGTCACGACGCCGGACGTCGACGAGAAGCTGGCGGCCCTGGCAACACGCATCGTCGCGCTCGAAGCCGAGATCGATCCGGCGGCGCCGCGATTCGATGCCGGGTTCGCCCGCTGGGTGGCGACGGCAGCGGACGCCGCCCGCGCCTCGATGGCCCACCCGTCAGGCCTGATCGCGCACTTCCCGGTCGAGACGCCGCATCCGGTGATCGATCCGCCCAAGCCGGGGGCGAAGCTGCCGCCGCCAGCGCAGCGCAAGCCGCCGAAGCCGGTCCTCGTGCTCGCCAATCTCGTCGACGCCAAGGAGCGCGGCCGCGTCGGCGACATCGATCGGCCCACCACGACCGTGCCCGGCAAGATCGGTCTCGCCCAGCAGATCGCTGGCGACAGCTACCTCGAAGCCGGCAAGACCATCGCGTTCTTCGAGCGCAACGAGCCGTTCACCATCGGCTTCTGGTTCCGCGTCGATCGAGCCGGAACGTCGGGGCCGCTGTTCGCCCGCTCGGGTGCGGTGATGAACGGCAATCGCGGCTATGACATCGACCTGCGCGCCGACGGCACGCTGGCCGCGGGGCTGCACCACGTCGATCCCGACAACGCCGTGCAGGTCGTCACGACGGCGCCAGTCGTCAAGCCAGGATCGTGGCAGCACGTGACGCTGACGTGGGACGGCTCGAGCCGCGCCGCCGGCATCGGGCTCTTCGTCGACGGCGTGCGGCCGCCGGTCCACGTCCTCATCGATCATCTGCAGCGCAGCATCCTGCACGACCGCATCAAGAAGAACTGGGGCGGCGGTGACACGCCGATGCGGTTCGGCCGCCGCGGCGACGAACGCCTGGACGGCGTCAGCATCGACGATCTGCAGGTCTTCGATCGCCAGCTCTCGCGGCTCGAAGTGCAAGCGCTCGCCGGGGCGTCCGATCCGCTCGGCGCCATTCTCGCGACTCCCGCGGGCGCGCGCTCCGCTGCGCAGTCGGCGGCGATGCGCGAGCACTACGTGCTGCACGTCGATCCGGCCGCCGCCTCGACCCGACGCACCCTGACGGTGACGCGCGGCGAGGAGAACGAGCTCCTGACGTCGCGGGTCGAGGTCATGGCGATGCGCGATCGCGCCGAGCCGCGAAAGACCTTCGTGCTGGCGCGCGGCGCCTACGACGCGCCGACCGATCCGGTCACCGCCGGCACGCCCGAGGCGATCGGCGCGCTGCCCAAGGATCTCCCTGCCAACCGCCTGGGCCTGGCGCGCTGGCTGACGTCGCCCGGGCATCCGCTGACCTCGCGCGTCGTGGTCAACCGGACCTGGGCCCAGCTGCTCGGGCGCGGACTCGTCGCCACGCCCGCCGACTTCGGCAGCCAGGGGCGCCTGCCGTCGCACCCGGCGCTGCTCGACTGGCTGGCGACGGATTTCGTGGCGTCGAAGTGGAACCTGAAGGCGTTGCAGAAGCGCATCGTCCTGTCGGCGACCTACCGTCAGTCGTCGATCGCCGACCCCGCGGCTCGCGAGCGCGACCCGGTCAACGAATGGTTGTCGCGCGGTCCGTCGTATCGGCTCTCCGCCGAGCAGGTCCGCGATGGTGCGCTCGCCGCGGGCGGCTTGCTGGTGCGCGAGATCGGCGGGCCCAGCGTGTATCCATATCAGCCGGCCGGCCTGTGGGAAGCGCTCGCCACGCGTAACGCGACATCCTATCAAGTCGGCAAGGGCGACGACCTGTACCGCCGCAGCCTCTACACGGTGTGGAAGCGCTCGTCGCCGCCGCCCTCCGCGATCAGCTTCGACGCCGCCGAGCGCCTGTTTTGCACCGTCAGCCGGCAGCGCACGAGCACGCCGCTACAGGCGCTCGTGCTGCTGAACGATCCGCAGTTCGTCGAGGCGGCGCGGGCCCTGGCGGCGCGCATGATCCGCGCCGGGGGCACCGATGCCGGGGCGCGGATCACGCAGGGCTTCCGCGCGCTCACCGGCCGCGTCCCGGCGTCCGAGGAACGCGCCGCTCTCGAGTCGCTCTATCGCGACGAGCTGGCGCGCTTCCGTCGCGAGCGCGGTGCCGCCGCGGCGCTCCTCGCGGTCGGCGCCTCGAAGCCGCCGCCTGGGATCGATGCGGCGGAGCTGGCAGCCGCGACCATCGTGGCATCCGCGGTGATGAACCTCGACGACGCCGTGATGAAGCGCTGAGCCGTGCTCGGAGCGTACTCCGAGCA
>JBDSLU010000411.1:0-15464 GCA_039916225.1 Vicinamibacteraceae bacterium
GGCTCGGAGCCCGGCTCAGAGCCAGCACGTCGGAGGTGGCAAAAATGGCCACCAGGGCGAGCGTGGCGGCGGACTTCATCACTCGCACCTCACGGCCTGTGTCGCAGTGCCGCCCTTCTGCGCCACCACGCGGACGGTCACCGACTGCCCGGCCCCCGCCTTGACGATCCATTCGATCCGTTCGCGCCGGCCCGAGCCGGGCAGCGTCGGGAAGAACTGGTGCTTCGCCGCACCCGAAACGAGCGCCGCCGGCGCGACGTCGATGGCGACCAGCACCGGCTTCACCGCCCGGGCGGCGATGGCGTGCTGCAGCGCCGTCGGCCAGCGGCCGCTGTTCTCGACCTCGGCGCGGATCCGGTAGAGGCCGCCGCCCAGTTTCGTCGCCGTCAGCGACGCAAAGGCGACCCGCGGCACGAACGTCGACAGCTCGACGAGGAAGCGGACGTGCGGCGCGACCAGCGGGGCGACCGCGGCGGGCGTCGGCACCGTGGCGAAGGGCCGCCAGCCGCCGATCTCGACGGCGCCGAGCGTCGGATGCGTGAAGGGCGTCCAGGGCAGGAGCGCGTCGGGCCGCGACGACGCCAGCAGCGAGACCCACCGGCCATCGTCGGCGCCGGGACCGCCGTCTGCGATCGGTGGCGGTGGCGGCACCGGTGGTGGCGGAGATGGCGGCAGCGGCGGCACTGGCACCCCTGGGCGCTCGGGCGTGTCAGGCGGGCCTGCCGGCCTGCTGGGAAGAGAAGGAGCGGCGGTCGCACCGGTCGCGGGTGTCAGCGCCGGACTGGCGCTCGGTACGGGCGACGTGGCCGACCCGGAGTTCGACGCAGGGACGGTGGCAATCGATGCACCCGGCGTCGAGAACGCCGGCACGCCGAACTGGAAATACGCCCACTCGTGAAAGGCGCCGGCGGCACGGCGCGTCGGCGGCAACTGGCGGATGCCGGTGATCTCGCGATAGCGGTCCGAGACGTGGCGGAACACCTCGAGGTCGCTGCTCTCGATCGCCGTCGCCGGCCGGATGCCGCTGGACGGCGGCGCCGAGGGCCGCGCCGACGGCTGTTCGAAGGCGTCGTCGAAGATGCCACCTGACTGATACGGCACCGGCTGCGCGTCCCGGACGATGCCGGCGGCCAACGCCGCGCTGGTGGCCTCGTCAGCGAACGCAGCCAGATCCATCGTCGCCGGCGTGCGGCTGCCACCGCCGCCGACCTGCGGTCCGCCGACCAGCGTGTCGGTCGCGCCGAACGTCACCACGGCGGCGATGTTGCGGCGCGCCAGCACGTAGTCGAGCAGCCCCCGCGACTCCTCTTCGCTGACCATGAAGCGGCCGGCGCCCGGGGTGTAGGCCGGATACTGGTGCGGAAAGTTGCGATCGAGCTCGACGCCGCCGAGGCCATCCTCGTTGAGGAACCCGTCACGGTCGCTGTCGACGCCTTCCCAGTAGATCGACCAGCCGCCGGCCTCGCCTTTTTGCGGATCGGCCCGCTTCATCAGCCGCCCATCCTCTGGGACCGGCGCGAACGGCCCGCGTCCGTCGTGGACGCGCATCACACTGACGATGCCGTCACCGTTCAGGTCTTCCGGTGGGTCCTCGTCGACGCGGCCGTCGTTGTCGTCGTCGAAGGGCGTCAGGTTGCCGCGTCGCGGCGCCTGCAGCGGCGCGAACACGGCCTCGGTGCCGTCGACCTCGAGGCGAGGCACGATGTAGAAGACGCTGGCGGCCAGTTGACGGCGCACCGCGTCGTCGGTCGAGGTGAGCAGGCCGCGGGCGATCCCCAGGGCCAGGGTGCTGCCGGCAATCTGGTCGGCGCCGAGGTTGGCGACCAGCAGGATGCCCGGACGCGACGCCGGCGGCGTGGCTCCAGGCGCGGCGATCTCGATCGCCCAGAGCGTGCGGCCGCCGGCGCTCTTGCCCAGCGGCACGGCGGTCGCCAAGCCGCCATGCGCCGCCACGAGCGCTTTGAGGTCGGCCTCGAGCGCCGCGTAGGTCGGGTGCCGCTCGGCGGCGGACGACACTGGAGCGGCGCTGCCGGTCGACGTCGCCGGTCGCTGCGGCGGGCGCTGCGCACGCGCATCGGCCCGGCCAGGCGCGGCGTCGGCTGCCGCGGCCACGAGGACGGCGGCGAACAGCGCGCGCGCCGCGGACGTCAAAGGGGGCACCACCATCGTCGTGAGAGGATATCGAAAATGACGAAATGGCTGCGACGTCTGGCCCTGGCGATGGCGGCAGTCGCCATCGTCCTCGTCGTGCTGCGCGTCGGCTTCGGCCTGCGCGTCTACATCGACGGCGATTTCCGTCCGCACCTGGCCCTCGGCACGCAGAGCGCCCATTACACCGCCCTCGAGGCCCAGCGCGCGTCGCAGCGCGCCGGGTCCGGCGCCAGTCCTGCGGCGCCAGCCGCCGCACCCACACCGGCCGCCGCAGCCGCGACGGACGCCCCGGCACCTGCATCATCGACCCTGGCAACGTCGACCCCGGTGGCGCCGGCTTCAGCCGCAGCGGCATCGACACCGGCTCCAGCGACGGTTCCCGCGCCGGGCGGCGGCATCGCCACGTCCTGGACCGACTATCGCGGCCCGGCCCGCGATGGCGTTTACCGACAGCGCGCGATCGCCGCGACCTGGCCGGCCAGCGGTCCGCGCCTGCTGTGGAAGCAGCCGATTGGCGAAGGCCACGCCTCGTTCGTGACGGCGCGCGGCGTGGCGTACACCATCGAACAGCGGCGCGACAAGGAAGTGGTCGCGGCCTACGACATCGCGACCGGCCGGGAACGCTGGACGGTCGCCTGGACCGCGCTCTTCTCGGAGGCGATGGGTGGCGATGGACCGCGCGCGACGCCGACCTATGCCGACGGCATCCTCTACGCCCTCGGCGCCGCCGGCGAGCTGCGGGCGCTCCGGGCCGACACCGGCGCCGCCGTGTGGCGCACCAACATCCTCTCCGACGCCGGCGCCGACAACCTGCAGTGGGGCATGTCGGCGTCGCCGCTGATCGTCGACGGCAAGGTGATCGTCCAGCCGGGCGGTCGCGGCGCCTCGATGGTCGCCTACGGCGTTTCCAGCGGTCAGGTGGTGTGGCGGTCGCTCGACGACATGCAGGCCTACGTCTCGCCGATGCTGCTGACGCTGGCCGGCCGACGCCAGGTCGTGACCATCACCGGCAATCGCGCCATCGGCGTATCGGTCGACGACGGCTCGCTGCTATGGAGCTACCCCTGGGCGACGGACAACGCGATCAACATCGCCCAGCCGATGGTGATCGGACCGTCGCGGCTCTTCCTCTCGTCGGGCTACGGCAAGGGCGCGGCGGCGATCGAGCTGACGCCGGATGGCGACCGGTTCCGGGCGACGATGGTCTGGGAACACACGCGAATGAAGAACAAGCTGTCCAGCTCGGTGCTGCTCGACGGCTACGTCTACGGGCTCGACGAAGGCATCCTGTCGTGCGTCGAAGCGGCCACCGGCCGCGTCGCGTGGAAGGGCGGACGCTTCGGCCACGGCCAGCTGCTGCTGGCCGGCGATCGGCTGGTAATCACCACCGAAACCGGCGAACTGGCGCTGGTGCACGCCACCCCGGATCGCTTCGCCGAGCTGGCCCGTGTCCCGGGTATCGACGGGCGGACCTGGAACGTGCCCGCGCTCGACAACGGCATCCTGCTCGTCCGTAACGCCAGCGAGATGGCCGCCTTCGACCTGCGCTGACGCCTGCTACGATGCGGACATGGGCGTCATGTCTGGATCGTTGAAGCTCGGCAACGTCTGGAAGGTCATTAGCGAATTCGACCTCAACACGATCCGACAGGAAGCGCTGGCGGCATTCGACCTGGCGATCCTCGGCGATCCGCGACAGGCCGAACGGATGCGCGCGGCGCTGAGCCCGGGCGGGGCGGCCTCGCCGCATCGCTTCGTCCGCGTCAACCCGCCGGGCGGCGGCGCGACAATCCCCAACGCCGTCATCGTGGTTGCGCCGCCCGGACCGCGATCGAGCGATCTCGACACCACACTTCGCTACCTCGTCGATCACCGGATTCCGCACGCGCTCGCGCTGGTCGACGACACCGTGTCCATCGAGGAGGCCGCCGCCCAGGCCGCCGCGACGCTCGTCGACGCGATCCCGGACGGCGAGCGTCTCGCCTTCGCCCACCAGTTGCCGCCGTTCCGCCGGCCGCTGTTCGAGCGGATCATCGAGGACACCGCCCGCGCCAACGCCTCGTTCGCCTTCACCTCGGGGCTGGCCGAGGTCGTGCCGATCCTGACCGCGCCGCTCAACCTCGGCGACATGATCGTCCTGACCAAGAACCAGCTGCTCATGGGCTACCGGCTGGTGCTCGCCTCGGGACGCGACGGCGAACCGAAGCGCTTGATCGGGGAGCTGCTCGGCGTCCTCGGCGGCGGGCTGCTGTTCCGCCAGATGGCGCGGCAACTGGTCGGCCTGATTCCGGTGGTGGGCATCCTGCCCAAGGTCGCCGTCGCCTACGGCGGCACCTGGGCCATCGGGCGGGCGGTCGTGCTGTGGGCCACCGAGGGCCGCACCGCCTCGAGCGAGACCCTGCGCGCGTTCAGCCGCGAGGGTCTCGAGCGCGGCCGCGCCGTGGCCCGGGAAATCAGCGCCCGCGGCAAGGCCGGCGTGGCCAGGGCCAGCGGACGCTGGGATCGGCTGCGCGCGCACGTGCCGGGCCTCCGCCGCCGGGCCCGCGGCGAGACCCAGGCCGCCGGGACGACGCCGCCGGCGCTCCCACCGCCCCTGCCGCCGCCGACGCCGGGCTGATCGCGCAACTACCCGGTTCTGCGCGAGTTGTTCCGGCTCTCGAGGCGCCTGGAGGGCGCCGCGCACCGCCCCGCAGCGGCCTTCGGCCAGGCGAATCCTGATACGATTAATGGGCTCGGCAATGCCCACGATCATCCCCCTCATCCCCGCAGCCCCGACCCCGGAACCCCGCACCCCGAAGCCAGCCTGGCTGAAGGTGCGCGCCCCCGGCTCGCCGAAGTATCTCGAGCTGCAGGCGCTGATGGGCGGCCTCGGCCTGAACACGGTCTGCCAGGAGGCGCGCTGCCCGAACATCGGCGAGTGCTGGCACCACGGCACCGCCACGTTCATGATCCTCGGGGACGTCTGCACGCGCGCCTGCGGCTACTGCGCGGTGTCGCACGGCAAGCCGGCCACGCTCGATCTCGACGAGCCGACGCGCGTCGCCGATGCGGTCAAGACGCTCGGCCTCCAGTACGTGGTCATCACCTCGGTCGATCGCGACGACGTGAAGGACGGCGGCGCCGGCATCTTCGCCGAAACGATCACCCGGACGCGCGCGTCCGTCCCGGCCATCCGGATCGAAGTGCTGATCCCGGACTTCCAGGGCCTCGAGGCGCCGCTGCGCACGGTGCTCGACGCCGGCCCCGACGTGCTGAACCACAACACCGAGACGGTGCCGCGGCTCTACCGGATGGCGCGCTCGGGCGGCAAGTACCCGCGCACCCTGGAGCTGTTGGCGCGGGCGCGAGCGTACGCCCCCCACATCCCCACCAAGACCGGGCTGATGGTCGGCCTCGGCGAGACGCACGACGAGCTGGTCGAGACCTTGCGCGACCTGCGTGGCGTCGGCGTCGACATCCTTACCATCGGGCAGTATCTGCGGCCGACCGGCTCGCACCTGCCGATGGTGCGCTACTACCACCCCGACGAGTTCGCCGAGCTGAAGCGCATTGCGATGGCCCTCGGCTTCGGCCACGTCGAGTCCGGGCCGCTCGTGCGCAGCTCCTACCACGCGCACGAACAGGCCGACGCGCTCGCGGCCGCGCGCGGGTGAGCCTGCGCGCGCTTCACGCCGAGATCGTCGCCTGCACGCTCTGCCCGCGCTTGCGGGCGCACTGCGCCGACATCGCCGCTGTGAAGCGCGCCGCCTATCGCGACGAGAGCTACTGGGCCCTGCCGCTGCCCGGCTTCGGCGATCCGGCGGCCCGCCTGCTGGTCGTCGGGCTTGCGCCAGGCGCGCACGGCGCCAACCGCACCGGCCGCATGTTCACCGGCGATCGCTCCGGCCTCTTCCTGATGACGGCGATGCACGACGCCGGCTTCGCCAGCATCCCGCGCTCCGAGTCACGGCGCGACGGCCTCGCGCTGCGCGATGCCTGGATCACCGCCGCCGTCCGCTGCGCCCCGCCCGACAACAAGCCGACGCCCCAGGAATTCGAGACCTGCCTGCCCTTCCTCGAGCGGGAATGGGCCGCGCTCCCGCGCGTCCAGGTCGTCGTGGCCCTCGGCAGGCTGGCCTGGGACGTGACCTGGCGGGTGCTGGCCGACCGCGGCCAGGGCCTGCGGCCGCGCCCGTCCTTTGGCCACGGCGCCACGGTGGCGGCGCCGCAGAACGGTCCCCGCGTCATTGGCGCCTTCCACCCCAGCCAGCAGAACACCTTCACCGGCCGTCTCACCCCCGAGATGCTGTCTCGCGTCTTCCACGAGGCCCGGGCCGCGCTGTCGTGAGGCGTTCGGGGGCCGGCCGCCCGGCCAGCCCCTGCTTGCCCGCTGCTGACTGAAGGGAGCGGCGCAGCAGGCCGATTCTCCAGATGTGCCGACACAGGGCTGGGAGCGATGGCGTCTGGTCGGCGTGGCCCTCGGGCTGCTGGCCGCGGCCGCCGCGAGCCCCGCCTGCCGTCGCGAACCGGCGGCCCCCGAACAGCCTCGAACGGCGCTCGCCTCGGCCGATGTGGTCGCCCGCACGCGACGCGCGACGGTCATCGTCACCTCAGGCACCTGCCGCGGCTCGGGGTTCTTCGTCACCCCGACCCTCTTGCTGACCAACGCGCACGTGCTGTGCGCCGAGACGGCCGAAGTCCGCCTCGGTGACCACGTCGTGCCGGCCGCTGTGGTTCAGCTCGACGACGAGCTCGACGTGGCGCTCTTGCAGACGGAAGGCGGGACCGGCTCGCCGCTGCCACTGGCCGACGCACTGAGCGTTCGGGAGGGCGACGCGGTCGCGGCCGCGGGCGCCCCGGCCGACGAAGGCGAGACCGTGACCGTGGTCGCGGGTGCGGTCGCCCGGCCCGTCGTCCCCTTCTGGGGCGTCCTGCACATCGAGGCGGAACTGCCCTTGAGCCCTGGCAACAGCGGCGGACCAATGGTCAACGCTCGCGGCGAGGTCGTCGGCGTCATCAGCAAGCGTCGCCGGCGTGACGGGCGGAGCTGGGCACTGGCGGTCCCGATCAACTACGTGTCGAGTTGGCTGCCGGCCGGCGTCGGCGTCGTCAACCGTGAGTGGGACAAGCGGCTGGCCGCGACCTCCGACGACGACGATCCCGATCTGCAACGCTTCCAATCGGCGCTGCGGCAGCCGATGCTGCTCGGCGCCCACTACCTGCCCGTGTCGGCCGGCGGCGGAAACGCGAGACAGCTGCTGGTGTTCGTCGTCGCCGCCCCAGAGGCCCCGGCGCGCGGCCTCTCCGAACTGACGATTCAGCTGACCTGCGGCGACACCACACCGGTGCCGACACGGCTGTCGGCGTGGGTGGCGATCGATCAGCCGCTCGAACGCACGATGCGGATCGACGTGACCGCGCTGCGCCCGTTCCTGGCCTGGGCCCGCAAGCGCGCCCACGCCAACGGACTGGCGCTGGCGACCGGAGATGCCAGCGCCGCGGGCGAACCGGTCGACTGCCCCGGGCGGCGCCTCGCCCTGCTCGATGGCGCCACGGTCACCGACAGCATCGCCATCGAATAGGGCGACGGCGGCCCGCCGCGTCCGTCGTCACCAGGTGTCGGTACGGAATGGCGACGCGGGCAGGCCTTCCTTGTTGCGCAGGCTCGTGACCGGATCGTCCTCCCAGCCGTAGCGCACCGAGACCGGTGCGGCGACGTCGGGGCTGGAGACCACGATCGTGTCGCCATCGACGACGACGACCGCCGGCTTGAACGAGCCGTCGACGCCGGCGACGATGAAGCCGGTGCCCCTGCCCTGTCCCGCGGCAGCATCGAGCGCCAGGCCGCCGCCGACGTGGCTGAAGCGGACGCGGACGCGGCTGCCTTCGATGGTCATGCCCTCGTAGAGCGGTCCCGAGTACTCGACACGCTCGCCGTAGGCGACGGCACGGGCCGCCAGCGCCAGGCGTCGGCCGACCTCCTGCTTGTTGAGCGGATGGATGTCGAGCGGGTTGCCGATGTCGATCGCCGAGGCCATCGCCGTGTTGGGCAGGGCGAGCGTCAACCGCTGCGCCTCGCGGACCTCGGCCCACCAGGTCGCGCCCGGATTGGGCGGGTTCTGGCGGAAGTTGGCCAGCTGCACGAAGAGGAACGGCAGGTCGCCACGATTGAAGGCGCGGCGCCAGTCCTGGATCATCGCCGTCATCAGCCGCTGGTAGTCCCAGGCGCGCAAGGCGTTGGTCTCGCCCTGGTACCAGAGCACGCCGCGGATGGCGAACGACGTGATCGGCGCGATCATCGCGTTCCACAACGTCGCCGGCCGGTGCGGATCCTCGGGCCCGCCGCGGGGCGCCGGCATGCCCGGCATCGGCGTCTCGGGTTTCGGGTTCGCCGCCTGCCACGCCTTGAGCGCCTCGTTCCAGATCGGCAGCCGCCGCTCGTAGCCGTAGCGTTGCGACGGGTACTCACCCTCGATGCGGCGGTACTGCGCCAGCAGCGGCGCCAGCGCCGGATCCTCGGCCAGCACGTCGCGGCGCGTCCACGCCTCGGCCGGCGTCCCGCCCCACGAGCTGTGGATGAAACCGATCGGGACGTTCTTCGTCTTCTGCAGCTCGCGCGAGAAGAAGTAGCCGACGGCCGAGAAGTGCGGAATGCTCGCCGGCGTGGCGACCATCCAGGTCGGCGCGTCGTCCATCGGCGTCACGTCGTCCTTGGGTTCGAGCGAGGTGACGCGCTTGACCGAGAACAGCCGGATGCGCGGCTGATCGGCCGCCGCGATCTCCTTGTCGGCGTCCTGCGCCTGGCGCACTTCCCACTGCATGTTCGACTGGCCCGAGCCGATCCAGACCTCGCCGATCAGGACGTCGGTGAATCGCTTGGACGCGGTGGCGCCGGCCACCACGAGCTCGTCGGGACCGCCGGCGGTCTCCGGCGCGAGCGTGACGCGCCAGCGGCCGGCGGCATCGGCGGTGGTCGACACCCGCTGGGCGCGCAGCCGCACCTCGATCTTCTCGCTCGGCGCCGCCCAGCCCCAGACGCCGAGAGGCATCTGCTGCTGCAGCACCATGTGGTCGGAGAAGATCGCGGGTAGCCGCGGATCGGCCGCGGCCGGCGCCGCGGCCAGGAGCAGCAGGAGGACAATGGGCCACGCTCGTTGCATGGCCGCGCATTCTATCGGGTTTGCGGATCGGCGGCCCGCTTTACCGCCGGCGCGCTCAGCGCGGTGCGGGAACCGGCTTCGGCGCGGCGAGCGCCTTGTCGACGGCGGCGGTGAAGGCCTCGAGCGGCAGCGCGCCGACGAGCGGCGTGCCGTTGATGAAGAACGTCGGCGTGCCGTCGACGCCGACCTTGGCGGCTTCGGCCTGGTCCCGTTCGAGGGCCGCCTGCGACTGGGGCCCGTCGAGGTCGGCGGTGAACTTGGCGCGGTCGAGGCCGAGCGCACCGGCGTGGGCGAGGAGCGTCTCGCGGTCCATCGTGCGCTGGTTGGCGAAAATCCGGTCGTGCATCTCCCAGAACTTGCCCTGCTGCTGCGCCGCGAACGCCGCCCGGTGCGCCAGCGGCGCCGCCGTGTGGCCCTCGATCGGGCTGTGCTTGAAGAGGAGGCGCACCTTGCCCGGGTACCGCTCGAGCAACTGCGTCAGCGTCGGGTTGGCGCGGAAGCAGAAGCCGCACTGGAAGTCCGAGAACTCGACGATCGTCACCGGCGCGTCGGCGGCACCCCGGACGGGCGCGCCGGTCAGGTCGAGCGCGGTCGGCGCCAGCGGCGCCGGTCCGGATCCATCCCCACCGGCAATCAGGTTCTTGATCAGGGTGTTGAGGACCGCCGGCGGCGGCACGCCGTTGCCGCGACGGCCGTTGATGAACAGCGTGAGCGTGCCGGTCGTCCCCAGCGCCTTGGCCTCGAGCACGTCGCGAGCGACGATGGCGCGATGGGTGCGCGCCCGGAGCGCCTCGGCAAACGCTTTGTCATCGAGCTTCAGGGTGCGGGCGTAGCCGATCAGCTGCTCGGACTCGAGCTTGGCCGGGTTGGCCGCCAGGAGATCGTGCATCTCCCAGAACTTGCCCTGCCGGCCGGCCTCGACCGCGGCCTCGTGGGCGAGCAGCGCCTTCTCGTCCTCGGGCCCCGGATTGTGCTTGAAGACGAACTGGACGTCGTTGGGGAACTCGTCGCGGACGGCCTTCAGGGCCGGCTCGAGGCCGGCGCAGGTCGCGCAGGCGAAATCCGAGAAGACGAGGATGACGACCTTGGCGTCGACCGGGCCGCGAACCGGCGCGGCGCCGAGCGGCGTCGCCGCCGGCGACTGGGCAGCCTTGCAGGCGACCGGAGCGACGAGCAGCGTCGCGAGGGCGAGGAGCGGCAGGAGACGGTGACGCATCCTCGCCAGTAGACCACAACGATGGCCGAGCCACGCTCTCGTGGCCTGCTCTTACTCCCGCAGCACCCGGGCCGGATCGATGCGCAGCGCGTGCAGGGCCGGACGCAGAGCGGCCAAGGCGGCGACGGTCAGCAGCGCGACGGACGGGATGGCCGCCATCGCCGGGCTGGTCGCGTGCACCTCGTAGACCAGGGCGCCGAGCGACCGCGCCAGCAGCACCGCTCCGGCCCAGCCGACCAGACCGCCGAGGCCGACCATCGCCAGCGAACCGGCCGTCGTCGTGCGCAGGACATGGGCCGCACGGGCGCCGATCGCCACCCGGATCCCGATCTCGCGCCGGCGCTGCATCACCGCATCGTCCAGGACGCCGTAGAGGCCGACGGCGGCCAGCAGCAGCGCCACTGCCGCGAAGAAGGTGCCCAACATCGACAGCAGACGCTCGCGCCTGGTCTGCAGGTCGACGAGCTCGCGCTGGGTCCGCACGCTGCGGACCAGCAGTGCGGGTTGTCGCGCGGCCAGCGTCCGTCGGAGCGCCGTCCCCAGCGCGCCGGGATCGGCCAATCCGGTGCGGACCACGAACGTGCCACCCCAGACCGCCGCGGCCTGCCCCGTCGATTCGACGACCCGGAACGGCAGGAAGGCCGTCGGCTGGATCGCCCCGCGCAGCTCGCGATACCGCACGTTGGCGACGACGCCGACGATGGTGAAGTGTCCCGGCACGTTGGTGCGATCGAAGGTCCGGCCGACCGGGTCGACGCCGGCGAAGTAGGTGTCGGCGAACGCCTGGTTGACGATGGCGGAGCCGGGCCGGGCATCGGCCGGCCCGAAGTCGCGACCGGCGACCAGCGACACGCGCATGGCGTCGAGCCAGCCGGGCGAGACGGACAGGAACGTCGAGAGCGTGCGTTCGGGAGCGCCGCCCGCGATTGCGATGAACCCGTTCGACGACTGCCCGCTGAGCAATGGGTAGGCGGCCATCGCGACCCGCTCCACGCCGGGAATGCTGGCCAGCGCGGCGCTCGCGTCGTCCCAGCCGGCGAGCGGCTGCGGGCTGCGGCTGAAGACGTCCACCAGCACCACGCCGTCGGCGGCGAATCCCATCGGCTGATGCGCGATGCGGTCGAAGGTAGCGACGAACAGGGCGGCGAGCACCACGATCACGGCGCAGAAGGCCGACTGCACGGCGATGAGCACCGGCGCGAGCCGTCGCCGGCGGTCATCGGCGCCGCCGCGAATCGCCGGCATGGGCCGGAGCGCCGCCGACCGCCACACCGGCGCCAGCCCGAACGACGCCGTGGCGACGAGCCCGAGGAGGCAGGCGAACGTCGCGACACGCCAGTCCGGCGCCAGGTCGAGCCGCACTGGCTCGGCGCCCCCGATCAGCTGCAGCACGTGACGGGTGGCCCAGGCCGCGAAGAGCCAGCCGACCACCGTGGCGAGCGTCGCGACGAGGAGGCTCTCGACGACGACCATCTGTACCAGCCGTCGTCGCCCCGCCCCGATCGCCGCGCGAAGGGCCAGCTCGCTGCCTCGCGCCGCCGTCTGAGCCGCCTGCAGCTGGGCGAGATTGACGCAGGCGATGCCGAGCACGAGGGCCACGAGCAGACCGAGCGCGAGCAGCGGCCGCCGGTACTCCTGCTGGAGCCCGGACACACCAGACGGGGCCGGGTCGATCGTCATCCGCTCGCTGAGAAAGCGCTGGACGAGCTCGGGACGGGTGCCACGCATGCCGCGCGACTTCTCCTCCCGGAACGCCACGAACACCGGCGTCAGCCGGTCGCGGAGCGACGGCGCCGAGACGCCCGGTTCGAGATGGACGAGGATGCGGATCCAGCTGTCGCCGATGTCGGTGACCGCCCGATTCATCGCCGTCGGCAGGAAGACGTCCGTGACGGTGCCGGTCTCGGTGCCGGCGAATCCCGGCTGGACGACGCCGACGATGGTGAAGGCGGCCGCGCCGACGCGCACGGTCCGGCCGATGGCTCCAGGATCCCCGCCGAGGCGACGCCGCCAGTAATCGTGCGTGATCAGCGCCACCGGATGGGCGCCGGGGGTGCGGTCGTCGGCGTCGGTGAACAGCCGGCCCGCCGCCGGTCGCAGCCCGAAACGGGTGAACAGCGCTCCGGAGACGTATTGGACCGAGGCCGTCTCGAGCTCGGCGTCGGAGCGATAGGTCACATCCAGCCGCTCGGCCGGCGACGCCGCCAGCAACTCGGCCTGCGGCCGCGCCGCGTCACGCAGCCGGGCGAACAGCGGGTACTCGTAGGCGCCAATCCAGCGCGGCTGGCCATTGGCGTCCTGCGAAAGGTGCGAGATGACGTGGAGCCGGTCGGCCCCGCCGATCGGCAACGGGCGGAAGAGCAGGCCGTCGGTGAGCTGAAAGGCCGCGAGGCAGGCGCCCATCGCCAGCCCGAGCGAGATGATCGCGGCGGCGGTGGCCAGCTTGCGGCGCAGCAGTTGCCGGCCGGCGTACCAGGCGTCGTCGGCGACCGAGGCGGCCCACGAGGCGCGCGCGAACGTTGGAGGCATGCCGCCGCTTGGACGCGACATGCGCGGCCAGGGTTGGCGTGACCGGATGGCCTCGAGGGGTCGGCGCCGACAGGTCGGCGGCGACAGGTCGGCGGCGGAGGGGCCTACTTCTTCTTCGGGCGGAAGACGTGCGTCGCGTGGCCGAAGAAGCCTTCGGCCGATTCCATGACCGTCTCGGCGAGCGTCGGATGCGCGTGGATCGTCATGGCCAGGTCGGTGGCGACGGCCGCCATTTCGATCGCCAGCGTGCCCTCCGCGATCATCTCGCCGGCGCCGACGCCGACGATCCCGACGCCGAGCACCCGCTCGGTCTTCGGGTCGAAGATGATCTTGGTCAGCCCGTCGGTGCGGCCGATCGAGGTCGCGCGCCCGGACGCTCCCCACGGGAACTTGGCCACTTCGTGCGGGATGCTGTCCCGCTTGGCTTCCTGCTCGGTGATCCCGCACCAGGCCAGCTCGGGATCGGTGAAAACGACGGCGGGAATCGCCCGCGGCTCGTAGGCCACCTTGTGGCCGGCGATGGCCTCGACGGCGATCTTCGCTTCGTAGGTCGCCTTGTGCGCCAGCATCGGCTCGCCGGCGACGTCGCCGATCGCGTACAGCGTCGGCTCGGCGGTGCGGCGCTGCGCGTCGACCTGGATGAAGCCCTTCTGGTCAACGACGACGGTGGTCTTCTCGATGCCGGGCACGTGGCCGTTCGGCTTGCGGCCGATCGACACCAGGACCTTCTCGTAGACCTTCTCGCTCGTCGTCCCGTCGCCGTGCTCGAAGTTGACCTTCACGCCGCCCGGGTCGTCGACCATCTTGGCGACCTTGGTGTCGAGCATCACCGTCTCGCAGATCTGGCCGATGCGCTCGGCCAGAATCTTGACCAGGTCGCGGTCCGCGGCGATCAGCAGGCCCGGGAGCATTTCGACCACGGATACCTTGGTGCCCAGCGCGGCGTAGACCGAGCCGAGTTCGAGACCGATGTAGCCGCCGCCGATGACCAGCAGCGACTTCGGCACGTTCTTCAGCTCGAGGGCGCTGGTCGAATCGAGGACGCGATCGGCGCTGATCGTCAGGTTCGGCAGCGTCGCCGGCCGCGAGCCGGTGGCCAGGATGCCGATGTCGAAGGCGATCGTCTCTTCCCCGCCAGCGGTCAGCGCCACCGACACCGTCTTCGGATCGACGATGGTCGCCCGGCCCTGCACATAGCGGATCTTGCGGGTGCGCGTCAGGACCCCGGTGCCGCTGGTCATCTTGCTGACGACGCCGTCCTTGAACGCGCGCAGCTTGTCGAGGTTGATGCGCGGCGCCGCGAACTCGACGCCGAACTGCGACGCATGGCGTGCCTCCTCGAGCACCTTGGCGACGTGCAGCAGCGCCTTCGACGGGATACAGCCGCGGTAGACGCAGACGCCGCCCGGGTTCTTCTCCTCGTCGATGAGGGTGACCTGCATGCCGAGATCGGCGGCCAGGAACGCGGCGGGATACCCACCGGGCCCAGCGCCGATGACCGTGACGTGTGTCGGGTTGGCCATTACTGGGGAGCGCGCAGCAACCTACTGGAGGGCGAGCAGGAACGGGTGCTCGAGCCGGTCGACGATGTAGCGCAGGAAGCGGATGCCGTCGGCGCCGTCGACGATGCGGTGATCGTAGGACAGCGACAGCGGCAGCATCAGGCGCGCCACGAACTGCCCGTCCTGCCAGACCGGCTCCATCCGCGACCGCGACATGCCGAGGATCGCCGCTTCGGGCTGGTTGACGATCGGCGTGAACGAGGTGCCGCCGATGCCACCCAGGTTGGTGATGGTGAAGCAGCCGCCCTGCATCTCGTCGATCGAGAGCTTGCCGTTGCGCGCCTTCTCGGCGAGCTGGCCGAGCTCCACGGCGAGTTCGAGGACGCCCTTCTTGTCGACGTCGCGGAGGACCGGCACCAGCAGGCCACGATCGGTATCGACGGCGACCCCGATGTGCACGTACTGCTTGAGGATCACCGCCTCGCCGGCCATGTCGACCGAGGCGTTGACCTGCGGGAACGCCTTGAGCGCCGCGGCCGCCACCTTCAGCGCCACCGCCGTCACCGTCAGCTTGCCCTTGGTCTGCGCCTCGAGGCTCTTGCCGAACTTCTGGCGCAGCGCCTCGAGATCGGTGACATCGGCGTTCTCGTGCTGGGTGACGTGCGGGACACCCGTCCACGAGGCGACCATGTGCTCGGCCGTCTTGCGGCGGATGGCGCGCATCGGCTGGCGCTCGATCGGTCCCCACTTCGAGAAGTCGGGCAGCACCGCCGCCGGCAGCGATCCGCCGCCGCTCGGTCGCGACGTGATCATCTGCTTGGCCGAGGCGAGCACGTCGTCGGACGAGATGCGGCCGCCGGGCCCAGTGCCGCTCACCGCGTGGATGTCGAGCCCGAGCTGCCGCGCGAGGCGGCGGACCGACGGCGC
>JBDSLU010000412.1:0-23965 GCA_039916225.1 Vicinamibacteraceae bacterium
ACCGTGCAGCCGGCGCGGCGCCCTCACACGCACGCGCCCCCCTGTTATCATGAGCCCGGCGGCAGTCGACCAGGCGATCGCTGGTCCGGTTCACGGCAAAGTGTGACGGGCTGGAGGAAAGTCCGAACTCCGCAGGGCAGTGCGCCGGGTAACACCCGGGCGGGGCAACCCGACGGAACAGTGGCACAGAAAATATACCGCTCACCGAAACGGGAGCCCGCAAGGGCGAGCGCGACGGTGAGTAAGGGTGAAATGGTGCGGTAAGAGCGCACCGCGCGGCCGGCAACGGACGTGGCAGGCAAAACCCCGCACGGAGCAAGACCAAATAGGGAAGCGTTCGAGGACGGCCCGTCCGAAGCTTCCGGGTAGGTTGCTCGAGGCCGCGAGTGATCGCGGCCCTAGAGGAATGATCGCCACGTGCTGGGTTTCCCGCCGGCTGCTCACGCAGCCGAACGGGAGGCACAGTGCGAACAGAACTCGGCTTACCGGTCCCCTGCAGCCCTCTTCACATCACCGCCCACGACTGTGACTCTTTCCCCATTCGTGCCGATTCCCTAGCGCTATGGCCTTCTACGTCGTCACCGGCGGAGCCGGCTTCATCGGCTCCCACCTCACCGAGACCCTGCTCGCCCGCGGCGAGCGCGTCCGCGTCGTCGACAACCTGATCACCGGCCACAAGCGCAACGTGCAGCCGGGGGCCGAGTTCGTCCAGGGCGACGTGGCCGATCTCGACTTCGCCAAGAGCGCCATCGCGGGTGCGGACTACGTGCTGCACCAGGCGGCGATCCCGTCGGTGCCGAAGTCGGTGCAGGACCCGGTGAGCTCGAACCGCGCCAACATCGACGGCACCCTGAACGTCCTGGTGGCGGCGCGCGACGCCAAGGTGAAGCGCCTGATCTTCGCCGCGTCGTCCTCGGCCTACGGCAACGCCGCGGCGCTGCCCAAGCGCGAAGACATGGGCACCGACCCGCTGTCGCCGTACGCGCTGCAGAAGGTGGTGGGGGAGCAATACCTGCAGCTCTTCACCACGCTCTACGGGCTAGAGACGGTCGCCATCCGCTACTTCAACGTCTTCGGGCCACGCCAGGATCCGGGCTCGCCGTACTCCGGCGTCATCTCGCTCTTCATCACCAAGCTCATCTCCGGGGACGCGCCGAAGATTTACGGCGACGGCGGGCAAACGCGCGACTTCACCTACGTCGCCAACGTCGTCGACGGCGTGCTGCGTGCGTGCACGGCCGATGGTGCCAGCGGCCAGGTGATCAACGTCGCCACCGGCGGACGCATCTCGCTGAACGAGCTGTTCACGACGCTGCGGACGATCATCGGCGGCACGATGGAGCCGGAGTATCTGCCCGAGCGGGCCGGCGACGTCCGCGACTCGCAGGCCGACATCGGCAAGGCGAAACGGATCCTCGGCTACTCGCCGGTCGTGACATTCGAAGAGGGCCTGCGCCGCACGGTCGACTGGTACCGGACGCAGGGCTAGCGTTTGCGTCGCTCCCGAGCGGCCGGCCCCTGTCACGCTCTCGGTCAGCCCGCCAGATCCAGCATGCTGAGGAGGCCTTTGGCCTTGTTCAGCAGCTCCCGGCGATGGGCGAGCCCGTTCTCGCCGCCGTTGATCCGCTTGGTCAATCCGACCACGTCGTCCTTGTCGGCGATCTTGTTCAGGGCGTTCTTGTCCCAGAAGAAAACCGCCGAATGGACGGCGTAGTCGCTCGACACTAGGTCGGGATCCTCCGTCACCCGCGGGTCGCCGACCCAGTCGGCGAAGGCCTTGTAGTTGCTCCGACCGGTCAGCTGGATCAGTCCTCGGCCCCGGAAGCGCCAGCCATCCCCGCTGGTCTCGCCGCGATTGCCCATCCGGTTGGCGTAGACCCGGTTGGCGATCTTTTCGGGCTGGCGAGCGCAGGCGTCTGCCTCCGCCTTCGTCGGGAAGTACTTGCCGAAGACTTTCCGCAGCGCGTCAGACGAGTAATTCAGGTTCTCCATGTCGAACCGCAGGCAGCCGGACTCGTGCAGGATCTGCGCGAAGAAGTGGGCCAGCCGTAGTGTTGAATCGGCGATGCCGAACTGGGGCAGCGTCTTCTCGAGGTGGCCGATGTACTGCGTGGCGTCATCGTCCGATACGCCCATTTCCTTCAGCATCTCGATATGAGTCTTCATTGAGCCTCCAGTGACGGAAGGACAGTAGGGCAGCGGCCGCGGCAACGCAACCAGGCAGCCGCCGCTCCGCCAGTTTCCGTCGCGCCACACTGGCGACATCCGCCCGCGCCAGCGAATCCACCGGCGAGTCCGGCGTCGCGCCGACCCCGCCCGCGGAACCGCGGTTGTCTGGCGATTGTCCGCCTGAAACGGACGATCACGCGGCTTTCCGTCCCGCCGGGTTGACACCGTGCAACCGCGGTTGCCGAAGGGCGCGTCGCGCTCGCGCGACGCGTCCGAACTCCCTACGCCGTCTGCCGCGCTAACTCCCACCAGCACAACGCCCTACAGCTGACGCGCCCATGAGCACGCGCGGTGTGGCCCGCGGCTTGCCTTTACGTCGGTCGACCCGGACGCGCGGTGGACACCCATAACCCGACCCCTCACGTCCCCGCGCGCCGGGCATCGTTCGCCGCCGGATGGTCCGCGCGGCTTTCCAGGAGATCGCACATGCTCACGTCGCTCGCCGCTGCCTTCGTCGTCGCCACGCTCGCCCTTCCGGCACTGCCGCCGCATCACGTGCCCGCGCAGGAGCCGCCGGCGCGTACCACCAGCGAACGGCCCGCGCCGCTCAACCTGAACGCCGCGACCGAAGCGCAGCTCGAGGCGCTGCCGGGCATTGGTGCGGCCACGGCGACGCGAATCATCGAGTACCGCAAGAAGAACGGGCCTTTCAAGAAGGCCGAAGATCTCATGAACGTCAAAGGCATCGGCGAGAAGAGCTTCCTCAAGCTGAAGGCCCTGGTCACCGTCGCGCCATCGCGCGCCGAGGCGTAGCCGGCGCCGTATCGGGATGCAAAGCGGGAGCGAGACGCCGATGCGCCGTCTACGGGGAGAGCAGGCCGGTTGGTCGCTCGTGGAGCTGGTGATGGTGATCGGCGTCTCGCTCGTGGTCGGCGCGATGGCCATGGCGGCCTTGGCGCCGCTCGGCGCCGCAGCGCGCGCACTCGGCGCCGCTCGCGCGCTGGCGGCGATGCTGCAACGGGAACGTCTCGACGCGGTCCGCACCGGCCGGGTCTGCGGCATCCGCTTCGACGACGACGGATCCGGAATCGGCTACACGCGGGTAACCGACGGCAACGACAACGGCCTGCGCAGCGCCGAGGTCGTTGACGGGACGGATCCCAGGCGCGGGCCGCGCCAGCGCCTGTCGGACGCCTTCGCCGGTGTCCGCTTCGCCATCGTCGACGACGTGCCGTCGATCGATGGAGGCGCCGGCCTCAGCGCGGGCGCGGATCCGGTGCGGATCGGATCCTCGATCCTGGCGTTCGCGCCGACGGGCGGTGCGACATCCGGCACGCTGTACCTGGCCAGCGCGGATCGGCGCCAGTTCGCCGTCCGCGTGCTCGGCGCGACCGGCCGCGTTCGCATCTTCGAGTTCGACCGCGCGATGGCGGCCTGGGTGTCCCGGTGACGTCCGCCGATCGGCGGGCGGCTCGCCGCTGGTTGCCGCGCGATCTGCCATGGCCCATCGGCTGCCGCGTGGCGCCCGGCCACGAGGTCGCCATCGTCAACCTGTCGGCGGTGGGCGTGCTGATCGAAGTCGCGGCGCCGCTGCCGCCGGGCCGCGCCGTGACCATCCATCTGGTTCGCTCGTCACGCCGGGTCGCGCTGGCCGGGGCGGTAGCCCGCTGCTGCGTGGCCTCGTTGGGTCGCGGCACCGGCGTGCGCTACCACGCGGCAATCGCCTTTTCCCGTTGGTTCGAGCCTCTCTGGGAACTGGATTCCCTCGGCGGCGCCGACGAATGGGCGGGCGGCGGGCATCTTGGGACGAGTTGACGGGAAGCCAGTGCCCTGAGGCATGGCAAGTTCTTCCACCTGCGGCCAAATGCCGAGATTGGACTAACCACGACAATGGCATCGAACTTGGGATCGACGACCTCCCGGGCGTGGCCTGAGCCTGCCCATGGAGGTCTCATGCATGACGGGCTGCTGCGGGAAACGGGTGGGGGAACGGCAATGGCGCGCGACCGGGGCGCGGCGATGCTGGGGGCGTTCGTCGAGGGGCTCGGGGCCGGCGACGTGCGATCGACACGGGCGCGCTTCGAGCAGGTGGTGCGCGATCACCTCGGGGTCGCCTTCGTACGGTTCCGCGAATGTGGATCCAGCATGGTCGTCACCGATCTCGATCCCGCCCTGGCGGTGACGAAGGTCTCGAGTGGCGGGCGCACCTTCGCCCTCGAAGTGCCTCGCCCGACCCGTGCCGCGCAGGACCAGGCCTGGCACGCGCTCGTGTCGACCGCCGGACAGATTGGGGCCATCGTCGCCGAGATCGAGCGGACGGCCGGTTATCGGGTGGCGGTGGCGACGCTCGCCGATCGCGACGGCAACCAGCTGCACGGCTCGAGTCCGCAGATTCAGGCGGTGCGGCAGCAGATCGATCGCGTCGCCCGGACCGACTTCACCGTGTTGATCGAAGGCGAGAGCGGCGTCGGCAAGGAGCTCGTCGCCCGCCAGGTCCATCAATGGAGCCGGCGGAACCGCGGGCCCTTCATCGCCGTCAACTGCGCGGCGATCGTCGAGTCGCTGCTCGAGGCCGAACTGTTCGGGATCGAGGATCGGACGGCCACCGGCGTCCGCGGCCGGCGCGGCAAGCTCGAACAGGCCAACGGGGGCTCGCTCTTCCTCGACGAAGTCGCCGACCTGTCGATGGCCGCCCAGGCCAAGCTGTTGCGGGCGCTGCAGGAGTTCTCGGTCGAGCGGGTCGGCGGCCATCAGACCAAGAAGGTCGACATCCGCGTCATGGCCGCGACCAACCGCAGCCTCACGGCGCTCGTCGCCAAAGGGCAGTTCCGCGGCGATCTCTACTACCGCCTCAACGCGTTGGAGCTGAAGGTGCCGCCGCTGCGGGCGCGGCGCGAAGACATCCTCGATCTCGCGCAGGGTTGCCTCGAGCGGCACGCCGGTCCCGGTCGGCCGTGTCGGATGTCGGCGGCGGCGCTGGAGGCGCTCCTGACCTACGAGTGGCCGGGCAACGTCCGCGAGCTCGAGCGGGTGATCGAGCGCGCCATCACCCTCGCCGAAGGCGACGAGATCCAGCTGGGCGATCTGCCGCCGGCGCTCAACGAGCGCTACAGCATCGTCCAGCCGGCGACAGAAGGCGGCGAGAGCATGCGGGCGTGGGGGAGCCGCTACGCGCGCCTGGTGCTCGAGCGCTGCGACAACAACAAGCGCAAGGCGTGCCGGGTGCTCGACATCAGCTACCACACGCTCCAGGCGTACCTGCGCTACACGCCGACCCTGCGGGCGGTCCAGAAGGCCCTGCCGGCAGCCACGGGAGAAGAGGCAGCCGAGTCAGGCGTGGAGCCGGCCGACGGGGAGGGAACGCCACCTGCGGCGGACCCGACCGCGGCGTCCAGGCCGTCGCTCCCGGTCATCGAGGCCAGCCTTGTCCAGGAGTAGCAGCGCGAGGCCCCGGCGGAGCACTCGGCAAGGCGCCTCTCGTCGTCGGCGGAGCAACGCAGCGACTTCCCGTTCGCCGCCGCAACTAAGTCGGGCTGCCTTGACCGGGTTGGGACCGCATAGTACCGTCAGCGGGTTGCCCCGCCTGCGGCGGGTGCCCCCCTCATGGCTCACGCCGCCCCCACGCCCGGTTCCGCCCCTCCGCTCCGGAAAACCGCCCTCCACGCCGCCCATGTCGCGCTCGGCGCGCGCATGGTGCCGTTCGGCGGCTGGGACATGCCCGTCGAGTACGCCGGCATCACGGCCGAGCACTTGGCCGTGCGCGAGCGGGTCGGGCTGTTCGACGTCAGCCACATGGGCGAAATCGAGATCGCCGGGGCGGACGCCCTGGCGGCCGTCCAGAAGCTGACCAGCAACGACGCCTCGCGGCTGGCGGTGGGGCAGATCCAGTATTCGTCGCTGCCGACCCCCGAGGGCACGGTCGTCGACGACGTGCTCGTCTACCGCTGGGCTCCCGAGCACTTCCTGCTGGTGGTCAACGCCGGCAACATCGAGAAGGACTGGGGCTGGATCCAGGCGCACATCGCCGGCGTCGGCGATGCCGTCGCCGTGAACTCGAGTTCCCGCTACGCGCTGATCGCCGGTCAGGGACCGAAGGCGACCGAGGTGCTGCAGCCGCTCACCGGCGTCAACCTCGCCGACCTCAAGTACTACTGGTTCGCGCACGGCGAGTTCGCCGGCGTCCGCGGCACCGTCTCGCGCACCGGCTACACCGGCGAAGACGGCTTCGAGATCTTCTGCGCACCCGGTCAGGCCGAGCGGCTGTGGAAAGCGTTGCTGGAGGCGGGGCAGCCGTTCGGGATCGTCCCGGCCGGGCTCGGCGCCCGCGACACGCTGCGCCTCGAATCGGCCATGCGCCTGTGCGGCAGCGACATGGACGAGACGACGACGCTGCTCGAGGCCGGCCTCGGCTGGATCATCGGCTGGAAAAAGGCCGACTTCATCGGCAAGGCGGCGCTCGAGGCGCAAAAAGCCGCCGGCGTGACCAGGCGGATCGTCGGCTTCGAGATGACCGAGCGGGGCATCGCGCGGGCCGGGTGTCCCGTGATCATCGACGGCGTCGAAGCCGGCAAAGTCACCAGCGGCACGCAGACGCCGTTCCTCAAGAAGGCCATTGGCCTGGCCTACGTGCCGGCGACGGCGTCGCAGCCGGGGCAGGCCTTGACCATCGACATTCGCGGACGGCAGGTCGCGGCGACCGTCGTGCCGCTGCCGTTCTACAAGCGGATTACCTAGGGAGCACCTGATGTATCCGGCGGACCTGAAGTACACCAAGGACCACGAGTGGGTCCGCGCCGGCGACGGCGAGGCCATCATCGGCATCACTCACTACGCGCAGGCGCAGCTGGGCGACGTCGTCTTCGTCGAACTGCCCGCCGTCGGGCGCGCCATCAAGCAGGGCGAGGCCTTCGGGACCATCGAATCGGTGAAGGCGGTCTCCGAGCTCTACGCGCCGGTCTCCGGCGAAGTGACCGCGGTGAACGACGCGCTGAGCACGTCGCCCGAGTCGGTCAACAAGGATCCGCACGGCGCCTGGATCATCAAGGTGAAGCCGTCGAACGCTGGCGAGATCGGGTCGCTGCTCGACGCCGCTGCTTACCAAGCGCTCGTCGGCTGATGGCGGAACTGCTGCAGGCACCGGTGACCTCCATCGCCCGCGAGCCGGGCTTCGCCGCCCGCCACATCGGCCCGAGCCCGGCCGAGCAAACCGAGATGCTCGCCGTCGTCGGCGCGGCATCGGTCGAGGCGTTGCTCGACGAGGCCATCCCGGCGGCGATCCGCCGCCGCGATCCGCTGCCGCTGCCACCGGCCGAGCGCGAGCACGACTACCTCGCCCGGCTGTGGACGGTCGCGTCGAAGAATCAGGTCTTCCGCACGTTCATCGGCCTGGGCTACTACGACACGATCACGCCGGCCGCGATCCTCCGCAACGTCTTCGAGAATCCGGGCTGGTACACGCCCTACACGCCGTACCAGGCCGAGATCGCCCAGGGCCGCCTCGAGTCGCTGCTCAACTTCCAGACGACGGTGAAGGACCTCACCGCGATGGACGTCGCCAACGCCTCGCTGCTCGACGAGGCGACCGCCGCGGCCGAAGGCATGGCCCTGGCGCATCGCGTCTGCCCACGCAAGGACGCGCACGTGTTCCTGGCCGATCGCGCGGCGTTCCCGCAGACGCTGGAGCTGCTGGCGGCGCGCACCGAGCCGCTCGGACTCCAGCTGCGGGTCGTCGACGTCGCCTCGGCCGAAATCGGCCCGGACGTCTTCGGCGTGCTGCTGCAGTCGCCCGACGCCAACGGCCTGGTCCGCGATCTCTCGGCCCTCATCGCCCGCGTCCACGAGGCCAAGTCGCTGGCCGTCGTCGCCACCGATCTGCTGGCCTGCGCCCTGATCACGCCGCCGGGCGAGATGGGCGCCGACGTGGTCGTCGGCAGCGCCCAGCGCCTCGGCGTGCCGCTCGGCTACGGCGGTCCGCACGCGGCGTTCTTCGCCACCCGCGACGCCTACGTCCGCCAGATGCCGGGTCGCCTGATCGGCGTCTCGGTCGATGCGCACGGCAAGACCGCCTACCGCATGGCGATCGCGACCCGCGAGCAGCACATCCGCCGCGAGAAGGCGACCTCGAACATCTGCACCGCGCAGGCGCTGCTCGCCAACATCGCCGCGTTCTATGCCGTTTACCACGGCCCGGACGGCCTGGCGGCCATCGCCGGCCGCGTCCACGGCCAGGCCGTCGCCCTCGAGGCGCGGCTCGCCCTGCTCGGCGTCACGCAACGTAACGCCGCCTACTTCGACACGCTGTGCATGGACGTCGGGCACGTCGCGGCGGTGGCGCGCATCCGGCAGGCGGCCGACGCGGCGCGGCTCAACTTCCGCTACGAGGGCACGCACGTCGGAATCGCGCTCGACGAGACCGTCGAGGTCCGCGACCTCGACGCGATCGTCCAGGTGTTCCGGTCCTCGGTGCGATCCTCCACCGACGAAGGCGTCGCGCTGCCGACGACGTCGACGGGTGCGGCGGCCGAGCTGAAGCTCCCGCCGGTGCTGGTCCGCACGTCGCCCTTCCTCACGCACCCGGTGTTCCATACGTACCGGTCCGAGTCGGCGCTGATGCGCTACATCCGCGGCCTCGAGCGCAAGGACATCGGCCTCGACACGTCGATGATTCCGCTCGGCTCGTGCACGATGAAGCTGAACGCGGCGGCCGAGATGCTGCCGCTGTCCTGGCCCGAGCTGGCGCGTCTCCACCCCTTCGTGCCGGCAGCGCAGGCGGCCGGCTACCACCAGTTGTTCGGCGAGCTCGAGTCGGCCCTCGGCCACATCAGTGGCCTGCCCGGCGTCTCGCTGCAGCCCAACTCGGGCGCGCAGGGCGAGCTGGCCGGCCTGCTCGTCATCCAGGCCTGGCATCGCGATCGCGGCGACGGCCGGCGCAACATCGCGCTGATCCCGCAGTCGGCGCACGGCACCAACCCGGCCTCGGCGGCGATGGCCGGCATGGAAGTCGTGGTCGTGGCCTGCGACGACAAGGGCAACATCGACGTCGTCGATCTCGAGCGCAAGGCCCGGCAGCACGCCGATCGCCTGGCCGCGCTGCTCGTCACCTATCCCTCGACGCACGGCGTGTTCGAGGACGCCATCCAGGACATCTGCCACATCGTGCACGCGCACGGCGGCCAGGTCTACATGGACGGCGCCAACATGAACGCCCAGGTCGGGCTGACCAGCCCGGCGCTGATCGGCGCCGACGTCTGCCACATCAACCTGCACAAGACGTTCGCCATCCCGCACGGCGGCGGCGGTCCGGGCATGGGCCCGATCTGCGTCGCCGCGCACCTCGCGCCGTACCTGCCGGGCCACCCGGTGGTGAAGACCGGCGGAGCCAAGGCCATCCACGCGGTGTCGGCGGCGCCGTGGGGCAGTGCCTCGATCCTGGCGATCTCGTACGGTTACATCTCGATGCTCGGCCGCGACGGCCTGCGCGACGCGACGGCGATCGCCATCCTCAACGCCAACTACGTCAAGGCGCGGCTCGAGCCGCATTTTCCGATTCTCTACACGCGCACGACGGGTCGCGTCGCGCACGAGATGATTGTCGACCTGCGGCCGCTCAAGGCCGCCTCCGGGATCGATGAGACCGACGTCGCCAAGCGGCTGATGGACTACGGCTTCCATGCGCCGACGGTGTCGTTCCCGGTCGCCGGCACGCTGATGATCGAGCCGACGGAGAGCGAGCCGAAGGCCGAGCTCGATCGCTTCTGCGACGCGCTGATCGCCGTCCGGGCGGAGATTCAGGCCGTCATCGACGGCACCGCCGACAAGACCGACAACGTCCTGAAGCACGCGCCACACACGGCCGACGCGGTCACCGCCGACGCGTGGACGCATCCGTACAGCCGGCAGCAGGCGGCCTTCCCGCTGCCGTTCGTGCGGGCGCGGAAGGTGTGGCCGACGGTGGCCCGCATCGACAACGCCCGCGGCGATCGGCAGCTGATCTGCGCCTGCCCGCCGATGTCCGAATACGAGTAGGCGGGCGACCGAGGTCCGGTACCTAGGAGCGAGCACATGCCAGCTACCCCCGAGTCGATCCTGCGCGCCTGGTTCGACGGCGTCTGGAACCGCGGCGACGAGAGCACGATCGATCGCCTGATGCACGCCGACACCCTGATCCACGGCCTGCCGACGCCCGACGGTCAACCCCTTCGCGGTCCGCACAACTTCCGGCCGTTCTATCAGGCGTTCCGTGCGGCCTTTCCCGACATCTCCGTCGAGCTCCTCAACGTGGTCACCCAGGGTGACGTGGCGGTGGCGCGGTGCCGCGTGACAGGCACGCAGCGCGGCGCGCTTCCGCTGTGTCCGGCGACCGGCCTGCCGGTGACCTTCGAGGGATTCGCGATGTGCCAGGTGGACGGCGACCAGGTGGCCGCCGCCTGGAACTGCTTCGACTTCCTGAGCATGTATCAGCAGTTGGGCGCCCAGCTCGCGCCGCCGTCGGCGCCCCGCGCAGCCGGCGCCTGATCCCCGGCGCGTCCCGCGGCGCGCGATACACACGCGGCCGCAGCGTCGCCGCTACACCGACCGCAGCGCTTCGGCGAACGCGGCCCGCAAGCGCTGCGTCACCGGGCCCGGCTTTCCCTTGCCGATGACCCGATCGTCGACGCGGACGACGGGCACGATCTCGCGCGTCGTGCTGGTGAAGAACATCTCGTCGGCCGACGCGACGTCTTCTTCGTGCAACGTCTCTTCGACCGCGCGGGTGCCGGTCTTGGCCGCCAGTTCGAGGACGAAGGCGCGGGTGACACCGGCCAGCAGGCCGGCCGTCGTCGGCGGCGTCCGCACGGTGCCGTCCTTGACCACGAAGATGTTCGACATCGCACACTCGGCGATCTCGCCCCGCGTGTTCTTCATGAGCGCCTCGGCGCCGCCGCGCGTGTAGGCTTCCTGCATCGCCAGCGCGTTGTTGAGGAGGTTGTTCGACTTGATCAGCGGGTTGACCGTCTCGGGGTGATTGCGCCGGACCGAGACCAGGGCGATCATCACGCCCTGCGCGTACGACTCGGGCGGCAGCTCGGCGTGCGACTTGACGATGATCACGATGGTCGGCGACGGACAGTTGGCCGGGTCGTAGCCGATCTCGCCGACGCCCCGCGTGACCAGCAGGCGGATGTAGGCCTCGCCGGGCAGCGCCGCGGCGGCGATCGTCGCGGTGATGCGCTCGTGGAGCTCGGCGTCGGTCGTCGCGATCGGCAGCGCGATGCGGTCCGCGGAGGCGCGCAACCGGCGCAGGTGCGGCTCGAAGAGGAACGGCCGCTGGCGATAGGTCCGCATGACCTCGTAAACGCCTTCGCCGAAGAGGAAGCCGTGATCGAAGACGGAGACGACGGCGTCGCGCTCGCCAGCGAGGCGCCCGTCGACGTTGACCATGGTGGGCATCGGGCCGATCGTAGCGCGTCGGCTGCCGCGCCGGCAATCGCCGGGCTGCATGCCTGGCGATTGCGGCGGCGCCATCAGGAGTGGGATAGGATCGGCGGACCATGCGAGTCCTCAACGCCGCGCAGATGCGGGAAGCCGACCGCATCACCATCGACGAAATCGGCATCGCGTCCCTGGTACTGATGGAGTGCGCCGGCCGCCAGGTGGTGGCGACGCTCGAGGAGCGGGTCGAGGATCTGGCGACCAGCCGCATCGCCGTCCTCTGCGGCACCGGCAACAACGGTGGCGACGGGTTCGTGGTCGCGCGAACGCTGCTCCAGGCGGGGCACGACGTCGCGGTCTTCGTGGTCGGCCGGGTCACCGAGGTGAAGGGCGACGCCCGCGTCAACCTCGACATCCTCGGCCGCCTCGGCCATACCATCGTCGAGATCGGCAACGAGCAGGAGTGGGAACTGCACGCGTCCGACGTCTCGGATTGCGACGTCGCCGTCGACGCGATGTTCGGGACCGGCCTGTCGCGGCCGCTGACGGGCCTGTTCGAAACGATCGTCCGCGACATCAACGCGACGCTGCTGCCGGTCGTGTCGATCGACTTGCCGAGCGGCCTGTCGGCCAGCACCCCCGATCTCATCGGCCCGGCCATCGAGGCCGATCTGACCGTGACGTTCGCCGCGCCGAAGCTGCCGCACGTGCTGCCGCCTGGCGAGGCGCTGTGCGGTGACGTCGTCACCGTCGAGATCGGCATCCCCTCCGAAGTGGTCGAGGCGCTCGACGGTCCACGGATCGACGTCATCACCCGCGACGCGGTGGCCGGCTCGCTCGAGCCGCGCGAGGTCGACACCCACAAGGGCGACTACGGGCGCGTCCTGATTGTCGCTGGCTCGGTCGGCCGGACCGGCGCAGCCTACCTGGCGGCGATGGCCGCGCTGCGCTCGGGCGCCGGGCTGGTCACCGTGGCGACGCCGGCGTCGGCGCTGCCGATCCTGGCCTCGATGGGCGCCGAGTTCATGACCCTGCCGCTGCCGGAAGTGAACGGGCAGCTCGACGTCGAGGCGGCCATCGAAGCGATCCTCGACGCCCCCGCCGACGTGATCGCCGCCGGCCCCGGGCTGGGCACCGGCGACGACATCCGCCAGCTGATCTTCGGCCTGATCGAGCGGAGCGGCTCGCCGCTCCTGCTCGATGCCGACGCCCTGACGGTCTGCGGCAAGGAGCCGGACCGCCTGCGGGCCCGCGACGGCCTCGACGTCATCATCACGCCGCACCCCGGCGAGATGGCGCGCCTGGCCGGCATCTCGATCGCGGACGTCCAGAAGTCCCGGCTCGAGGTCGCCCAGGCGTTCGCGACCGGGCACGAGCTGCACGTCGTGCTGAAGGGGCATCGCACCGTCGTCGTCGCGCCCGACGGCCGCACCGCCATCAACCGTACCGGCAACCCCGGCATGGCGACCGGCGGGACCGGCGACGTGCTGACCGGCGTGATCGCCGCCTGGCTGGCGCAGCTGCTGGATCCGGAAGCCGCGACACGGGTTGGCGTCTACCTGCATGGCAAGGCCGGCGATCTGGCCGCCGCCGCGGTCGGCGCACCGGCGCTGGTCGCGGGCGACCTCCTGCGCTATCTCGGCGCGGCCTGGCGCGAGGTGACGGGCGAAGAGGCCGATGAGGAGCACGACTGACGGCCTGCCTGGCGACGTGATGGCGAGCGCGCCCATCCTGTCGCATTCGGACGCCGAGACCGAGGCGATCGGCACCCAGCTCGCGTCGCGACTCGGGCCCGGCGCGCGCGTGCTGCTGTACGGCGAACTGGGCGCCGGCAAGACCGCCTTCGTCCGCGGCCTTGCGCAGGGCCTCGGCATCGATCCGGACGAAGTGAGCAGCCCGACGTTCACGCTGGTGCAGGAGTATCGCGGCCGTCTCCCGCTGTATCACGTCGATCTCTATCGCCTCGCGCCGGGCGAGGTGGACGATCTCGGCCTCGACGCGCTGGCCGCCGACGGCGTCCTGGCCATCGAGTGGGCCGAGCGCATGCCCCGCGCGGATCCGGGCGCGATCGACGTCCGTCTCGAACACGCCGGCGAGGACTCGCGGCGCGTAACGGTCACGCATCCCGCGCCGTATGTCGCAGAGAAAGAGAGTCTGCGATGAGACACACCGCACTGGCCGTACTGGCTCTGGGATCCCTGCTGGCGCTCGCCGGCGCCGCGGCATCGCCGCAGGCCCGGACGCCGGCGGGTCAGGCGCGATCGGATGATCGGCCCAACGTCGTCTTGATCATGACCGACGATGCCGGCTACGGAGACTTCGGCACCTACGGGGCGCCCGACATCCGTACGCCGCACATCGACAGCCTGGCCAAGGACGGCGTCAAGCTGACCGACTTCTACGCCAACGGGGCGACCTGCACGCCGACCCGCGCCGGGCTCATCACCGGGCGCTACCAGCAGCGCGTCACCCTCGAGGCGCCGCTCGGTGTGCAGCCGAAAGTCGATGCGGAGCGCGGGCTGGCACCGACCGGCCGCTCGCTGCCGCAGCTGCTGAAGAACGCCGGCTACGCGACCGCGCTGATCGGAAAATGGCATCTCGGCTGGAAACCCGAGTTCAGCCCGAACGCGCACGGCTTCGACGAGTTCTTCGGCTTCAAGAGCGGCTTCGTCGACTACTACCAGCACACAGCCGGCAACGACGCGCCGTTGACAGCCGACCTGTTCGAGAACGAGACGCCCGTCGAGCGGCCCGGCTACCTCACCGACCTGATCACGGATCGGACGGTGAAGGTCATCGAGCAGAACCGCGGCAAGCCATTCTTCATCGACGTCGCCTATAACGCGCCGCACTGGCCGTACCAGCGGCCCGATCAGCCGTCGACGGCCCGCGACCGCGCCCGGCATCTGCAGCCGTTCGACCCGGATACGAGCACGCGCGCTGACTACGTGACGATGGTCGAGCGGTTGGACGTCGGCGTCGGCAAGATTCTCGCCGCGCTCGACCGGCTCGGGCTGCGGCGCAACACGATCGTCATCTTCACCAACGACAACGGCGGCGAGTGGCTGTCGCACGGCGGCCCGCTCTTCCATCACAAGGCCTCGGTGTGGGAGGGCGGCATCCGCGTCCCGGCGCTCGTTCGCTGGCCGGGGCGTCTTCCGGCCGGGAAGGTCATGCACCAGGTCGGACTGACCATGGACCTGACGGCGACCATCCTGGCGGCGACGGCCGCGACCGTGCCGCCCGACACGCGCCTCGACGGTGTCGACCTGTTGCCGGTCCTCAGCGGCAAGACGCCCGAGATCGCGCGGACCGTGTTCTGGCGGGTCACCGGCGCGCGCGTCCAGCGCGCGGTCCGCTCCGGATCGTGGAAGCTGGTCGTCGATCAGGGGCGGCCGATGCTGTTCGATCTGTCGAAGGACATCGGCGAACGCCACGACGTGATCGCCGCGCATGCCGACGTCGCGACCAGGCTGCGTGTCGCCGTGGAGGCGTGGGAGGCCGATGTCGACGCCGAGGCCAAGGCGCAGCCGTCGAATCCGTAGGACGACTCCGGAGTCGTCCGGTGCTACTGGCCGCGGTGCTGACCCCGCCTACTGGCCGCGGTAGTTCGGGGCTTCCTTGGTGATCACCACGTCGTGGACGTGGCTCTCGCGGGCACCGGCGGCGGTGATGCGAATCAGCTTGGCCTGCGTCTGCAGGTGCCGGATGGTGGGGCAGCCGCAGTAGCCCATGCCGGCGCGCAAGCCGCCGACCAGTTGATGGACCATGGTCGAGAGGCTGCCCTTGTGCGGTACGCGCCCCTCGATACCCTCGGGCACTAGCTTGTCGCTGCCGTCGCCGCTCGGCAGGATGTCGAACTCGTCCTGGAAGTAGCGATCGCGGCTGCCCTTGCGCATGGCGCCAATCGAGCCCATGCCGCGATATTCCTTGAACGACCGGCCCTGGTAGAGGATGACCTCGCCCGGGCTCTCGTCGACGCCGGCGAAGAGGCTGCCGATCATCACCGAACTGGCGCCGACGGCGATCGCTTTGGTGATGTCGCCGGAATAGCGGATGCCGCCGTCCGCGATGATCGGAACGTCCGAGCGGGCCGCGGCGCGCGAGCACTCGGCGATCGCCGAGATCATCGGCACGCCGATGCCGGCGATGATGCGCGTGGTGCAGATCGAGCCGGCGCCGATGCCGACCTTGACGCCGTCGACACCGAGCTTGATCAGCGCCTCGGTCGCGTCACCGGTGGCGACGTTGCCGGCGACGAGATCGACGTCGGGGAAGGTGCGGCGGACGCGCGCGACGACGTCGAGGACGCCTTGCGAGTGCCCGTGCGCGGTGTCGATGACCAGCACGTCGGCGTGGGCGGCGACCAGCGCCGCGGCGCGGTCGAGCGTGTCGCGGGCGACACCGATGGCCGCGCCGACCCGCAGCCGGCCCAGATCATCCTTGCAGGCGTTGGGGTACTTCATCGCCTTCTGGATGTCCTTGACCGTGATCAGGCCCTTGAGCCGGAAGTCCTGGTCGACGACGAGCAGCTTCTCGACCTTGTGCCGGTGCAGGATGTCCTGCGCTTCGTCCAGCGTCGTGCCGACCGGCACCGTGATCAGGTTCTCCCTGGTCATGATGTCCGAGATGGGCCGCTCGACGTTGGTCTCGAAGCGCAGATCGCGGTTGGTCAGGATGCCGACCAGGCGGCCTTCCTTGCGGCCACCCTCGGTGATCGGCACGCCCGAAATGCGGTACTTCCGCATCAACTCGAGCGCCTCGTAGATGCGGTGCTCGGGCGAGAGCGTGATCGGGTTGACGATCATGCCGCTCTCCGAGCGCTTCACCCGGTCGACCTCGTTGGCCTGCTCCTCGATGGTCAGGTTCTTGTGGACGATGCCCAGCGCGCCCTGCTGCGCCATGGCGATGGCCAGAGAGGACTCGGTGACGGTGTCCATCGCCGCGCTGACCAGCGGCACGTTGAGGCGCACGTTGCGGGTGAAACGGCTCGAGACATCGACCGCGCTCGGCAGCACCGGGGAGTGCTGCGGCACGAGCAGCACGTCGTCGAAGGTCAGGGCCGTGGTCAGGCCCCGTTCGATTTGCTCCGCGGCGGAGCGGCCGACGGTCGGGCTTTCTGCTGGTGTGGACATGATCGGGGCGCTCTAGGCAGGAAAGGCCGACATACGGCGTCGGCCTTCGAGTGAACGCGAATGGGGACGGGCCGCCAGCATCACTGGTTCGCCCCGTGGCACTTCTTGTACTTCTTGCCGCTCCCGCACGGGCAGGGGTCGTTGCGGCCGACCTTCGGCTCGTCGCGTCGGACCTGCTTCACCGCAGCGTCGTCACCGCCGACCCGCGCCGGCCGCGGGGAGTCGGGGCTTGCCGCGCCGAAGCCGGCACCAGCGTCCGCACCCATCGCGCTGAACGCGGCGGAGGCGGGAGGCGCCTGCTTGGTGTCGCTGAACGTCAGCTGCGACGGCTTGGGAGCCGGCGGGCGCTTCGGCGCCACGGGCGCGACGGGCGCGCCACCGTCGTCTGTGGCGATCACGGGACGGAGCCGCCACAGGTAGCGGACCATTTCCTCGTCGATGCGGCCCTTCATCCCCTGGAAGAGGGTGAAGCTCTCTTTCTTGTATTCGACCAGCGGATCGCGCTGGCCGTAGCCGCGCAGCCCGATGCCTTCCTTGAGATGGTCGAGGCTGTAGAGGTGATCCTTCCACTGCTGGTCGACGATCTGCAGCATGATGCTGCGTGAGATCGGCTCGAGGATGGCGCGGCCGGCGAGCACGAGCTGCTCGCCGTCGGGCGCCGCCTTGATCTCGGCAAGGCGCTCCTCGGGCACGAGCTGCGGCCGGACGTCGTCCGGCACGCGGAACAGCTCCTTGCCGACCATCTCTTCCTTCTGATGGTAGGCCTCGGTGACGCTGGTCCAGACCGTGTCGGCGATGGCTTCGTTGCGCAGCCCTGGCTCTTCCAGCCCTTCGAGCAGGCTGCCGTCGAGGCCGAAGACGTCCTCGACCCGATCCTTCAGGCCGGCGACGTCCCACGCCTCGTGGTCGCCGGTGGGCGGGCAATACTCGTCGACCGTCGTCGCCACGACGTCCTCGGCGACGGTCATCAAATAGCCTTGCGTGTCGACCGGATCGGCCTCGTCCTCGAGCTGGATCTTCGACTCGAGCAACTGGCGCCGCAGCGTGTAGACGTTCTCACGCTGCTTGTTCATGACGTCGTCGTACTCGAGCAGGTGCTTGCGCATCGAGAAGTTCTGCGCTTCGACCTGCCGCTGCGCCCGGGCGATGGCCTTGCTGACCATCTTGTGCTCGATCGGCACGCCGTCTTCCATGCCGAGGCGCTCCATCAGCCCGCGGATGTTCGCGGTGCCGAAGATGCGCATCAGATCGTCTTCGAGCGACAGGTAGAAGCGCGACGAACCGGGATCGCCCTGACGACCGGCGCGGCCGCGCAGCTGGTTGTCGATGCGGCGTGACTCGTGCCGCTCGGTGCCGACGATGTGCAGGCCGCCGGCGGCGACGACGGCGTCGTGCTCGGTGTCGCACTGCGCCTTGAGCGTCGCGAAGATCGGGTCGAAGATCGCGCGGGGCACGCGATAGAACGAGTCGATGTGGAAGAAGTAGACGAACTCGTCGTCGTCGATGAAGCGCGCTTCCGACCTGGGCTGCCGTTCGGCGCCTTCGGCCCCGATCGCCTGCTGCCGGGCCATGAACTCGGCGTTGCCGCCGAGCAGGATATCGGTGCCGCGGCCGGCCATGTTGGTGGCCACGGTCACGGTGCCGAGGCGGCCAGCCTGGGCGACGATATCGGCTTCCTGGGCGTGGTATTTGGCGTTCAGCACGACGTGCTTCACGCCACGACGGCGGAGCATGACGGACAGCCGCTCGGACTTGGCGACCGAGACCGTGCCGACGAGGACCGGCCGCCCGGCCTCCTGCTTTTCGAGCACGTCGGCGACGATCGCTTCGAACTTCTCGTCCTCGGTCTTGTAGACGAGGTCGGGTTCCTCGATGCGGGTCAGCGGCCGGTTGGTCGGCGCGACCACGACGTCGAGCTTGTAGATTTTGTTGAATTCCTCGGCCTCGGTGTCGGCCGTGCCGGTCATGCCGGAGAGCTTGCTGTACTTGCGGAAGTAGTTCTGGAGGGTAATGGTGGCGAGCGTCTGGTTCTCGCGCTCGATCTTCACCTTCTCCTTGGCCTCGACGGCCTGGTGCAGGCCGTCGCTCCAACGGCGGCCGGGCATCAGCCGGCCGGTGAACTCGTCGACGATGATGACCTGGCCGTCCTTGACGACGTAGTCGGTGTCCAGCTTGAAGAGCGCGTGCGCGCGCAGGCCCTGCTGCACGTGATGGAGCAGCGGCATGTTGACCGGGTCGTAGAGGCCGCCCGGTTGGAGCCGATGCGCCAGCGCCGCTTCCGCCGAAACCATGCCGCCCTCGGTGAGCTGCACCGTCTTGTGTTTCTCGTCGACGATGTAGTCGCCGGTCGTCTCGAGGGCTTCGCGCTCCTCGGCCTTGACCTGCCCCTGCGTGATGGCGCCGAGCTTGAGGACGGGAATGACGCGATCGACCTCGTAGTAGAGGTCGGTCGATTCCTCGGCCGGGCCCGAGATGATCAGCGGGGTCCGCGCTTCGTCGATGAGGATACTGTCGACTTCGTCGACGATCGCGAAGTGGTGCCCGCGCTGGACGTACTGCGCGAGCTCGAACTTCATGTTGTCGCGCAGGTAGTCGAAGCCGAACTCGTTGTTGGTCCCGTAGGTGATGTCGCAGAGGTAGGCGCGCTTGCGATCGGCGTCGACGAGATCGTGCTGGATGACGCCGACACTCAACCCGAGGAACCGGTAGATGCGGCCCATCCACTCGGCGTCGCGGCGGGCCAGGTAGTCGTTGACCGTGACGACGTGGACCCCCTTGCCGGAGAGCGCGTTGAGATAGGCCGGCAGGGTCGCCACCAGCGTCTTGCCTTCGCCGGTCTTCATCTCGGCGATGCGGCCGCCGTGCAGCACCATACCGCCGATGAGCTGGACGTCGAAGTGCCGCATGCGCAGCACGCGGCGGCCCGCCTCCCGGACGAGGGCGAAGGCGTCCGGCAGCAGGTCGTCGATCGTCTCGCCCTGGTCGGCGCGGCGACGGAGATCGTCGCTGCGCTCGCGCAGGCCGGCGTCGGAGAGCGGCGTGAGACTGTTCTCACGTTCGCTGATGGCAGCAACGAGCGGTCGCAGGCGCTTGAGCTCGCGCTCGTTCTGCGTACCGATGACTTTGGCGAGGAGGGTGTCGAGAATCACGGGATAGGGCCCGTCGGCGCGCTCCGAGGCGGCACGACTATCCAGCGATTGTATCTCATTGGACGACGCGTCTCACCCGTCGGCCAGCGCCAGCCGCCGGCGCGCAGCCGCTTACTCGGGCCGTCCGACGAGGAGCTTCAGGGGATTGACGGGACGGCCGTTCGCCCACACCTCGTAGTGCAGGTGCGAGCTGGTCGATCGGCCGGTCGAGCCGACGTAGCCGATGACATGCCCGCGCTTGACTTCGGCCCCGGCCGTGACCGCGATCCGCGACAGGTGACCGTAGCGCGTGGTCAGGCCGAAGGCGTGCTCGATCACCACGAGATTGCCGTAGTCGCCGGTGCGCGCCGCCGTGGCGATGCGCCCGTCGGCCGTCGCATACACGGGATCGCCGGTGTTGCCGGAAATGTCGAGGCCGGGGTGCGAATCGGGGCGGCCGGTGAACGGGTCCGTGCGCGAACCGAACCCCGACGTGAGCCAGCCCATCGCCGGCCAGATCGACGGCGTCGCCTGCGCGACTTCGTTGCGCTGCAGGACATCGGCGCGGGTGACGCTCAGGTGCCGCTCGAGCGACCCCAGCGCGCTACGAAGCAGGCCGAAGGCGTCCTCGGGCGAGCGGGTCGCCGCCGCGACGATGGCCCGCGTGTCGGCGCTGGCGGCGGCTCCGCCTTTGGCCTGGTTGCGGACCAGCGCCGGCAGGGTCGACAGCGCCGTGCGCGTCGCCGAGTCCAGCTGACCGGCTTCGCTCAGGGCGCCGATGGCGTCCTGCAGCTCGGCGATCTGCCCGGTCAGTTCCCCGGTCGCGGCACGGAAGCTGACGTTCTCCTGCCTGAGCACGCCGGTCGCGGTTCGCAGGTGATCCAGCTCGGCAGACGCGCTCCAGCGAGCGCCCAGTCCGATCAGGACAGGCAGAGTGAAAAGGCCGAGCACCGTGGCCAAGGCAGGCCGGAGGCTCAGGTTGAACCGCCGGACGACGCCTGTGCTCCGGTCGGCAACGAGGAGGGAGTATCGGCGGGACAGCAAACCGCGCGAATTTACCATGTGAAGTCGCCGAGGTGTACACCAAAAAGGCACGCCGGCGGCGAATGTGCGGCGAAAATTACGCGATAGGGCATGTAGCGCTGCGCACGGTTCAGGTGCCCCTGAATTGGAGCGCCTCGCCGACATGGGTATCGGCCACATCCTCCCGGTCGGCCAGGTCGGCAATGGTTCGGGCTACGCGAAGCACGCGATCGTGGGCTCGCGCCGACAGGCCGAGCCGGTCGGCCGCTTGCGTCACCAGGCGGCGCGCGGCGGGCGTCAGGGCCGCATGTCGCCGAATCTCCCGTCCCGGCAGCGCGCCGTTCACCCACCCGGACTTGCCGAGGGCAGCGTATCGGTGCCCTTGACGCTCACGGGCCGCCGCGACGCGGGCGCGGACGTCCGCGGTCGTGGCCTCACCGCCGCCATCGAACGTCAGCGACGCCACCGGCACGGCGGGGAGGTCGACCGTGAGATCGATGCGATCCCGCAGCGGTCCCGAGAGGCGTCCGGCGTACTGCTGCACCGCCTGCGGGGTGCAGCGGCACACCCGCCGCGGATGCCCCGCGAAGCCGCACGGACACGGGTTCATCGCCGCGACCAGCTGAAAGCGGGCGGGGAAGCGCGCGGTGCGAGCGGCGCGGGCGATGCAGACGGTGCCCTCTTCGAGTGGCTGGCGGAGGACCTCGAGGGCGCGCCGCGTGAACTCCGGAATCTCGTCGAGGAACAGGACGCCGTGATGGGCGAGCGTCACCTCGCCGGGCCGCGGCTGCGAGCCCCCTCCGATCAACGCGGCGTCGGAGATCGTGTGGTGCGGCGCCCGGAACGGTCGCAGGCGAAGCAACCCTGCTCCAGGTCCGAGAAGGCCGGCGATCGACTGGATGGCGGTGACCTCGATCGCCTCGTCGACGTCCAGCTCCGGCAAGAGACCGGGCAGCCGGCGCGCCAGCATCGTCTTGCCGCAGCCAGGCGGCCCCGACAACAGGAGATGGTGGCCGCCCGCGGCGGCGATCTCGAGGGCACGGCGGGCCATCGGTTGCCCGTCGACGTCGGCGAGATCGGGCGGAGGCGAAGACGGCGTCGTGGTGGCATCGGTCGGCGTCCAGGGCGGCACCGCCGATTCGTCGCGCAGCGCCATCACCACGTTGTGGAGGGCGTCGACGGCGATGATCGTCGCGTCCGGAACGATCGCCGCTTCGGCGGCGTTGGCCGTCGGCAGGATGATGCGCCGCAGGCCGGCGCGCCGTGCCGCGACCATCGCCGGCAGCACGCCGCGGGTCGGCTGGATGCCGCCGTCGAGGGACAGCTCGCCGACGACGAGGCAGTCATCGAGGCTGCGACCGGGCACCACGCCGCCCGCCGCCAGCACCCCCACCGCGATCGGGAGGTCGAAGCCGGCGCCGACCTTCCGGACGTCGGCGGGCGAGAGGTTGACCGTGATTCGTGTGCGCGGATACTCGAAGCCCGAGTTGCGGATCGCGGTCCGCACCCGATCGGCGCTCTCGCGCACGCTCGCGTCGGGCAGCCCGACCAGCGTCAGCGAGGGGAAGCCATTCGAGACGTCGACTTCCGCGAAGACGAGCACGGCGTCGAGGCCGAAGAGGGCAGCAGTGCGGACGCGCGCGAGCATGTCTCCGCTGGTGCAAGTTCCGGGGCCGCGCCGCGTCGGCCCGCTGACCGGCCGAATCCATGTCGGCGTGCCAGCGACGACGAGATTTCTGCGGCGTGACAGCACGCGCCGCGGTGCAGCGACTGCCGCGCCGGTAGCTTCCGGGCTGCGCCGAGCGGCTATACAATTCCGCCGTTCACGCCGAGCTCGACGTTTCCGCATACCGGCGGCGTCGCCGACTCACCTTTGCACACTGGTGGAGATCTATGAGACATCGCTGGCCGATTTCCGGACGACGTTCGTGGATGGTCGCGGCGCGCGGCGTCGCCAGCGCGTGCGTCCTGACGCTCCTCACCGCTGCCGGCCTGGCGGCCCAGCCGATGCCGGTGCTGTTCGACACCGACATCGGCACCGACATCGACGACGCCTACGCGCTCGCGCTGATCCTCCGCAGCCCTGAGCTGCAGCTGCTCGGCGTGACGACCGTGTCCGGCGACGCCGTGGCCCGCGCGCGACTGGCCGCCAAGCTGCTCGCTGTCGAGGGCGGCGCCGCGGCGCGGATCCCCGTCTACGCCGGTACGTCGACCGCGACGCAGTACCTCAAGCAGACCGAGTGGGCCACCGGGTTCACCTCGCCGGCGCTGCACACCGAAGGCGGCGTCGCCTTCCTGCGGTCGCAGATCGAAGCCCGGCCGGGGCAGCTGACGATCGTCGCGGTCGGCGAGCTGACCAACATCGCCGCGCTGCTCACGTCGTCGCCGGGCATCGCCGGCAAGATCAAGCGCATCGCCTTGATGGGTGGGGCAGTGCGGCGGGGCGGTCAGCCAGGCTCGCCGCCGCAGCCCGAATGGAACATCAAGTCGAATGCGGCCGCGGCAAAGACGGTGTTCGAGTCAGGGGTGCCGCTGCTCGTCGGCCCGCTCGACGCGACGGCCGACCTGAAGCTGACGCCGGAGCATCGCGTCCGCCTGTTCACGCGCGGCACGCCGCTGACCGACGCCCTGGCGGCCCTCGACTATCTCTGGATGCAGACCAACACGTGGAAGGGCGCCACGCCGATCCTGTTCGACCTGTTGCCGATCGCGGCACTCTACGCGCCGGACATCGCCCGCTTCGAGTCGCTGCACGTGGTGATCGAAGCGGACGGCCTGACGCGCGAGGTCAAGGGCCGGCCGGCGAACGCACAGGTCGCCGTCGCCTCGGATCCGGTGAAGGTTGTCGACTACATGACCGCGCGTCTGGCGCGCTGACGGCGCGCAACGACCAACTCCCAACTTCCATCTCCCAAGGAACTCCCATCGCCCAACCGCCAAGCCGACTGGCTCGAGGCAAGGTTGGGCGTTGGAGATTGGTGGTTGGGAGTTGACGCTGGGCGTCGAACTCCCGGCGCGCCTATTGGTTGGCGCGCGCGGAGTTCGACGGCCGATGAATCGTGAGGCGATCGCCGGCGGCGATGCGGTTGCCGCGGAGAC
>JBDSLU010000413.1:0-3858 GCA_039916225.1 Vicinamibacteraceae bacterium
AGCCCCTCCGGGCGCACCAATTCTCGTCGGCCCCGCAACACCCCCCCACGCGCCCGTAGCTCAGCTGGATTAGAGCGTTGGCCTCCGAAGCCAAAGGTCGCAGGTTCGAATCCTGCCGGGCGCACCACTAACCCGCAGCCCGCCCAACACTCTCCAGCGAGACGTCACACGCCGGGCGAGCTTCGCCGAGGTGGACCCGCGCTACGTCGCCTTTCGCGTCGGCTACGCGGTCGCCAGTCGCGCCCGGATGGGCACCTTGTGGCCGCCAATCGCGGCCAGCACGTCGAGGATGCCGTGCCGAAGCGGGTCGCCGGCGGGCACGGCCGCCGCTCGCCTCACGATGTCGTCGAGCGAGACGAGGCCGATGACGACCGCGTTCGGGCCAAGGACCGGCAGACGATGGACGCGATGCTCCACCATGGTGAGGAGGACGATGATGCAGTCGTCCTCGGGCACGCACCCGACCACCGGCGACGACATCACGTCCCGTGCAGTCAGCGTCGAGGCGCGGACGTCCCGGGTACCCAGCGCGATGCAGATGTCACGGTCGGTGACGATGCCGATGGCCTGGCCTCGTTCGTCCACGACGGGTACCACGCCGCAGTCGTTGTCCCACATGATGGCGGCGATCGCCGCCAGGTTCGTCTGGGCCTGACAGCTCTTCACCGCTGCGGTCATGATCGTATTGACCTTCATGGCATTCCTCCGCGCACCCTGTTGCAAGTCGGAGGCCGGCATCGCTCTGGCGACGGATCGGGGTCGGCGCCGGCGTCGCCTGCTGCGTGCCTCTGTGCCAGGTGGCCACGGAATGCCTCTCGTCGTGGGGGATTTTCCCCTCCGGCGCGGAGAATCCCCCACCCGTCGTCCAGTCGTGGTGGCGCGTTCGCAAGGCATGCCCGAGCGTCCTCGGACACCCCGAGCCACGGCGGCGACGCTCAGGGGCGTGCCGACTCGCGCCGCAGTTCGGCGCGGAAGTCGGGATGCGCGATCGACGTCAGCGCTTCCGCGCGTTCGCGAATGGTCAGCCCGTGCAGGTTGACCGCGCCGTACTCGGTCACCACCCAGTGCACGTGGCCTCGAGTCGTCACGACGCCGGCGCCAGGCGTCAACGTCGACACGATGCGGGATAGGTGCCCGCCGCGGGCGGTCGACGGCAAGGCGATGATCGGCTTACCGCCCTCCGAGCGCGCCGCGGCGTGCATGAAGTCCATCTGACCGCCAATGCCCGAGTAAATCCGACGACCGATCGAGTCGGCGCACACCTGTCCCGTCAAGTCGATCTCCAGCGCTGAGTTGATCGCCGTGACCTTGGGGTTCTTCCGGATGATGGCAACATCATTGGTGCGATCACAGGGGTGGAACTCGACCAATGGGTTGTCGTCGACGAAGTCGAACAGGCGGCGTGTCCCAGCGACGAAGGACGTGATGGTCCGGCCGGGGTGGACGATCTTCTCGCGGTTGGTGATGACGCCGCCCTCGTGCAGATCGACCATGCCGTCGGAGAACATCTCCGTGTGGACCCCGAGGTGATGCTTGTTGCCGAGTCGGCGAAGGACCGCATCCGGCAGCGAGCCGATCCCGACCTGCAGCGTCGCCCCGTCATCGACGAGCCCGGCGACCAGCTCTCCGATGCGTGCGTCGACGGATGTTTCGGCCGCAGCCGCGTGCTGATGCAGCGGACGGCTGGACGTGACGAAGGCCGCGACACGCGCCAACGGCACCGTGGTCGCGCCGAGCGTGCGCGGCATCTGGTCGTTGATCTCGGCAATCACGATGCGCGCATGGTCGACGGCGGCCCGGGCCGCGTCCACCGATGTACCGAGCGTGCACAACCCGTGCTGGTCGGGAGGCGAGAGCTGCACCAGCGCCACGTCCAGCGGGATTCGACCGGTCGAAAACAGCCCCGGAATCTGCGACAGGAAGATCGGCATGAAGTCGGCGCGGCCCTCGGCGATCGGCCCGCGCAACTGCTCGCCGACGAAGAAGGACACGGAGCGGAAGCGAGGCGCGGCCTCTGGGGTCGCGAACGGCGCCGGCCCTGATGTGTGCAGGTGATAGAGCGTGATGCCGTCGAGGTCTTGCCGCGCCACCAGGCCGTCGAGCAGCGGCGTCGGCGTGGCAGCCGCCCCGTGGATGAAGACGCGGGCCCCGCATGGCACCTTGAGCATGGCGTCGGCGACGGACACCGCCGTCGCTTCCCAGGCTGGTCGCGGCGTGACGACACGCACCATATTCATGCCCCCAACTGTGCAAATCGCGTTCCGAATGCGGTCCGCGTGCCACGTACCATCGACGGCAGGCCGAAACGAAGGCTCAACCCCGCGGCGCGGAATGCTCCCCGCACGATGGAGAGTGCCGCGGGCTGGTCCAGGGCGCCGTTCACGCCGTCGGCCGTGCTCGGATGATACTCAGTCGCATGATGCCGAGTGCCACCATTCTCGTCGTGGACGACGAGCAGCTGATTCGCTGGTCCCTCTCCGAGCGACTGCGAGCCGATGGCTACGCGGTGGTCGAGGCGTCGACCGGCCAGGAGGCCCTCGACCGCGTCGCCGATGGCGTCGATCTGGTGTTGCTCGACTACAAGCTCCCGGATACCGACGGCGTCACGGTCCTGCGCCAGATCAAGGAGCACGATCCGGACATCATCGTCATTCTCCTGACGGCCTTCGCGACCGTCGAGACCGCCGTGGGAGCGATGAAGATCGGCGCCTACCACTTCGCGAACAAGCCCTTCAACCTGGACGACATCTCGCTGACGGTGGCCAAGGCACTGGAGACGACGCAACTGCGTCGCGAAGTGCGGATGCTGCGGGCCAGCCAGGCGCAGCCCTACGCGTTCGACCGCATCGTCGGCGAGTCGCCGGTGATGGTCGCGTTGCGGGACCTCCTGGGCAAGGTCGCCTCGAGCCCGGCGTCGACCGTGCTGCTCACCGGCGAGAGCGGCACCGGCAAGGACCTGGCGGCCAAAGTGCTGCACTTCAACAGCAACCGCGCCCATCGGCCATTCGTGAACATCACCTGCTCGGCGATTCCCGAGACGCTTCTCGAGAGCGAACTGTTCGGGCACGAGCGCGGCGCCTTCACCGACGCCCGGCAGCAGAAGCGAGGCCTGTTCGAACAGGCGGAAGGAGGCACCGTGTTCCTCGACGAGATCGGCGAGATGGTGCCCGCCCTGCAGGCCAAGCTGCTCCGTTTCCTCGAGGAAAAGACATTCAAGCGCGTCGGCGGGGCGCACGACATCACGGTGGACGTGCGGGTCGTGGCCGCCACCAACCGCAATCTCGAGGAGCAGGTGCGGACGGGTCACTTCCGCGAGGATCTCTACTACCGGCTCAATGTCCTCCCGATCGTGCTGCCGCCACTCCGCGCCCACGTCGACGACGTGCCGGCGCTGGTGACCTTCTACATCGATGTGTTCAACCGCGAGTTCCGCAAGAGCGTGCGTGGGGTGTCGCCCGAGGCCATGCGCGAATTGCGCGCTTATGGCTGGCCCGGCAACATCCGCGAGGTGCGAAACGCCGTCGAGCGGGCGATGCTGCTGGCCGAAGGAACCTGGCTCGAGCCACACGACTTCCCCGTCCTGGCCGTCCGCCGTCAGAGTGCGCACGGGATCGCGCTGCCGCCGGAGGGCGTCGACCTGGAATTGCTCGAACGCAGCCTGGTCGTGCAGGCCCTCGAGCGAAGCGGGCAGAATCAGACCCGCGCGGCCACTCTACTCGGGCTCAATCGTGACCAGATCCGCTATCGCGTCGAGAAGTTCGGCCTGGTGAAGCCGTCCTCATAGGGACGGCTCGCATGAATCGCAGGAGCTGCTCGTAGTCGGTCGGCCGCCGGACGGGTCCGGGGATTATTTCGGCC
>JBDSLU010000414.1:0-5433 GCA_039916225.1 Vicinamibacteraceae bacterium
GCGCGGCGGCGGTCCTGCTGTGGACACCGGGCGCGGTCTCCAGCCGCGACCTCGCCGACGGCTTCGCCCTGCAGCTGCCCAAGGCGGGCCTGTCTACAGCCATCGCCGTCTTCGGCATCACCGGCGTCGGCGCCACCGAGCTGGTGATGTACCCCTACTGGTGCATCGAGAAGGGCTACGCCCGCTACACCGGGCCGCGCGACGGATCGGCGGCGTGGCTGCCACGGGCGCGGGGGTGGATCCGGGTGATGCACCTCGACATCGCCTGCTCGCTGGTCATTTACACGCTGGCGACACTGGCCTTCTACCTGCTCGGCGCCGGCGTGCTGCACAAGGCCGGCCTGGTGCCCAAGGCCAGCGACATGATCGTGACGCTGTCGCGGCTCTACACCGACACGCTCGGCGGCTGGGCCTTGTGGCTGTTCTACGCCGGGGCGGTGATCACGCTCTACGGCACGATCTTCGCGTCGACTGCGGCGCACGCCCGCGTCACGGCGGACCTGGTGCGGATGGCCGGCGGCTTCGCGCGTGCCGACGGCGCCGCGCGCGGCCGATGGCGCGACATCAACACGGTGATCCTGGCGACGATTCCGGCCGTGCTGTTTTGGACGATCGGCTCACCGGTCCGGATGGTGGTGGCTGGCGGGCTCGCCCAGGCGCTGATGCTGCCGTTGATCGGCCTGGCGGCCGTCTACCTCCGGCACCGCCGCGTGCCCGAAGACCTGCAGCCGGCGCCGCTCACGACCGCCGCGCTGTGGACGTCGGCGATCGTGATGGCCTCGGCGGCGCTCTACTACGCCGCCGCGCAGCTGCGCTGAGACTCCCCCGCGGCGCGGATGGTGCCCGCGCGACGGCATGCGTGCCGCGCCTATTGCTGGCTCGTGGCGGGCGTCCAACTGGCGCCGTAGGTCTCCTGGTAGACCTTGATCGCTTCGTCCTCCGACGGCAGCTGCAGGCCGTCGGTGAAGCGGTTCATGAAGGCGAAGTTGCAGGTCTGCAGCACCACTTCGAGCGCCCCGACGTCGCCGAACTCCTTCTGCACCGCGGCGAAATCCTCGTCGTTCATCCCCGACGGCCGATCGGTCAGCTTGCGCGCGAACTTGACCGCGACCAGCTCGCGCGGCGTCAGCGCCGCGTCGTCCTTGCGCATGGCCTGCAGCTTCACCGGGTCGACGCCGAGCCGGCGCAGCCCGAGCACCTGGTGCAGCGTGCAGTAGCGGCATGAGGGTCGATAGCGCGAACAGGCTCGGGCGTATAGGATGCTCCGCGGAGGCCACGACACATGGACCGATCTCTCGTCCGCGAGCTCGCCGCGGAATGCCTTGGTACGTTTCTGCTCATCGCGTTCGGCGCCGGCTCGGTGGCGCAGATGGTCTTGAGCCATCACACGCTCGGGACATCGCTCTCGGTGAACATCAGTTGGGGCCTGGCCGTCATGCTCGGCGCCTACGCGTCCGCCGGAGTGTCGGGGGCGCACCTCAATCCGGCGGTGTCGCTGGCGTTCGCCGTCTTCCGCGACTTTCCGCTGCGTAAGGTCATCCCGTTTGCCGTCGCCCAGACCGTGGGCGCCTTCCTCGCCTCGGCGGTCGTCTTCCTCACTTACCGTGAGGCCCTCGACGCCTTCGACGGGGGGCTGCGCGCCGTCGGCGGTCCCACCGCCACCGCCGGCATCTGGGCCACCTATCCCCAAGCGTACCTGTCGATCGCCGGTGGCTTCGTCGATCAAGTCGTCGGCACGGCGCTGCTGCTGATCGGGCTCTTCGCCCTCGTCGACGCCAAGAACGGCAACCTGCCCCCCCACCTCGTGCCCGTCGCCGCGGGTCTGCTCGTCCTCGTCATCGGCGCCACCTTCGGCATGAACTCCGGCTACGCCATCAACCCGGCCCGGGATCTCGGCCCGCGGCTGTTCACGGCGGTGGCTGGCTGGGGCGGCGAGGTCTTCCGCGCCGGCAACGGCTGGTGGTGGGTGCCCATCGTGGCGCCGCCGATCGGCGCGCTGCTCGGGGCGTTCGTCTATGACGCCTGCATCACCCGCCTGCGGGCGCCCGCCGTGGCGTAAAGGATCGACGAACTGCCCCACATCGATGCGGCAGACGGCTGAGCACGGGAGCGCCGGCAGCGCCGGCCCCCGCGCTCGGCGAATCGAGCCTCTCGCCTGCTGTTTCTCGTTATGGCGCCTATTTTTGACTAATCAAAATTAATGTGCCAGACTGACCGAAATGGCTGACGAGCTTCCGGTCGCGCCCCCCGCAGCCGCCCTCGAGGCGCCGGCCTGGCGTTCGACGTCGGGCCTCAGCCTTCCCGAAGTCCACGGCAGCATCCTCATCCCGCACGACGCCAAGCCCTGGCGGAAGTTCCTCGCCTTCGCCGGCCCAGGTTTTCTGGTGGCGGTCGGCTACATGGATCCGGGCAACTGGGCCACCGACCTCGCCGGCGGCGCGCGGTTCGGCTACTCGCTGCTGTGGATCATCATGTTGTCCAACCTGATGGCCATCCTGCTGCAGCACTTGTGCATCAAGCTGGGCGTGGTCACAGGACGGGATCTGGCCCAGGCCTGCCGCGATCACTATCCGCGGCCGATCGCCTGGTTCCTCTGGGTCCTCGCCGAGGTCGCCATCGCCGCCTGCGACCTGGCCGAAGTCGTCGGATCGGCGATCGGCCTGCAGCTGCTGTTCGGGATTCCGCTCCTGTGGGGCTGCCTGATCACCTCGTTCGACGTGCTCGTGGTGCTGTATCTGCAGAACCGGGGCTTCCGCTACATCGAGGCGCTCGTCTTCACACTGGTGGCAACCGTCGGCCTCTGCTTCCTCGCCGAGCTGATCTTCTCGAAGCCAGAGCTCGGCGCCGTCATCGGTGGGTTCATCCCGTCGACCGGCGTGTTCAAGGAACAGGCCCAGCTCTACGTCGCCATCGGGATCATCGGGGCCACGGTGATGCCCCACAACCTCTATCTGCACTCGTCGATCGTGCAGACGCGGCGGTACGGGCGCAGCGAGCCGGCGCTGGTCGAGGCGGTGAAGTATGCGACCATCGATTCCACCTTCGCGCTCATGTGTGCGCTGTTCGTCAACGCCGCGATCCTGATCGTCGCGGCCGCGACGTTCCACGAACGCGGCATGGGCGACGTCGCCGAAATTCAGGACGCCTATCGCCTCCTGTCACCGGTGCTCGGAGTCGGCGTCGCCAGCACGCTGTTCGCGGTCGCGCTGCTCGCCTCGGGCCAGAACTCCACGCTGACCGGCACGCTGTCCGGACAGATCGTGATGGAAGGGTTCATCAACTTCCGGATGCGGCCGTGGGTGCGGCGGCTCATCACGCGGCTGATCGCGATCATACCGGCGGTGATCGTGATCGGCGTCTACGGCGAAGCGCGGACGACCGACCTGCTGGTCGCCAGCCAGGTCGTGCTGAGCATGCAGCTCGGGTTCGCAGTGTGGCCGCTGTTGCGCTTCACCGGCTCGCGGGCCAAGATGGGCCGCTTCGCCAACCCGGTCTGGATCAAGACGCTGGGCTACGCGACCGCGATCATCATCATCGGGCTGAACGTGAAGCTGCTGTTCGACACGTTCATCCCCGAGTCGTGGCGCGCCGCCATCTACGGCGCCTAGGAGCCCGTGGTGAAAGTGCCGCTGCATTCGACGGGCGATGCATCCCGCCGCTCGGCGTTGCTCGTCGGTCGCCTCGAACGGCGAGGACGCAGTCCGGAGCCGTCGAGCGAAAGCCGCGTGACGACGCGGCTTTACAGATTCCCGATATTCTCTCTCCTCGCGCCTGGATCGGCGGGCGCCTCGCCCGTCTCGGTGCGACGCGCCACTTTCACCACGGGCCCCTAGCGGCTGGAGTCGCGACATGTATCGACGCATCCTGGTCGCTCTCGATCACACCAAGGCCGACGAATCGCTGCTGCCGCACATCGCGACGCTGGCGGGGCTGACGAACGCCGAGCTCCTGCTCGTCCACGTCGCCGACGGCTGGGCGGCGCGCAACTACGATCGGCTGAAGCTGGCCGAATCGGAGGAGATGCGCGAGGACCGCGCCTACCTCGAACGCACCGCCGCGCTGATGCGCGAGCAGCACGGCCTCACCGTGTCGTCGGTGCTCGCCCTCGGCGATCCGCCGCGCGAGATCCTGCGATTGTCCGAGGAGTCGCAGTGCGACCTGATCGCGATGACCACCCACGGCCATCGCCTGATCGGCGACATCCTGTTCGGCAGCACGATCAACTACGTCCGCCACCGCTCCAAGACCCCGCTTTTGATCGTCAGCCCCAAGTCGTAGCTGTTTCTGCCACCTTCAGAGCCCAGCTCTGAGCTGAGCTCTGAGCCCGGCTCTGAGCCCGGCTCTGAGCCAAGGCCGATCGAGTGCAGTTCTTTCCTGTTGACAATCCACAGGAAAGGCGCGATGCTCCTGTTGCCTATCAACACAGGAGCGCTGCGATGAGCCCGCCGCCCGCTGCCGAAGTGCCCTACGGCACGCTCGATCTCATGGTGCTGAAAACCCTGGCTTCGCTAGGGCCGCAGCACGGTTACGGTATCGCCCGCCGCATCGAACAGGTGGCGGCCGGCGCCCTGGAGCTCAATCAGGGGACCATCTACCCCGCCCTGCTGCGCCTCGAGCAGAAGGGTTGGATCGCCAGCGAGTGGGGCACGAGCGAGAACAACCGCCGCGCCCGCTTCTACAGCCTGACCAAGGCCGGCCAGAAGCAGCTGGCCGCGGAAGCGGCGCTCTGGACCCGGACCGTCGACATGATGGCGCGGATGCTGGAGCCGGAGTCGGAGCCGTGACTGCCCTTCGCGTCTGGCTCACGCGCCTGCTCGGTACGTTGACCGGCCGCCGGCGCGAGGACGGCCTCCGCGAGGAGCTGGAGACACACCTCGAGCTGCTGGCGGACGAGCACCGCCGGCGCGGTCTCTCGGACGCCGAGGCGCGGCTCGCGGCGCGCCGCGCATTCGGCGGCGCCACGCAGACGCGTGAAGCGTTCCGGGACACGCGCGTACTGCCGGGGATCGATGCGTTCACACAGGATGTCCGCTTCGCGTGGCGCGCGCTCCTGCGCGACCGCGGCACGGCCTTCGCCGCCATCGCCGTGCTCACGATTGGCGTCGGCAGCACGGTGGTCCTGCTCGACGCGCTCGACCGTCTCCTGCTGCGCCCGCCGACTCACGTCGACGACCCGTCGCGCGCGCGCCGGCTCTATGCCGGCTCGCCGGACGCGCTGCCCTATCGCCTCGTCGACAACTACATCACGCTCGAACGCCTGGCCCAGGGGACGCGGGACGAGATTGAAGCCGTCGCGCCCTACTTCCACGAGCGCATCGGTTCCGGCCATGGTCGCGAGGCGACTCGGGTCGACGCTATCGCGTTCGGAGCGGCCTACTTCGACGTCCTCGGCATCACGCCGCATCTGGGCGTCCTGCCCAGCGCCCGGCGCGG